>NZ_JBYTCJ010000009.1:0-158901 GCF_058790155.1 Neobacillus sp. FW104-15D2
GGGTTTGGATCACATCACACAATTCTTCGTTGAAAACACTTGCATTTAATTTTACACAATTAATAGGACTTGACTTGAAAACGTGCATTTCTTCCTCTATTTCGTGCATTTCTTCCTCGAAAACGTGCATTCCTTTCCTAATATCATGAATTTCCCCTTTAAATTTTAAAAATATCTTTCTCTCACTCTATTTTTTGTGTTTTTCTTGTAAAACTATCTTCATTTAATGAACATCAAGCCGCCATTACATAGATAAATTTCAAAAACCTTAAAGGATGTAAGATTTTGCTTTTATGAAGCTTCCCCTAGTCAACTCCTATTTCAGAAGCAGTAGCGTTTAAGAAGTCACCCCTCTCTTTTTCCATAACTCATTTAAACTAAAACAAAAGATGACCTAACCACTGTATCAATATTTGAATTTATAACAGAATAAAAGGTTCATATCTAGGTTAAACTGTAACTGAGTCATTATTATTCCTCTTTTCATTGTTTTTCGTCGATGAAAACAGTGTTGCCAAGAGTGAATAAAATGACTCTTTCTTTTTACACAATTATATGGACTCATTCCTTCCCTTTCCCAGAACCTCTTAAAATACGAAAAACTTCTGCTTCTTTACTACTCTTTTTTCGAAAACTACTAATTTCCATTAAGAGGCCGGCTTGGCCGGTATCCCACCCTATTTTGTGAAACTTCTAATTTCCATTAAGAGGGCCGGCTTGGCCGGTACCCCACACCATTTCGTGAAACTTCTATTTATCCTATCCCGTTCCTTTCCGAACTCTTTCCAGCCATCCTGTTATCGCTTGTAAGTTCTTCCTGTCCGATAGTATGATAGTTAGGCGTTATTGATGTGTCAGCTAGCTGTCAGGAAATGAGGATTTTTGATGAGGATTAGAGATTGGGATTCAAATTTAAAGGTTCGCCTTTTTGGCGAAGCGTTAATGAATATAACCTTTTGGATGTTTTTTCCGTTTTTGACCATTTATTTTTCCGATGAGTTTGGAAAAAATAAAGCCGGTTTATTACTTATTTTTTCACAGATCTTTTCCGTTTTTGCCAACCTGCTTGGGGGATATTGTGCAGACCGTTTCGGACGAAAAAGAATGATGGTTATCTCCTCTATTGGTCAGGGGTTAGCTTTCGCTGGATTTGGCCTGGCAAATTCCCCTTGGCTTCATGCCCCCTGGATCAGCTTTATCTGTTTCGCAATCGCAGGAGTCTTTGGATCAATCTATTGGCCTGCAAGCCAGGCAATGGTTGCAGATGTAGTTGAGGAAAAGGACAGAAGCTCTGTTTTTGCCATATTTTATACTTCAATCAATATTGCTGTTGTCTGTGGTCCGATTTTGGGGGCCATCTTTTATGTCCGCTACCCTTTTCAAGTAATGCTCATCGCCGGTGTGGTTTGTATCCTCCTAGGTTTCGTTCTGACAAAGTGGACACGGGAAACCGTTCCCACCATAAAAAAGGAATGGGACAATGAAGGAAAGTGGTATTACTTCTTACAAAATCAAATACGTGACTATGCTGTTATTATTAAAGATAAAACATTTCTATTGTTTATTATTGCAGGCGTAATTGCAGGTCAAACCTTTATGCAGCTGGATTTGCTCCTGCCTGTTTATATAAAAGATACCGCAGGAACTCAGACACTATTTACTTTGGGAAGCTGGTCATTTGAAGTAAAAGGTGCACAGACATTTGGTATAATTCTTTCAGAAAATGGATTGTTGGTGGCATTACTAACGGTATACGTAACCAAATGGATGTTAAAATACAACGAACGTAACGTTTTTGTTGCAGCCTCACTTTTCTATGCAGTGGCTATTCTTTATTTCGGCCAAACCCAATGGATTTGGGGATTTATTTTTGCAATGGCATTGTTCACGTTCGGAGAATTAATGACCGCAGGACTCCAGCAAAACTTTGTTTCCAAATTGGCGCCTGAGCATATGAGAGGCCAGTACTTTGCTGCTGCGAGCCTTAGGTATACAATGGGAAGAACCATCGCTCCCCTATCAATTCCAATGACAACCTGGGTAGGATACCACTGGACATTCTTTGCACTGTTTTTATTGTCACTTGCCAGTGCAGGAATTTATTGGTACATGTTTATGATTTTTGAAAAGAATAGAAAAAAAGCATTAGGGCTGGAATAAGCCCTTTTTTATTACAAAGCTTCTGCGGTTGAATAGGTTTCTTTTTACAGATAAAAAAGATACAATTAAATATGAAAATTCCGTTAAAGGAGACAAAACAATGAGTGACTTTCAAAAGAACCTGGAAAAATACGCTGAGCTTGCCGTTAAGGTTGGCGTTAACGTTCAAAAAGGACAAACATTAGTAGTAAATACCACACTAGAAGCAGCTGAATTTGTTCGTTTAGTCGTAAAAAAGGCCTATGAAGCAGGGGCGCAAAATGTGGTTGTAAACTGGAATGACGATACCGTCAATCGTACAAAATATGATCTGGCTCCAGAGGAAGCATTTACGGAGTACCCTGTTTGGCGTGCAAAAGAAACGGAAGAACTCGCTGAAAAAGGTGCAGCGTTTATGTCCATTGTTTCTTCAAGTCCCGACCTTCTTAAAGGGGTAAACTCTGAAAGAATCGCAACTTTCCAAAAAGCGGCTGGAAAAGCACTATCAAAATATCGTCAATACATACAGTCAGATAAAGTTAGCTGGACCGTTATAGCTGCTCCTTCATCAGACTGGGCTGCAAAGGTATTTCCTGAAGATAATCAAGAAGAACAAGTCAGCAAGCTGTGGGATGCCATTTTTACAGCAACTCGTGTTTATAATGAGGATCCTGTAGAAGCATGGAAAAATCATGATAAAACTCTTCATGAAAAAGCTACCTACCTTAACAATAAACGTTACCAGAAGCTTGTTTACAAAGCTCCAGGAACTGATTTGACAATTGAGCTTCCAAAAGGACATATCTGGGTTGGTGCAGGAAGTACAAATGAAAGCGGCCATGAATTTATGGCAAACATGCCAACCGAGGAAGTATTTACAGTTCCTTTAAAAACTGGTGTAAACGGAGTTGTTTCAAGCACCAAGCCACTTAGCTACGGTGGTAATATCATCGATAATTTCTCCGTTACTTTTGAGAACGGCCGTATTGTTGATGTAAAAGCTGAAGCAGGAGAAGAAATTCTTAAACGACTTGTGGAAACAGACGAGGGCTCTCACTATCTTGGAGAAGTTGCATTAGTTCCTTATAATTCTCCAATTTCTCAATCAAATGTATTATTCTTTAATACATTATTCGATGAAAATGCTTCGAACCACCTTGCAATTGGAAGTGCGTATGCTTTTTGTGTGGAAGGCGGCAAAAAAATGTCCTCCGAAGAACTCGAAAAAGCTGGCTTGAATCAAAGTCTTACACATGTGGATTTCATGATTGGCTCTGCTGAGATGGACATCGACGGAGTGACTGAAGACGGTACTTCTGAAGCCATTTTCCGCAATGGAAACTGGGCATTCTAAAATTAATCAAACGTTTGATTAATTTTTTAAAGCGGCTTTGCCTGGCGTTTGGGCATATCCGCCTCAACTCGGGAAACACTTTATTAGTCGGTTATTGCTCTGGTAAGTTGTGCATTTAAGGATTAATCCGGGCATTCCTTGCTAAAACCCGGGCATTTCTTGCTAAAATCCGGGCACTCCTTGGTAAAATCCGGGCATTCCTTGTAAAACTCGTGCATTCTTGCCAAAACCCGGGCATTAAGAGTAAAAAGACGGAGTATATTGCTTCTGTAGAGACAATATTTCCGAAGGAACCTATCACTTTTCATAAAAAGTGGTTCCCTTTCAGCCTAAATTTGCTCTTTTTCTTTAAAAATAGCTGTATTAAAGCTGATTTATCCAAAAAAAGATCATAAATACTATCATCGGTATATCAAGTGACTTTTGCAAATTCATGAAAAGAGGCTTCCCGCCATGGGAAAGCCTCTTTTTCTATGGCTTATAGACGATTGTACCGTCTTTCTGGCTGGAAATTTGTTCACGCATTTTTTCTAGTTCTTTCGCTGGATCACTGAGCAGCTTTTGGCCGAATATGTTTAACAGGCCCAGCGATTTCAGCAGTGAATCGTCCCACTTTTTAATGGTATCCTTCAGGCTGGATGTACCGCACATATCCTCCAGTGTTTTTTTATTAGCGATTGCCCCATCAATTAACGTTAGAGCATTTTCCTTCGTGATTTGTCCGCCCGAGCTGCTGATTTGGCTGCAGGTTGCGTCAATTTTTTGCTGTGCTGTCTGAACTGTAGTGGTTACGACCTTCTGAGTCGTTTGTGTCGTCGTTTGAACCACTGGCTTTACTGTCTCCTGGACAGGCTGAGTAACTTTTTCAGCAGTCTTAGTAATTGTTTTGGTAACAGGGTCGAGCTTAGCTGCAGTCTTTCCGACAGTGTCTGTAACAGGCTTAACAACAGGATCAAGCTTTTTCGTTGTCTCCTTGACCGTATCCCTAACTGGTTCAGTAACTATTCCAATAGTATCCGTCACCGGCTTCAATGGTTTCGTTACCTCTCCAATAACCGGATCAAGTGGCTTGGTTATCTCTCCGATAGTATCAGTTACCGGCTCAAGCGGTTTTGTAACTTCTCCGATAATATCGGTTACGGGTTCTAGGGGTTTTGTTACATCCCCAATAATATCAGTACCAGGTAAAAGTTTCCCGGTTGTATCCTTGACAGGTCTTGTAATTGCATCTGCTATATCAATTGCTTTTTTAAGATCCTGGTCCAGCTTCGCAGTATCTCCAATAGAACCTTCTTTTGCAGGATCATCACAAGTTAATGGGAGATGGCTGCTGTTTATATTCTTAATCTCGCTGTCTATTTGATTCGCAGGCAGACCGGCAAGTTCCTTTAGAATTTTAACGGTGTCCGGTTTATCAGGGCCAACACTTCCTGATACCGTTTCCAATTTTAAATGATCGATATTACTGTCAACCGAGTTCATATAGTGGGCAACCATAACTACATTATCCATACCCGCTTCCGGCTCAGGTATCAATGCCTTTATACAAGCTCCCTGAAAAGTGATCGCAGAGGTGTCAACAGTCATCCCCTTCACAGTAACCGGACCCGAAGCTTTTAAGGTAATACTAATAGGTCCGTTTTCAGTCTGGATTTTCTTAGTAAGCCTCATTCCATAGATAGTTGCAGATTTATATTGGAACCGAAGCATTGGTTTTCCGCTCGAAGAAGATGTTTCCTGTTTTATAATGGTGGCATTCATTCCGGTTCCAACCACCCTGTCCGCCTGGATGATAAACCCATCTGGTGCCTGGACAGCCGCCTTCACGGAAGTTCCCATTGAAAAAGCGGTGAGGAATAATAGCTGAACACAAATGCCGAACAGAAACGATTTGTTTTTTATTATTTGCCTCCACATATACTATCTCCTTTAACCAGTATGAGCAGTAGTTTTAGAGATTTTGGCAGACGGCTGCTTCTCTGGAACTGCTTCCGCCGTAGGTGCGAGCCTCCAGGCAATCATCAGTGAACCGCCGATAATTCCAAAGAGAGTACCAAATAGAAATCCTCCCAGAGCTCCAATTACCGATAGAACAGATAAAAAGATAGTAAAAATACCAAGCAGCTTTGAAGAGTTGGGAAAAAAGAGTGCCAGGATTCCAATTAAGGTAATCAGTCCTCCAAACAGAAGGCCAATCACTGCCATTGAACCGGGCAGAAACGCGCTTAGGTAAAGATTCGTCGGAACCCAGAGAATCATCAGCCCACTAATAATAGTAATTAACGATCCCCATAATGGCCGGGTTTTCCTCCATTTTTTCTTCCCCATTTTTTAGTTCTTCCCTTCTATTTTTTAATCCGTTCAACTGTCAGTTTCATTCCGTTCATACTCATAGTTTTTTGAAATAAATAATGGGTTTTGAGCTTGGCCTTTTCCAAAGTAATATTGGAAGACGTTTGCTGAAATTGTTTAGTCCAATCATCATTTTTCTTTTCCTGCAAAGTTAAATTTTGAAATTTAGCATTTGCTTCAATAAGCCCGGCATCCTGCTGGAGTCCCGTGATTTGTACTGGCTGTGACGACACTATATTTACTCGAATCCACTGTCCGCCTACTTCAAAGTCTTTGTATAAGTGCAAATTATCAATTGTAAGCTTATCTATTAAATTTGTTCCTTGCGGAGCAGAAGTTTCACGGCTTGTTTCTCCCATTTTAGGATAAAATTTATAACCGGTTCCTACCAATTTATCAAACTCAACATAGAAGTCCCCTACTCCTGCGATTGGTACAGCATACGCTACCCCGGAAAGGCCAAATGTTACTAGCAAAAGCCCAAGCAGGAGCACACCGCTTGCCAGCGATGACCAAAACACCTTCTTATTTGTTGAACCCTCGACCAACTGAATCACATTTTCCATTTTCGTCCTCCTTTTACTATTTTAAATTTTTCGAAAATTATCTTTTCATTTACCTTACCCTGCTTTCTTTAAAACTACTACTACGGAAAATATCGTGAAAATAGTTTACTCCCCGTCATTTGTCGGGTAAATAAAATTACAGCTACACTCATATCCAGAAAAAGGTAATCGTATCTTTTGATAAACAGTCAAAACGTAAATAGGGAGGGAGGAAGGAAATGGAACGGAAAGTTGAACAGCTGGTCATGCAGGGAATTTCTATATTAGCAACTTTAGAAAAACCCTTTATGAAGGATTGGAATTTAATCTTTTCCACCTTAAAAAACCGCAATTATTCTTTAGTAAGTGAATTAAACATCCTCCTTCGTTTTGGATTTCAGCAGCTTTCAAAAAAGCCGCCTGAGAACGCTGATTCCTTCATTTTTTCTTTAATGGCAGAATGGAGAAAGAACTTCTCGATTCATTCTCAGGATGTAGAAGCATTTTTTCTCGTAACCTTAATTGAAAACCTTTTCCATAAATGTTTGGCTGACAGGCCAGATGCAACCTTTCTTCAGCATCAGGCTATTCAGTCCTTTTTTTCTCGTACTCTCGATCAAGTATTATTAGACCAGGACACGGAGGATCATATAGAAAAATGGGCAAGGATGATCATCGCAACTAATATCCTCCCTATGAAGTGGCTTGCAGTAGTAAAAGAAGATCGAAGTGATATTCGAGTAGAAAAGGTCGTTTGTTCTAATGATTATCCTGTTCCTCAACCATTAATTGATATGTGTACTGGTCTTAAAGCTGTTGAAATGAACGTCCTTACAGTCGCTGTTTCCAGACTTCTTGATCCACTGGCGGGAGATTCCAATGTTATTCAGATACCATGCTTGAATGATACTCTTCTTATTTGTGTACAGGATACTGCCACAGAGGTTTCCAGCCAGCAAAGGGAATTCGTCAGCAGGATGTATCTTCGACAGAGGAAGCTTCATCAGCTTGAGGCAAAAATGGAATGGAAAGATGCTGCTCTTCTTTTTTTACAGCGGTTATTAGGTGTGCAGGATGCAGAATCTGCATTAGAAGCGATAACAGAAGGTCTCACTGATTATATGCCTTTTAAACGCTGTTCCCTCTATTTATACTCACCTGATGAACGGAAGCAAAAGGGGCAGTACGTAAACGAGGATGGCTTTTCTCTTCCTATATCTAAAGAATATCTGGATGCTTTGACCCATGCTCAG
Source organism: Neobacillus sp. FW104-15D2 (assembly GCF_058790155.1). Taxonomy (NCBI): domain Bacteria; kingdom Bacillati; phylum Bacillota; class Bacilli; order Caryophanales; family Bacillaceae; genus Neobacillus; species Neobacillus sp. FW104-15D2. The sequence continues at coordinate 7,644 of NZ_JBYTCJ010000009.1, forward strand.
CCACTTTATTTTTCGAATGCTTCCGCTGCCTTGCCTGAAACATATTTACAGGAACATAGAATGAAATCACTCGTTATTCTCCCTTTGTTTTTCCAATCAAAAAACCAGCTGCTTGGGCTGGCTCTTCTGGATCAGGGAGAAGCTTCGGAATTTGGGGTAAGCCACCAAACGTTAACCGGACTTATTAAATTTGGCCAGTTTGCTGGTGAAACTTTATATCCCTATTGGAGAGAAGCTCTTCATTTGTTTGGTAAGCAAAAGGGCCTTTTATCCGAAAGAGAAAAAGAAGTTCTGAAACTGGTGGCCGAAGGGCTATCAATCAATGAAGCTGCAAAACGGCTTCATCTAAGCAGCTATACGGTCCGCGATTATGTATCTTCTATTATTCAAAAACTCGATGCAAAAAATCGAACCGATGCTGCAGTAAAAGCCTTAAAAATGAAGCTTATATCATAGAGCCCAAGCGTCCGTTCACTGAAAAAAATGCCCTCAATAAACTTCCTGGAAAGCCTTCTTTGATAAACACCATGCAGCTTTGCCACGAACTGAACACTTGCTTCTTTGAATGGGCTTTATGAATAAAGCAGCTTCCCAGATGGGAAGCTGCTTTTGTGTTTATCTATTATCTACTTTTTCAGGGTATAAATCGTGATTCATTAAACGGTATTCTGCCATTTGTTCATACTTGGTGCCAGGCTTACCGTAGTTTGTGTAAGGGTCGATGGAAATACCGCCTCTTGGTGTGAATTTCCCCCATACTTCAATATATCTAGGATCCATTAGCTTGATTAGGTCGTTCATGATGATATTCATGCAGTCTTCGTGGAAATCGCCGTGATTCCTGAAGCTGAAGAGATATAATTTTAATGATTTGCTTTCTACCATTTTTTTATCAGGGATATAGCTGATATAAATGGTGGCAAAATCAGGCTGTCCTGTTTTTGGACAAAGGCTTGTAAATTCCGGAAAGTTCATTTTAACAAAATAATCCCGGTTTGCATGCTTATTTTCAAATGCTTCGAGTACATCTGGTGTGTAATCGAATAAGTATTTAGTACCCTGATTCCCTAGAAGCGTAACGCCTTCCAGTTCTTCATCTGTTCTTCCTGCCATTATAATTGCCTCCTTATAGTAAAACCGCATTAACAAAAGGAACAGGCATTCCAAACAAGAATTAATTCCTGTTAAAGAACAAAGCAGCCATACCCTAAGGACATGGCTGTTATTTTCCATTCCATAGTTTTTTATAGAGGGTATCAGCTATGAACCTCTTGTCTGTACGGTATAATGAAATTTTATGTCATAGTAAATATAGTGAAAAAAAGGATAGGTGTCAACATCCCAATTCTGGAATTCCCAGCTAAACTCTGCTTGCAAAAAGCGTATATACAAGGTTAAAATTTTCTTTTAAGAGTCTTTTTTGCTTGTGGTTAGGAGGAATTATCAAATGCAAATGTGGAATGAATTTAAAAAGTTTGCCGTCAAAGGGAATGTTATCGACCTTGCTGTCGGTGTTATTATTGGCGGGGCTTTTGGAAAAATCGTCACATCTCTAGTAAACGATATGCTGATGCCGATAATAGGGCTTTTAATGGGAGGAATTAACTTTGCAGGCCTTTCTATAAAGGTTGGAAATGAAGCATTGGAGTATGGGAAATTCATCCAAACAATTGTGAACTTTTTCATTATATCGTTTTCTGTATTTATTCTTGTAAGACTTCTTCAACATTTTAAAAGAAAAGAGGAAGTTAAAAAGGACCCTATCATTATTGATAAAAAAGAAGAATTATTAATGGAGATAAGAGATCTTTTAAAACAAAAAGAAAATGAAACCTCCCGTCCCTCTTATACGTATGATAAAGAGTAGGATGCGCACCTGATCTTTTGCTGGTCTGCAGCCTTATAAATTAACACGAGGTGGAAAAAATGTACGCAACACAAACATCCAATCAATACATGCCTTCGGTCTTAAGGACCTTTGCCTTATCACTTGCCTTTGCCATTTTGGGTACTGAAGCAGGAGTCTATGTTCCGGCAGGCTTGTTCTTGCCGCTAGCCATTTTGGAAACTGTACTTCTCATTTTCGCCTTCTTTTTACGGCGCAGGAAAGCTGTTTCCTACACTTTTGTTTATAGCTTTACTTTTCTTTCAGGGGTTACAACCTATCCAATTATAAGCCATTATATTGCCACTTCTGGGGCTAACACCGTCTTTCTGGCTCTAGCTACAACATTGACAGTTTTCTCTGGTCTGGCTATTTATGCGACTAAATCCAAAAGGAATTTTTCTTTCCTTGGCGGCATGCTGATGGCAGCCCTGCTGGCACTAATTGCTATATCGATTTTCTCAATCTTTTGGCCTCTAAGTTCTACTGGGATGCTGGTCTACTCCTTTATAGGAGTGTTGGTATTCAGCGGCTATGTTTTATTTGATATCAGCCGAATGAAGCACTATGGAATAAGAGCTGAAGAAGTTCCCTTAATGGCACTAAACCTATATCTGGACTTTATCAACCTATTTATCAGCCTGCTTCGTATTTTCGGGATTTTTTCAAGCAAAGATTAAGAAAAACGCACGCGCCCGTTAACAATTTTATAAATTTATTTTTATACAATAAAAACGGACAGCTCCTTTAGCTGTCCGTTTTATTAGTTATATTGCAATTCACTTTCTTTATATACTTTCTTTACTTTATACATATTCCGGTCTGCCTCCATTATTTTTTCATGCCATTCAGATGCTGATTTCATAATGGATGACCCGATAGAAACCTGTATAGGCAGAATACAGAGGCGTTCTGATTCTATTTCCATTTCTATTTTTTCAACAAGGAGGTCTAGGTCCCTCTCCACTGTTTTTTCATAAAAAAGGATAAATTCATCTCCTCCATATCTGCATACATGAAGAGAAGGTGAAGAAAAACGGTTAAGAATATTTGCCGTTTTCTTAATCATGTCATCGCCAACATAATGGCCATAATAATCATTAAGATCCTTTAAATTATTAATATCACAAATAATGATCCCCAAGGGCAGAATTAAATCATTTACTGCCTGGAAAAATTGTTCGAGGTAATTTCGATTTAAAATTCCTGTCAATCCATCATAATAGCTTAATCTTGTCAGTTTTTTCTCATGTTCTTTTTGTTGTGTAACATCCCGAGCTATCCCCGTTATCCCTTTCAGCCTTCCACACCCGTCATAATAGGGGCTCGCCTCCATCTCCAGCCAAACTTCTTCACCATTTTTATGAAGCCACTTAAATGTATGGGTCTGATTTTTACCAAAATCGCCTTTGATCATTTTTTCTAATTCCCTTTTAAAATCGTGACTAATTTGCAGGTCTATGAGATCAGGGTGTTTTTTCACTTCCTCAGGTGTAAAACCCATAATTTTTTTAACAGCATTATTAATGTAAAGGCATTTAAAAGCAGGCTTTAATTGAAAACGGAAAAAAATACTTTTGGAGTTCATTTTAAAAATTGTAAAGGAAAGCGATTTTTAAAAGAAGCAATTAAAAGAGTAATCAGGAGGGTAACGATTATGATAAATAAAATACTTATGTACAAAAGCATCTTTCTCCCAGCTTTCTAATACGGGACTATTTTCCTATAATTATATCAATATAAAATGTGATTTTCCAGAATGTTGTTGAATTAAAAATGAAGAAACCGGATCGCGGGTTTTTTTTCAGTCTATTAAGGGTACATATAAAAGATAGAGACAACCATACTATAAAAATGAAGGAGGAAGGATTATTTATGAAGTATTCAAAAGCCGCAACCTATGTATTTGCCGGAGCAGGAATTGGAGCATTAATCATGCTGGCACGGAGACAAAATAAGATAGACCTACAAGGAATGGTACAGACGGTTAAAAATAAGTTCTCTCCTTCCCAAGCCTATAGTCTTTCGGTTGAAAAAGCCGGACTCTCCGACCCAATGGATATAGATGATAACAAAATGGTCAGTGAAGGATCACAATACGGGGTCCAATATTACAATCAAAAAGAACAAGATGATGCCTAAGGAGTTCTTTTCCTTAGGTTTTTATAGTTTAAAGCGATAAATTGGTATTGAATGCCAATGGAGGACCTTTATGGACTATTTGTTTATTCTCATATATATAGTCATTATTTTAGCCGTTATAGAAATTAATGTAATTATTTTTACTCTTACAGGCCTTGAAAGACATATTTCAAGGTTTCAGGTTATTTCCATGCTAACCGGCACAGGCTTTACCACTGGTGAATCGGAATTAATTATCTCGCATCCAGTAAGAAGAAAATTGGGAGCCTTCTTAATTCTGTTTGGAGCCTTTTCCTTGGCGGTTATTATCTCAGCAATTAGCAATATTCTTGCAAAAAACTTTTTGACAAAAGAAATCGCCTATGGAGCCGGGGTGCTCATATTTATCTCCCTTATCTTAAGAATTCCTGCCCTTCAAAAAATTCTCTCAAAGAAGCTGCAAGAAGAAATGGTGAAAAAGTATAATCTCGAGGACCTGCCTGTTAGCGATGTCTTCCTTACTGGAGAAGATGATTTGTTTGTCGAAATCCCCCTTCATCATGACTCGGCCTATATCGGAAAAACTTTAAGAGACTCAATTAAAAAATATGCTTTTGAAGATATCAATGTTATTTTTATCAAGCGCGGGGAGGATGTCGTCATTCGAAAAGAAAAGCTGGATACGGAGCTCGTTGAAGGTGACCAGTTGATTATTTATGGAGATAAAAACACATTAAAACAGGCTTTTGGGAATGAAATCGAAGCAAAGGAAGAAAAGATCGTAACTGCTGAAAATGTAAAAGCTGGACATATTTAAAGTGACCATTGAACTTTATCCAACTATTGAAGAAACTCCCGGCTGGTCCGGGAGTTTTATGTTTTATTCCGCGAGTGAGTTTTTAAAAGCATAAATAACGGCCTGTGTCCGGTCCTGAACCTGCAGCTTGCTAAGGATATTGCTGACGTGAGTCTTTACCGTTTTTAAAGCAATGAAGAGTTGATCTGCTATTTCCTGATTAGTTTTTCCCTGTGCCATTAAAAGCAAGATTTCTAATTCCCTGCTGGTTAGTTCTTCGTGTGGAAGGTGCTGATTTTTTTGCCGCATTTTCAACATCATTTTGCCTGTTACCTCAGGTTCCAATACGGATTGCCCCTTGTAAGTTGAGCGCACCGCATTGGCTATTTCACCAGCCTTTGAGGTTTTAAGCATATAGCTTGTCGCTCCGGCTTCCAGGGCAGGATAAACCTTTTCATCATCAAGAAAGCTTGTTACAATAATAATTTTTGCCTCGGGCCATTGTTCAATTATTTTTCTAGTGGCTTCTATACCATCCATCTCTTTCATAACCAAATCCATTAAAATGATATCCGGACGAAGTTCCAGAGCCAGCTCGGCACCTCGCTGCCCATTGTCCGCTTCACCTACGACTTCAATATCTGGCTGAGCCGATAAATAGGCTGATACCCCAATTCTCACCATTTCATGGTCATCCACAAATAGCACTCTAATCATTCGCATTCCTCCCATTTCCCATTGACGGAACCTTTACCTCAAGCCTTGTTCCTTTATTTTTCACGCTGACAACCTTAAGAGTTCCGCCTAATTCCACTGCCCGTTCATGCATATTTTGCATGCCGTAGGAGCCTGCTTTTCCCTCTTCTGCTTCAAATCCTATTCCATCATCAACAATTCGCATAATAGTAAGGTCATCCCGCTTTATTAATAAAACCTCTAGTTTTTGAGCCTTGGCATGCCTTAATGTATTGGAAACTGACTCCTGCAAAATACGGAAAAGATGATCCTCTATTCCTTTATCGAGGGGGAACGTTTCAACCTTCCACTGGATATTCATGCTAACCTTTTGGGATAATTCGATAAGCAGTTCTTCAATTCCTTCCTGAAGCGTTTTGCCTTTTAAGGCAACTGGACGCAGATGAAGAAGCAGTGCCCGCATTTCCAGCTGCGACTGATTGATCATTTCCTCCACCATTTTCATTTGCCTTGTCTCTTTATTGTCTAAAGATGGTTTGGAATCATTGATGGCCGAGATCATCATGCTGGCTGCAAACAGCTGCTGGCTGACGGAATCATGGAGTTCCCTAGCAAACCGATTCCGCTCCTGCGAGACAATTTCCTGAATCCTGCTTTCTGTATCCTCTGCTTTCTGTGTGGCCAGGCGCTGAGAGAGAATCGTTTGCTCGGCTATCTGCCTCCCTATTTTTTCAATTCGGGACGTGATAGACTGCATTTCGATAAGTGACGGCAATTCTTTCAATTCCAAATGACGGCCTTCCTCTAACAGATGGAGTGAATGGTCAGCGAGCTGAAGCTGCTTTCTCCAATATACACCCGAAGCAATTCCAAAAAGAATTCCAATCCCAACGCTGGCAACCGGTACAAAAATAACAAAAGGTATGTTCATCAAATGCCGGACCCATAGGTCTGCCCAGTTCTCTAAAGGAAAGACCATTATATAAGCAGCAGAAAAACCAATGGCAAGCACGAATGCAAAGCTGGCTGCCCAGATAATTTGGCGCTGAACTGTACTCATATTCGGGTCACCTCAAGGTTTCCGGCCGCCATTGATGTCATAATTTTAATTTTCTGCTCAGCCTTCTCAAAACCGGGTGTCTGGATATGATAGACTTGATTGAACGTTTTGTTTTCCTGAATTCCAAAGATTGATGTGGAGCCAGCAATAACAGAATGATGAATACTGACTTCTGTTTCATAAGGAACCAGGATCTTTATATTACCTATAAAATTACGAATAAAAACGACCGTTTCACCCTTTGGCAAAACAGTATAACTGAAATCTACTATAGTATCACCAATACCAGCCTGTATGTTGATATCATTCCATTCATAAGCATGTGATGGTGTTTTTTGCTCTCCAAATAATATATTTTCAAAAAGAGGTTTGCTTCTAAGGATTGGTTCCTCTGATGAATGATTGTCTTTCGAAAGGATATCAGGTACAACTTTTTTAGGATTCTTTTTTGTTTGAAAATACTGGATGAAAAAGTGAATTAATATAGCTGCCAAAAAGAACTTAAAGGTAATCATATTAAAAACACTAATACCCGTTATAATGATGCCGCCCCAAAATAGTAACTTTCCTTTTCTTTTTGGAGCCCTTTTCCTTCCTAAATAAATCATAAATCCGGAAATTAACAGGGAAAAGATCAGCCCGCTGTTAAAAAAGAAAACTTCCAAGAATAAAAGAATAATTCCGGCTATCACAATCCAGCTTGGATAATCGTTTTTTAATTTATTCAGCATCGGCTTTCCCTCCCCCTTAAAGTAATTAACTTTTAATAGAAAAATGGTTATACAGTTTGTCGCTGCCCTTTAAACTTCTTTTGCTAAAAAGGTGCAGCTGTCCACACCTTTTTAGCATATCATGTTTTGTTTATGAAATGGACTTGCTTTCTTCAAATTTCAATTCTTTTTCCAGCTGTGCAATCCGTTCGTCAATGGTATCTCGGTAATGCGAGCGGGTTACTTTTTTTTCAAGACGTTCCAGGTAGCTTTCAATTTCTTCAAACCTTGAAAAAGACTTTTCGGAATAGGAATTTGGGTCAAGCACTTTATTAATACGATTATAGGCATTGGATACATTTTCTCGGCCCATGAGTTCCATACGGCGGATTTGCATATCCTTTAATTTATGTGCCATCTCACCGTATTTTCTTTCAAGCCCTGTAAGCTGTTCCTTTGCCTGCTGAACCGCCTTACTTAAATGGCTGGCCCGGTCCGTGTATTGCTGATATTCACTTAAAGCAAATTCATAAAGACCTGTTTCACCAGCCTGTGATGCAATTTCACTTTGGTGCTTGCGCTTTTCTGCTAACTCTGCAGCTTGGCGGTTCTCTTTACTAAATTCTTCGATTAATGAATGCTGGCGTTCAACCAGCTTTCTGACCTTTTCTGTTTCCTGTTCACATTGGCGAAGATATTGATTTAACAATGTAATAGGATTTTTCTTTTCCTTTTGGTCCAGTGCTTCGTGCAAATCAGCAGTAACTGAATTTTTGATTCGTGTAAATAAGTTTGTCATGTTCATTTCTCCTCTTAATTCATTTTTGATTAGTTATTTTTTAGTTCATTCCATTGCTTTTCAAAGTTCATAAATGGATCATTTTCTCCCTTTCCACTATAGGACTTCTCATTCCATTTCTTATAAATAAGATAGAGAACATAAGCGGCAACGGCACCAATTATAGCTGGTGCATTGTGCAATGATGCCATCAGAACGATAAAACCAAGAATCCCCAGACCAACTTTTCCTTTTTTTGTTTCTGCCTTCAAGAACTGCTTCAAAATAAAGTACAGGATGACAAGGCTGACTGCGAGCCCGATCATTGGCCCAATGGTTGATAGCAACACCATTGCAGCAATCCCTCCTGCAACAAGTAAACCAAATTTTTTCATGTTTTCTTATCTCCTTTCGTTATCTTGATTTCATCTTACCTTTATTTCATTTCTCCTATAACGTACTCCAGCCAGATTTTCTAGTAGGACCTGAGACGTAGAAAGGGTCAGCCCTTTATGGACTGACCCCTGATGATGAAATACAGATTTGAACTTATTCTTCACTTATTTGGAAATAAACATTTGTGACCAGTAGTACCTTTGTGATCCGCCTTTTGCATAGCCGACACCAATCCTGGTATAGCTTCGGCTTAAAATATTAGCTCTGTGGCCAGGACTGTTCATCCAGGCTTGTACTACCTGCTGTGGAGTTGATTGACCTGCGGCAATATTTTCACCGGCCGATTTGTAGGCAATTCCGAAATTCCGCATCATAGCAAATGGATCGCCATATGTAGGGCTGGTATGTGAGAAATAGTTTTTATCCCTCATATCATTAGCCTTATAGCGGGCTACCCTTGAAAGTTCCCAATCAGCTGTAAGCGCCGGAAGGCCATTTTTAGCCCGTTCCTGGTTGGTTAGTTGAATGACCTGCTGTTCAACACTTTTCACTGCGTCAAAGTTTGGAATGTTTACTTTTTCACCGGGATAAATCAAGTTTGGGTTCTTAAACTGCGAGTTTGCCTGAATAATTTCCGTAATCCCAACCTGAAATCTGACAGCGATTTTCCACAGTGAGTCCCCTGGCTGTACAGTATAGATCTGTTGGGCAAATGAGATTCCAGGCATACAAAATAGTGACAGCAGGAATAAGAAACTGAACAAGTAAGATTTTTTCATTTTTACACACCTCCGAATATATATTCTTGCTTTTAGGTAAAAAATATACATTCCTATTATTTTTCACTTTGGCAATAAAGCTTCACAAAAATATTGAAAAAGAAGGGTTAAGCCTACTTCTGGGCGGGAAACTGTAAAGAAGATGGCGGAGGGTCCTGTAAGGCTACGCCGAAAAAGAAGTTGGAGGATATATGATGGAGCATGTTTCATGGATGACTTATATTATGCTAATCTTGGCAAGCTATCGTTTAACACATCTAATTGTTTTTGATAAAATTACAGAGTTTATCCGAAGGCCTTTTATGAAAAAAATACAGGTTCAAACAGAAAATGGGACCAAGTCAAAAGAAGTTCCTGCATCCATGTTTGGTTATCTTTTAAAATGTTATTGGTGTGCAGGAATTTGGAGCGCCATTTTTCTTGGCGGTTTATATTTCCTTTTTCCAAAAGTCGCTTTCATCCTTATACTTATCCTTTCAATCGCAGGCGGGCAATCGATTCTAGAAACCTTTGTAGGAGTTAACATTAAGAAGGTCGATTATTATTCCCACCAGATTAATCATAAAGAAAAATAACAGCACGCGCGAAGCGTGCTGTTATTTTTAATCCCTATTGCTTTCTGTCTTGATTAAATCCCATGGACTAATAATACCAATTGGTTTTTCCTTTTCCGAGCCTTCCGGGGTGATAATAACCGCTTCAAGCTTGGCCCCTTTTTCCATTCGTTCCTCAAATAAATCCTCAAGTTCAAATATAGTCATTCTTTTCGAGACAAATTTAACCGTATTAGTGTTCTCATAAGTCCTGACATCCTTAATCTTTTGACCATTTAAATAGATTGTATTTCCCTTAAGGCGGTTTGCAAAATAGCTTCTTAATCCGCTTTCAGTCATTAAAAATGAAAACTGTTCTCCATTATAAATTGGAAACTGGGTAAAGGGATGTTTCTCCATATCCATTAAGACATCTTTTAGTTCCTCATCCGCCTGATAGGTTTTAACCTTATTAGACGCAATCGAAACAACAGATGGAGGAGTGTTTAAAAATCTGGCAATCGTTTCTATTTGTTCGACTACTTCGGTATGCGGTTCAGCAATATAAAAATTCTCTCTGCTTTTTTCGTGGACCAAAGCATTCCGAAGACGGGCGTAGCTTTTTAAATCATCAAAATAGCGTCGTATGGAAGTATGCTCGTTCCTCGCTTTATGGAGAAGATCCAAGAAAGTGTTATTGTCAGCATTTTTAACTACTTTTTTTAGTTCTTCGTGTATCTGATTAAAAGCTATTTCAAATCTTTCGGATTTTTCTCTTTGACGGTCAAGTTTCTTCGACTCTTGTACATTCTGAACCATTGTTAATCCTCCCTTTATAAAAGAGCAAGATTCAAAGCTTCCTGTGCTCCTTTCACTAGTTCAGTGTCATTCAGATCAGCACCATATAAAAGTAAAAGCAGCGAGGTATAAACGGCCTTAAATCTGGCAAGCTCCTGTGTTTCAAAGTCAACAGATCCGTATATATTAAAAAATTGCCTTCGCCCCTCAACAGGGAAAAAGCTGTACACAATTGATAAATCTACAGCGGGGTGGCCAATATGAGAATCTCCCCAATCAATTACTCCAGAAATTTCCCCTTTACTACCGATTATGAGGTTCCTGAAGTGCATATCTCCATGTACCAGTTTATAAATGGGGGCAATTTCAATATCTTTAAGCGATTTTGCATACTCTATTAATCGGGCATGGTCATTAGTTAGCCCTCCATCTACTGCTTTTTTAATATTTTCCTGCAGCCTATTTCTTCTTCCGGCAATACTTAGACGTCCCATCTCATCGTATGGAACACCTGCAGCTTTTGCACTTACAATCGGAAAAGCATGAAGGTTTTTCAGAAAAGCGGCAAGCGGTTCAACCGACAGCATACGCTTTTCTGGGGATAGAGCAGCAGGGGTGATACCATTTACCAAACTGTAGCCGATAAATATCCAAGGAAATTCATTTCCTGGTTTTCCTATAAAAATTGGAACTGGAATTGGCGTATCAACGGCTTCCGTTAACATAGGTAAGAGCTGTCTCTCTGTTTCAAGCAGTTTAACTGCAATTGCCCTTCGCGGAAACCGGAAGACGTATTGTTTATTTACCATAAAAACAGTGTTATCGAAACCTTCTCCCAATTTGGTAATTTCTGCATGAGAGAGTTCGGGAAATTGTTTTGAAATTAAAAAAGCCGCCTCTTCATTTGTCATAATCCGTTCAGGTGACCATATTTCTGCCAACCGAATACCCCCATATAAGAATAAGTTTTGTGTGATTTATTTTACCAAAGAAGGGAATATTAACAAATATTCTGGGTTTATACTGGGAAAGATACAGCATTTACAAGGAGGATTCGTTTTGAGTACATCTGACCAACATCAAAAATTCCCAAAAACTTACTGGCGAGAAATAGGTTTTCCGTCCTTCGAAAAGCTTTCTGAAGATATATCTGTAGACATTGCAATTGTTGGTGCCGGTATTACAGGGATCACTGCAGCTTATTTACTTGCAAAGGAAGGAATAAAGGTGGCTATTATAGAGGCAGGAGGTGTTCTTAACGGAACAACCGGCCATACAACTGCAAAAATAACGGCGCAGCATGGACTGTTTTATGATGAGCTCATAAGTCACTTCGGAGAGGACAAGGCCCGGCAGTATTATGAATCGAATATTAGTGCCCTTGAGTTTATCCAGCAAACCTCCAAAGAGCTGGGCATTGATTGCGATTTTAGCCAGCAGGATGCCTGTATCTACTCGACAACAGATCAATATGCTGAAAAAATTGATAAAGAATGGGACGCCTATCAAACGCTTGGCATCGATGGCTATATGGCAGAAAGCATTCCATTTCCCATTGAAATTAAAAATGCTCTTTATATGAAGAATCAAGGACAATACCATCCTTTAAAGTTTATGAAGGGCCTTTTAAACGAGGCCGTTAAAATGGGATGTCAAGTTTATGAAAACACTACTGCCATGGAAATCGAGGAAATCGAAAGCAGCCGGCCAAAAGTCGTTACAAAGGATGGCCATAGAGTATCAGCAAGGAAAGTCATTGTTGCCTCCCACTTCCCTTTCTTTGATGGTATGGGGATGTATTTTGCCAGGATGTATGCGGAAAGGTCCTATGCGATCGGTGTTAAAACAGACCAGGAATACCCGGGCGGAATGTATATCAGCGCGGACGATCCTTCCCGCTCCATCCGTTATACACCATACGGGGAAAATGGAGAGAAATTACTGGTTATTGGTGGCGAAAACCATAGAACTGGAACAGGCCAGGACACCCTTACTCACTATAATGCTTTACAGCAGTTTACCAAGGATACTTTTGGAATAGACAGCTATTCCTACAGATGGTCAGCCCAGGATCTAAAAACCCTAGATAAAGTGCCATATATAGGTCATATTACTGACAATAAAGAAAATATTCTTGTAGCAACGGGCTATAAGAAATGGGGTATGACAACTGGAATTCTGGCAGGCCATATTTTAACAGACCTTGCCATGGACCGAGAAAATCCCTATAAAGATCTATACACTCCATCAAGGTTTAAAGCTGACCCAAGCCTGCAAAAAGCAGTGTCATATAATGCCGCTGTAGCGGGACATTTATTAAAAGGAAAGCTTGAGCTTGTGCCTAAGGATGCGGGAGATTTAAAAAATGGCGAAGGCTCCGTCGTCATGCATAACGGTAAAAGAGCCGGCGGATATAGAGATGAAAGCGGGAAACTATATCTCGTGGATACAACCTGTACTCATTTAGGCTGTGAATGCGAATGGAATCATGCAGAGAAAACATGGGACTGCCCTTGCCATGGTTCGCGTTTCGCTTACTCCGGGGAAGTAGTCGAAGGCCCGGCGCTGGTGGCATTAAAAAATCCTCTAGAAGAGGATTAATGGTATAAAAAACAGCCAGAATGTGCTCTGGCTGTTTTTTAAATTATTGCTTTATATCAGCCCAACTTTGGTAGTGATGAATAGCAAAGAGATAATTAGAACCGGAATAAGCATTTTGGACCTTACCTAATTCCGTATTCATAACCGCTTCACCTTCTTCATAAAAGGTTACCTGGCTGCCTTCTGTCGTTTGTCCTGTCTCCACACCGATAGCAATGGTTTTTCCAAGGGTTGAAGCGATTTGCATCTCATTTTTAATGAGGGCTATAATTCCATTCGAACCTTCAGCGAGATCACGGTAAGCCATGACTGTAGGTATATCTGTATTTTGAATAACCCATTTCGCAAGAGAGCCTTTTCCATATTTATTGGAATAGCTCTGTTCATCAAACCAGAACGGGATATCTGCTCCTATAACTATCCCTTGTTGTTTTGCGAAGTTTTTTGCTTTAGTTAATGCCGTCTGGTAATCCAATACAGTACCTTTATAGTTAGAGGTCCAGCCTTTGTACAAATATGGTTCGACATCTAAATGAATTCCAGCAAACCTTTGTGATGACGATGTCTGGCGCTGATAATTTTGCAGCCAGTTTAAAAAAGTATCCATTTTCGTTATCCCAGCAGCTGAGGCCCAATCCGGTTCTCCATCAAGCGCATGAACCTGAATATTATTAGCAGAAGCCTTTCCGATAAAAGACTGATAATAGCTAATCGGCATGCTTTGGTCAACCTGGAGGTAAACCTGTTTAACACCCTTTTGCTGCAAAAATAAAAGAATACCGTCAGGCTGAGTTTTAATTAGCGAGGTATTCCAGAGCCATGTAGAGCGGGGCACTTCCTGCATGGCATGTGCTTTTGATTGTAATGAAGAGAAATCCAATCCGATAATTGTCATAACAATAGCTAATAATCCCAGGACTTTTTTAATGCTTTTCATATATTTCTCCACTCCTTCTGGATTGTTTGGGACATCCCCAAAAGGAGCCCGGCAGCCGGCTGCCATACATTCCTCCAAAGAATGAGTAGGCCCATAGCTTTGCGTCCCTGCTTTTCAGCAGGTTTGCCTTTTTCGTGTTATTGATATTATAATTCCTATATATTTACATAGAAATAAGTCTAAATGCTTATCATTGTCGATATTTGGGTTAAAAGGAAGATTTTTTTAATATTGGACAAAAATAAGCCTCCCGTTAAAAAGGGAGGCTGGTTTTTATCGGCTATTTCCGTTTGGACGAGGTCTTTTCTGGTCATCACCGGTTGAAAACTCTACCAGCTCTGAACTAGTTCTTCCTTTTTTCTTACTGTTATTTATTTGCGCATTTCTATTTCCAAGCTTAACGCGTCCCATACATACCCCTCCTTTTAAAGGTAGTATGTTTTAAATCGGTATAGGTTATTCCATACAGAGTGCCGGCTTTTTCCGTTTCATGGCTGCTTGTTCAAATGCATATGCGAATTGAATTAATTGCTGCTCGGTGTATGCCCCAGCCGAAAAAGTGACGCCAAAAGGTTCACCTTCAGTCGTGTAGCCGGCTGGAACTGCTACGGATGGATATCCTGCTTTTGCGCTTATATGGGATGCTTCTTCCCCCGGGAACAAAATCGCATCAAGATTGCTTTCCTTTATTGCAAAATCAATACCCAGTTCTCCTGCGTGGTAAATATCATATTCAAATGATTTAACATAAGCGCTTTCTGTCAAAGAACCACTTGTCGCTTCCGATTCGAGGAGCACCGCCTGGCCGTACTTTAGCATTTTTTCTTCATACTTTTGATTAAATTCAATAAGCTGAGCCAGGGAACGGACTGTTACGGATGGGTGCAAAGTATTTAGATACGCATTCAAATCGGCTTTAAACTCATAAGTGAGAACATCATAACTCCACGGAGCTTTTACGGAAGGTATGGTGATATCTTCTATAAGCTCAACACCAGTGGTTTTTAAAATTCCGATAGCTTCCTCAAATACTTGTTTCTTATCGTCACTTAAATAATCCATAAAACCGTCACGGGCAACACCAATTCTTTTTCCTTTAAGCCCTCCTTTATTAAGACCTTTTAAAAAGTCTGCTCCTGAAAGCGGGTTTGTACGGGTAATAGGGTCCTCCACATCTATTCCAGTTAAGGCATTAAGGAGAATCGCAGCATCCTCCACGGTCCTTGCCATTGGTCCCGCTGTATCCCGGGAGTGTGCAATTGGGATAATTCCTCTTCTGCTAACAAGCCCTACAGTTGGCTTAATCCCCACAATAGAATTTTGGCATGCAGGCTCTAAAATGGAACCAGAAGTTTCAGTTCCAACCGCCCCCGCTGCAAAATTGGCAGCAATTGCAGCACCTGAGCCGGCACTTGAACCGCCTACATCAAACTTTCCTGGTCCATATGGATTTAACACCTGGCCGCCCAATGAGCTGTAGCCGCTAGGCATATTTTCGGCCATAAAATTTGCCCATTCTGTCATATTCGTTTTACCCAGAATAACGGCACCTGCTTTTCTTAACTGTTCTGCCACAAAAGAATCTCTTTGGGCAATTGAGTCCTTTAAAGCTAGCGAGCCGGCACTTGTATGCATTTTATCTGCTGTATCTATATTAGCCTTGATTAGAATTGGAATTCCATGAAGGGCACTGCGCGGACCTTTTTCCTTTCTTTCCGCATCAAATGCTTCCGCCATATGCAGCGCATCAGGATTAATTTGAAGCACAGAATTGATTTTCCCCTGGTCAAACTCTGAAATTCTGTTCAAATAAATCAAAGTTAATTCCTTTGAGGTAAGTTCACCCTGCTCCATTTTTTTCTGCATATCCATGATCGTCGCTTCTTCAATCCATTCATCGTGAAGCTGTTTTAATTTAGGATTTTCCACTAGGCTTTTCCCCCTATATCTTTATCTATATAATTTTCAACATGCAAATGAAATTCCCTGTTCTTGGGTTAGAAAAACTTGGCATTCGCCAAGTCCTTTTTGGCGGATGCCTTAGTTTTTGCTTATCACGCTCAAATCGGCACATCCTCAAAAAAGCTATGCTTTTTCTTCGTGCGAGGCAAAGCTGACGTAGCTTTCCTTGTCCTGTGCCTTTCGCCTGACTAGGACTTCCTGTCCGTCGTGCGTTCAGAATTTATGGATATAAATTCTGACTAGCTAAAAAAAAGCCATGCAATCAATCTGCATGGCCTTCCATTTACCGTTTATTTGGGTTTTCATTTGCAATTTGGCCCTTAAAGAAGATTCGTTTGCTTACAGGAATCTCGAGCTTCCGGCAGTATTGCTTTAACTCTCTCTCTTCACGTTCTGTAACAAGAGATATAACCGTACCATTTGCCCCCATCCGTCCCGTACGTCCGGAACGGTGGATATATTGGTCAATCTCCTGTGGCATATCAATATGGACAACATGTGTAACTCCCTGAATATCAAGGCCCCTTGCTGCGACATCGGTAGCAATAAGCATCTTTAACTTACCTTCACGGAAGTTCTTCAAAGCTGATTGGCGCTCCATTTTATCCAGTTCGCTATGGAGAAGGCCTACCGATAATTCTTTAAATTGCAATTTCGCTCCGGCAGACATTATTTCCGAAATGTCATTTACAAATGCCAATGCCTTAACGTTTTCAAGCCGGGCAATTTTTTCAAGAAGTTTAATTTTTTCCCGTGGCTCACAGGAAAAATAGATATGCTCTACTTTACCTGAAGGGATTTCCTCTTCACGGTTAATTCGTATGACTTCAGGATCATTAGTCAATTCTCGTCCTAATTTTTCAGTATCCTTTTTCAGTGTTGCGGAAAAAATTAAAACCTGACGGCTCGCCTGCGTGCTTTTTAGAATGTTTCGAGTTGTCCCAGTGTGCTCTTTAGTTAAAAGCTGATCGCCCTCATCAAGGACTAGCATTTTCACTTCATGCATCTTAAGCTTTTTTTGTTTAATTAATTCGTTTACTCTTCCCGGGGTGCCAAAAATAACCTGCGGCCGCTTTTTTATCTTTTCCAGCTGCCTTTTCAGGTTAGCTCCTCCAATGAAGGTAGCACCTCTTATGCCGCTTCCTTCCGACCATTTCTGGAACTCCTGATAAACCTGCATCACCAGCTCCTGGGAGGAAGCCAGCACAACAGCCTGCAGACCCTGATTCTCGTTTTGAACTGATTGGAGAAGAGGAAGTAAATAAGCAAGGGTCTTACCAGTTCCCGTTGGTGATTCTGCAATCAAGTCTTTTCCTTCCATTGCAACAGGAAGCGCAGCGTTTTGGATAGACGTAGGCTTTTCAAAACCAGATTTCTCCCACGCCTCTTTTAAAAAAGGTTTTAACTCCTGAACATTTATCATAAAAAACTCCTTTAATTAAAAAATCGTCTTGTTTCTATTATAAGTATTTACGCCTTTTCAAATCCAATATTAGGCGAATCAGCATGCTTTTGATACTAACGCAGATGGGAGCTGGTGTCTAGAGGCTGATTTTTCTTAGTATGGGTGGTGTTCTTCAAAACTTTCCCGGGGACCTTCAAAATTGGGGACAGTCTACAAATACAAAGGTTTATGGGTGTTCTACAAAAATGAGGTTGTTCTACATTTTGATTTTTCCACTACCCAGTAAGAGTTCTCTACACAAGATAGCTTTTATTGGTGAGCTTTCTCTACACAGCTTTTATATTCTCAAAAATTTTTTTATCTCTCTTTTAAGCGTCGATTATTCTGCACAAACTCCAACAAAAGTTTAGCTTTCAATTTTTCCACATAACTATTTTAAAGAAATAAAACATCGGGCTGTTTTCAGCCCGATGCTTCTATCATTCTATTACTCATGAATCCAAACGGCTCCAGCAGTATTGTCTTTAGCTTCACCTATTACCTGGAACTTCAATCCAAAGTTTGAAACTTTACGTCCTGCATCAGGAATTAAATCATTAATGTATTTCTTAGAATCATCAAATGTTGTGACTCCCGGAAGGCCTTTGTAGTCATAGATTCCGCGAGACGGTGAATTGATATACCATGCTTGTGAAATATCGTTTGTGAAAGCTGCATCTGCCACCTGATAGCGGGTGCTTTGGCTGATCGAAGGTTTACCATTTAATGTACCAACGATCGCTTCTGGGTGAGCATCAACTACACCAAGGAACCCTTCTCCTGGGTGGATTCCAGTCCAGTTGTCTAGATAAGTATCATCAGCATACCAAACGACCATACCAGGGCTGTATTTTACACCGCGAGAGAATTCAAGAGCCTTATCAGCACCGGCCCAGTTTCTCCACTCAAGGTAATAATATTGTGGCTTGCTAATCCAGCCATCAGCTACTTCGAAACCTTTTAAAGTTACTTTCGGAGTTCCTTCTGCATCGTCTGAGAACTTTACATTTCCATCTACCGTAAGTTGAAGATTATCCAATGCAAAACCGTCTGGCGCAAGACCGCCATCTGTAACGTATTCAAAAACAAGCTTTACCTTCTTGCCTGCAAAATCGCTTAAATCATAAGACTTATCTACCCATTGACCTTGTGAAGATTCAAAAGCTGATCCTCCACGAACCACGTCGGATTCGTTACCGATTAAATCTATATCTTTCGTTGTTCCATCATCGGCTACAGCTGTAACTGATACATAATCATAGTCTGTTTCAACTTCATAATAAGATTTGAAATCAAACTTAGCACTACTCGCATTTGTTAAATCAAATTCCGGTGTTTGCATTACTGTATCGAGGTCATCACCTTTTCTACTGTAATAGTACTTATCACCAAATTTAGGAGCAATACCAGGAATTTTCTTATCCGGCAGGTTAACCTTTACGATGCCAGGGTTTTTAGACTTGGTTACACTTTGGTCAATAAATGAAGTAACACCACTTTTATTGATGTCTTCATAATTTACTTCTGTAATATTAGCCCAATTGCCGCCAATTGTCTTTTGGAAGAATTCTTTATTTTGCGGAGAGAAGCTTGGTGCTTCTGTTCCTGCGATATCCCCGTTCCAGCTTCCGCCAGACATAATAGACCATGATGCAATTGGTTCACCTTGTCCTGAGTACTGAGTATCATATTCGTCTGGTAAACCTAAATCATGACCGTATTCATGTGCAAATACACCAACCGCTCCGTCTTCAGGTTCGATTGTATAGTCGTAAGCGGCCATTTGTCCTCCCCAATAAGGAACCGATGCTTGAGTACCAGAGATAGGATAAACTCCATTTAAAGCCCAGCGATGTGACCAGATTGCATCATCACCGAGTGCACCGCCGCCAGCTTCCTGGCCGACACCTGCATGCAGTACCATTAAATGGTCAACAAGGCCGTCTGGCTCGTATTGATTTCCATCACCATCCAGGTCATACTGATCGAACTTATCATAATCTGCTAAATTTATACCGGATGCAACAGCTGCATTTAAGGCGTCCTTTACAAGTCCGCGTGGACCCTTACTGTCCTTCAAATTGTCGTTCCCGCCTGCGGGATCATCACTTCCATAATCTTTTGCATTACCAGGAACCTTCAACCAGTTTGAAACTTGCCCTGATACAGTGTAACTTCCACCTGATTGCTCTTCATAATATTGTTTAAACGTTTTAACTTTTTCACCATTAAATAAGGTGAAATCTTCGTTTCCGAACAACATTTTTTGATAGTGTTCTGGACTAAAGTCATCAGACCACATATAACCTTTTTCTTGCTCTATATTATTGTGTGCAAAATCAGCATATTCAACTAAAAGTACTAAAACCTTATCTTCACGAACGTCACCATTATAGGCTGCTTGCTTAGCAGAATCTACTTTAACCGCACCAGTCGGTTTGCCTTTTTTAAAGTTCTCATGTCCTTTATCAAGCTGCTTTTTCAGCTTATCTTTTTGCTTTGTCAGAAAATCTTTTGTCTTTTTACCAAACTCAGTAACCTGGGCTTTTTCTCCTGCTTGTTTACCAGGCTTCTGGCCTTTCTTTTGTATGTAATCCTTCACTGCTTTTTGAACTTGTTCAGGAGTTGCATCCTTGGAAATAAGTCCACGCTGCTGAAGAGCTTTTGCTAAGCGGTCCTCGTTGACGATATTTAAGTCTAAAGGTGCCGATTCAACTGTCGGCGCTGCTGCTGCTGGTTTTGGTGCAACTGTTGAAGTTGCGAACGCTCCTGCAAACAAAGTGGAAGCCATGATAGTGCTTGCCGTTACGCTTGAAAATACTTTTAATGCTTTGTTTTGCCTTTTCTCCAAAAAAATACCCCCTCATTTAATAAGTTAGTAGAATACTTGTTTTTAAAACTGAGTCAAATGTTATCAGTGATTCTCAAAATTGTAAATTTTTTAACAGAAAAATCTGGGAAAATAAGTAAATTTACCTAATAATCAGAAATTTCATCTAGTAAACTGGCAATTCCTTATCAGTTCTTTATACCCATTAATTTACAGAAAAAAAAAAAAACTGCCTCCTAGTATGGAGACAGTTTTCATCAATCCAAATATTTTCCATGTTCGGGTAAGCCTATTTTAGTCCAGTTATTAACTAAATAATCCAGTGCTTCTGACAGTTCTTGCCCTGCCATTGGCTGGCCATGGCCAGTTACAGCAACAGATGGATTAAGCGATTTTAATTTTTCAACGGATTCAAAAGCTGACCGCCAATCTGTCGTAAAATACTTAGGCGGTCCACTAATCTCTTTCGTTTGAGTAAGTACCTTGTACAGTGATTCTTGCTTAACCGTCACAAAGGCATCCCCCGCAATAAGTGCCCTGTCAGACTCGCGGAATAAGGCAATATGGCCTGGAGCGTGTCCAGGAGTGTGAAGCCATTTCCATCCCTCCAAGCCCGGTATAGAACCACCCTCCTGAAGAGTCTGTACCTTTTCACCTAAATCAATTCCATGGTTCGGAAATAAGGGAGACATTTCGGCAACAAGTCCCCCATCTACGGTTGAATCCCCTGGGGGATAATTTGCTTTCCCTGTTAGATAAGGCATTTCAAGACTATGTGCATACACAGGAACATTCCACTGCTCAAGAAGTTCAACAAGTGAGCCAACATGGTCAAAATGTCCATGTGTTAATATAATGGCTTTTGGCGCCTTTCCCTTTCCATACCTTTCTTCAGCTGCCGCAATAATTTCGTCGGCATTTTTTGGCATGCCTGCATCAATTAAAAAGTAGTCCTTCTGCTTCTCGGGATCCCCTATAAAACAAAGATTGACTATTTTATTTGTATAACAAAATATATCAGGAAGAACACTTATGCCAACTCCGCTTCCAACAGAAGTCATAGGCAAAAACGAACCTTCAAATTTATTATCCTGCTGTTTATCCATTTTTTGAATTCCCTTCCTTTCATTAAAAGTATTTGTTAAACAGGTGTAGATTAATGCGTTATTTATTCCCTCTTTTATTTAAAAAATTCCTTCCATATTTTTTGACAATTGTGTGACTAAATTGGATAAGTTTTTTGAACTTATTGTGAACCTTTCCTATCCTCGGTCTATAGCCAAATTTTTTCATGTAAAATGAGCTACATCGGTATAACTTACTACTATTTCGGAGTTGAAAATAATGTTTAGGAAAATTCTGTTGGCTTTATTGCTTCTGTTTGTTCCTATAGGACGCCAGACGTTTGCCCATTCTTCTTTGGAAAACTCTTCTCCGAAAAAAGGAGAGACAGTAACGCAGCCGCTTCACGAAATCAAGCTTGCTTTTGACACAAAGCTTAAATCAGCAAGTTCCTTTACAATAATGAATGGATCTGGAAATATTATTCAATCAGACAATATTAAAACAGCTGAAAATAATCTTATTGGGACTTTTAAAAAATCTCTTGAAGACGGGGCGTATACGATTCATTGGAAGGCCCTAAGCATCGATGGAGATACTCTCGAAGGAGATCTTCCTTTTACAGTCCATGCAAATACAACTGCTCCAGCGGATTTACCGGCGGGCACCGAGGCATCACTTCAAACTTATGCGCTCCCAGGTACAATCGGTTTGCTGATATTTATTGGGCTGGGAAGCTATTGGGTTATTTTTAGAAAGAAACATTTAGTGTAATAGAACAAAAAAGAGGCTGTTTCCATTTGGATGCAGCCTCTTTTTCACTCAAGTGCTCCTGCGCCACAGCTTTTTCAAAGAAGCTTATGTTCAGCTCGTTGCAAAGCTGCATGTAGTCTGTTCAGAGAAGCTGTTACAGGAAGTTTACTCGGGTAGTTGCTTCGCTGAACAGGCGCTTACGCTTTTCTTACTCTCCCAGCGGTTTTGCGTTATAACTGGAGCCTGTAATATCGGTTAATTCACTGATTATTTTCCACAATTCCGGATAAAACTCGAAGCTGATTCCTCTTTGAAGTGCTTTTGCCGGAATTCCTTTTAAACTATTTGTATCAAGACCAATCATTCTTTTTACTAATTGCAAATGATGATGACGGAAACTTTGAAAGCTTTCATCGAACTGAGTCATCTCCTGCATCAGGCTAAAGAGAGCTAAATCAGCTGTAGGATTTTTTTGCAGCCCCATTGGGGTTAAACATCTTTCCTTCATAAGCCGTTCAAATGGGCCCCACAGCTTTGGCCCGAGCTTTAAAATTTCATTGAATCCTGGAGAATCCTGGCCGCTGCCCTGCCCGAGGGAAAGTCTAATGGTATGATAGTCAATAGGAGCAATGACTTTTACCATATTAAAAACTTCGGGGAGATGTTTTACATGGATATTAACCCTTTTCAATTGAGAAACCGCTTTCAAAACATTGCTGTCTTTCATTGCTTTTTCAGCAAGATGCATGTATTGAATAACAAGCTTAAAGTGGAGCTCAGCAATCTGGTGAACCATTTGAAAAGTAAGTTCGTCTTCGCAGCATAACTCCCCTTCGTTTTTTTGCAGGCTCAGGAGCTCTTCAGTTCGAATATATTTCTCATAATCAGTTAATTTTCTTTCCATAAAAATCTCCCCTGTATTAAAGTTTTATAAACTTACTCATATATACGCAGTATTGCTCTTACAGGACTTCCGTCTGCCTCCGCAAGCGGGAGAGGCAGAGCAATTAATTCGTATTCTCCTGGCTTGACTCCGCTCAGGTCCAGTCCTTCCAAAATATGAATTCCATGAAAGTCGAAACAATGATGCGCAGGAAGTTCCTTGCTTTCAAGCGGGTCAACAGAAGGCACATCAACACCGATAAGCCGAACCCCTTTCTCTTTTAAAAATGGGCCAAGATCAGGATGTAATCTGGTTATTTCATCAGGGAACACAGAAGGGTTCTTCCAGGAACCAGTCCTCAGCAGAAGCCTTTCGCAGCCATTAAAATCAAAAGCGGCAAGATCCTCTGACCTGATGCTTTTTTTATCAGTCAAATCAATAACCATTGCCCTTCCAATATAAATATTTAAATCTAATGCCAAAACCCTTTTTCCTTCACTGTCAAAATGAAAGGGAGCATCGACATGAGTGCCTGTATGAATACTCATTGTCAGCTTGCCAACATTAACTGACCCGCTTACCTCTTTGGGCCAGGAAACTTCATAAGAGAATGGAGTATCACCCGGCCATGTTGGAGTTCCTTTTTCCAGCCGGCGTGAAATATCAATAATCTTCATTGATTTCCTCCCTTTAAGCGATAATTCCCCGCTTATTTTCGTATTTTTCATATTCTTTATTTTCCATGATTTTTTTCAGTCTTTGGACAGCTTCCCACACTTCTGAATAAGAGGTATACAATGCTACAGGAGCAAGCCGGATTACGTTTGGCTGCCTGAAATCTGGTACAACTCCATTCTCCTTTAAGGCTTTACAAATTCTAGCCGCCTCTTTATGTTCAAGAGAAACATGGCCGCCAAGCCTTACAGAGTCAATAGGATTGCCTATCCTAAATCCAAACTCACTAAGCTCTTCCCTAATCAACTCCATTAAATAATGGGTTAAACTCAAAGATTTTTCACGTATTCTATCAATTCCTGCTTCAGCAAACATTTCAAGGGAGCCAATTAATGGTGCCGCACTCATAATATGCGGTGTACCAATTTGATATGCTCCTGCCTCTGCAGCTGAAGAAAATGTATGCTCCATATCAAATTGCTTGGTTTTATCTGAACCGAACCAGCCTGCAAGCCCAGGAATCCTTCCAAAGTGGCGTTTATTTACATAGAGGGAGGCTATGCTGCCTGGCCCCGCATTTAAATACTTATAGTTACACCAAAATGCAAAATCAACGCCCCATTCGCTAAACTTATGGGGGATAGCACCAACTGAATGGCAGCCATCAAACCCTATTAAAATATTTCGTTTATGAGCTTCCTCTGTCAGTCTCTTAATATCCAGAAGCTGACCGCTTCGATAAAGTACTGTGGGAAGGACAATTAAAGCCACCTCTTCCGTCATCGCCTCAATAATATCTTCTTCCTCTAGGAATCTTCCATCCCTGCTCTTCACCCGAATCAGATGTTCCTCAGGGTCTAGTCCCCTCAAACTTATCTGGCTTTTTAAAGCATAGATATCTGAAGGAAAGTTTAATTCATCTGCCAGAATCTTGGTTCTGTTTCCTTTCGGTGAATAGAAGGTGGCAACCAGCTGATGAAGGTTCAGTGTGGTAGAACCAGCAGCAAGTACTTCAGCAGGTTCAGCCCCTACCAACGAGGCAGACATTTCACCAAGCCTTTCAGAAATGTAGAACCATGGCTGTTCACCTGACATCCATCCGTCAATCCCAAACTCCTTCCATGCTTGTATCGCCTTTTCAAGACTTTGCTGGGCTCTTTTGGATATCAGCCCCAATGAATTTCCATCAAGATATATTTCTCCTTCTCTTATGTAAAACTCTTTGCGAAAGGATTGCAGTGGATCTTGACTATCCTTCTCTATTGCGTATTTCTTTAATTGAGTTAACATACGCACCTCCAGTTAGAAAATTACGTCTATTTCAAAAATAGCTTTATGGGATATTGTCTGTCAATCTAGATAAAGAACAAAAGGTGTAAGCGCCCAGATGATGAAAGGCTAAAATCTCCACATTCTGCGGCAACGCATACCTGACCCACATCCTAAAGCTTTTTCATCGTGCGATAATTATGCTGAGGGAGGGCACTGAAGCTGGATCCCAACAAATAATACTTAGTTTCCTAAAAAAGAAAAACAGCGGGAATCCCGCTGCTGCTTCAAATCAATTAAACGACTGCCAAAAAGGCGCCTTTTTATCTATTATGCTGTCAATCTCCTCGAATGGTATTTGGAACGTCGGAAACCCTGCGACATAGGGAGCAATCTCATAAGGGTCAAAGTAAATGTTAAGCGTATCTTCCGAAATAAAGAAGGGCTGTGCTGGTCTTATGCCTTTAAAGCTCCCCGGGAAAACATACGAATATTTTTCATCATTTTTTATTTGGTACTCGATAATACCATTTAATGTTTTTATATAACCGCTATCTTTCTTAAACAGGTCTCTAAGCTGAAAGAACTCACCGGTATCCAGATTCACATGGGCGTACCTTTTAACTGGCATTCCATGAGCAGCACCAAAGTGATAATCATAACCATTTACTTCAATCACAACCAATTTCTTTTTATAATAAGTTACATCAAAGTCCCCTGAATAATTGGACTCTAGCTGCTCGTTCTGAGAAATTTGTTTTAATCCTGATAGCTCTTTTAATCTTTCATTTACCAACTGCTGGACTTTTTCGCTTTCAATCCCCTCAAGCTGCGGATAATAAATCAGGTAATCCTTATTAGGTTTATATTTCCTTTCAATTACAGAATAAGTTTTATTCAACGGAATTTTCTCATTCTGCTTCCAGATTAATTTGCCGCTTTTATCAAAATAAAACAATCTCAGATCAATTTCTCCCCGAATTAGTGTTTTATCCTGATAAAGGACTCCACTTCCACTTTGTGCCGGAAATCCTTCAATTCTTTTCCCATTACGGTCAATAAAAAAGGTATATAAATTATTGCATGCAGATGCCATCCCATTTTCAAATTGATCAATTGAATTATAAAGGAACCCTGTCAGGATATGTCCGTCGAGATCAGCCAGTGCATAACGCAGGCCTATATATGGCTTATTCGATTGTATTGCTTTTCCAAGGGCAATCCTGCCTTCACCCAAATAATGAATCGATTCATATGCTGGCTTGATAAAATAAAAGCCATTTCGATCAATTAGTCCGTATTTATTTTGGTTATCCTCAACCGAGTTAATGATAGCCCTGCCTTCTGTAAACGGACCAGCCCACGAAAAACGGGGAGTAATCATAATATTAGCATTTTCGTCCATATAGCCATATTTTCCATTTTGAACTGCCTGAAATGCCAGCATTTCCTCCCCATAATTCTCTACATTTGCATACTGATATGTATGCAGTTTCTTGCCTGTAAGACTTATAAGGGCAAACAGACCATCTTTTATTTTTACAAGGGCCTTACCTTCTTTAAACTCACTGGCTGATTCGAATTCCGGCGGAATAACAGCCTTTCCCCACCGATTTAAAAACCCGTTTCGCAATATCCCTTTTAAATCCGATACAGAGGCCACTGCCCTGCCCTCTTTATAATCTCCGATAAACTCATAAGACCTGTCTGTAATTTCCTTTCCCATTTCATCGATGACTTTATATCTTCCTTTGTCAATAACAGTAGCTCTGCCTTCCGAAAAGGGATGTATGGTTTCGTATTTTGGTTTCACAACAAAATAGCCATTCGTATCTATCAGCCCGTCCAAGCCCATAAATCCGATAATGGCCAGGCCGCTATCATCAAAATCCCCTGCATGGTCATAAACAGGCGGAAGGACAAACAAACCCTTTTGATTGATATATCCCCATTTAACGCCTCCAACCAATTTTTCCGAGGCTCTAAACAGATATACGGACCTCATGGCTCTTTCCAGGTAACTATTCCTCGCAGCTGAAGCTTTTCCCCTCATGTTAATCCCCCACTTTTCCCTGCTAACTATCATATGTACGGGCGAATATCCCTGTTACTAAAAGGAAAGGAGAAATTCTTTTTTCAAAAATGGGATTTTACCTAAAGGGGAAGGTCTTTTTGTGCACAGAACGATATTATCTCTGGGCACTTTTTACATTTTGGTGTCCTGCTTATGCATCCATGATCCGTAATGCAAAAAGAGTTCCCCGTCTAAAACCGGAAAACTCTTCTCTATTTAATGCCCTATTGAACTCGCGCCTGGAATCAATTGTTTAAATTCTTCATAGGAGATAATGGTATTCCAATGGCCAGTAAGCTTGGCAAAAGTAAAGATTAGAATAAAAGCTGCTAAGAAGGCCGTTGGAACAAACCATTTATTCACTTTCTTAGTAGCAACAGTCATATTTAAAGTGTCTTTTACAGGACAAGCCTCCACACATTGCATACATGCCGTGCAGTTAGGAGTAAGTACTGCAATCTTTTGCGAAACCTTTATCCTTTGAGGACATACTCTTGTACAAGCTTCACAATCAATACAGGTCTCTTCATTTCTGGTAACCTTTGTTATTCCAAACAATGACCCTAAACCGATTAATGCTCCATAAGGACAAAGGAAGCGGCACCAGAAATTTTTAAAAAATAGGGAAAGCACAAACATAAGAATGATAAATTTCAAGGCAAATCCGCCAATGTTCAGGAAGAAAAGCAGCATTTTTACATCAGAAATTTTATTATATGGATCCTGCAGAAAATCTTTTGCCACAAACACCGGCATATCAAACACAATCATCTTTGCAAAAAACAATAATAACAGATATTTAAGTACTGACAGAATCCAAGCGAGCCAGCTCGGAATCTCAAAATTTCTCTTAAAAAGCTTTTTGCCCAGCATCCCCGTCCACTCACTAATTGTACCTACCGGGCATATCCAGCTGCAAAATGATTTTCTAAATAAGAAACCAGAACCTACAAAAAAGGAAAATAATACAAGACCAGCTGGATGAATCTTGTCAAAATCACCGCTTAACAGCCAAACCTTAAACCCAACAAGAGCAGAAATTGGCAGGAATCCCTCTACGGCAGATGGCCTTTGGACAAACGGCTCGGCACCTCCTGTTTGAAAGTGTATATAAAACCTGTAAAATTGCAGACCTACATATAACAAAAAAAGTAAAAATATTGCCTGTACGGCATATCTTACAGCTTGAACCGGCTTTCTTTTGATCTGCCTGTAATACCAGTTCCTTGATTTCATTACATTTCCCTCCATTCAGCTTGTTACCTTAATGATAAAGAAGGTGACTGAAGGAATATGTGATTTAAATCTCTCAAAAAAGCACTGTCGGAAAGATGTCACAAAAAATTTCGGGGCTGCTCAATGCTTGTACCAACAGCCTTGGTTGCGCTTCCTAATAAACTTTGTAAAAACTTTTCTCTTGAATAATTATTTAAATATAATATAATCAAGTTTAATTAATACTTCAGAGT
The DNA here is from genome assembly GCF_058790155.1 of Neobacillus sp. FW104-15D2. NCBI lineage: Bacteria > Bacillati > Bacillota > Bacilli > Caryophanales > Bacillaceae > Neobacillus > Neobacillus sp. FW104-15D2. The sequence goes on from NZ_JBYTCJ010000009.1 coordinate 36,155, forward strand.
TTTCTCTCAATTAAATTAAAAGTCATTGACGAGAAGAGTAGGATGTTTTCTAAGCCTTCAGAGAGTCGGCGTTTGGTGCAAGCCGATGGCAGAATTCATTTGAAAATCATCTCCGAGACGTGCGGCTGAAGAAGTTTGAAAGCACAGTAAGCCAAACCGGAATTTCCACCGTTAACAGGAACACGTATGTTAGTACGTTGATGGAGTGCCGTAATTTTCTTTATTACGGAACTAGGGTGGTAACGCGAGTCAAACTCGTCCCTATTCAGGGGCGGGTTTTTTGTTTTTTTCTAAAACTATTTTCCTGAGGAGTGTTTCGAATGAAAAAGAAAGATACAGTTTTTATCGGACTTATGCTATTTTCAATGTTTTTTGGTGCAGGAAACTTAATTTTTCCGCCATTTTTAGGACTGCAGGCCGGTACTTCCTTCTGGCCAGCAATTCTGGGCTTTATTATTACAGCTGTGGGGCTTCCTCTACTCGTTCTGGCAGCTATTGCTCTTGTTAAAGACGGAGTACAGACATTAGGCAGCCGGGTGCATCCTCTTTTTGGGTCCATCTTTACCATTGTGGTGTATCTCTCAATCGGACCTTTTTTTGGTATTCCGCGTAATGCCAATGTGGCCTTTGAAATGGGATTAAAACCTTTCCTTGGTTCAGTCTCTTTAAGCAATTCAGTTCTTCTTTTAATGTTTACCGTTGTATTTTTCGCACTCGTATACTTATTAAGCCTTAACCCTTCAAAGGTTGTTGATTATATGGGCCGCTTTATCACACCGGCCTTGCTCATTTCAATTCTTGTTCTTTGTGTTACAGCATTTGTGAAGCTATCTCACCCATTAAAAGCTCCTGTAGAAAAATATCAAACTGCTTCACTTTTTAAAGGATTTATTGATGGCTATTCAACAATGGATGCTCTTGCAGCATTAGCTTTTGGTATCGTTATTTTAACGGCTTTCAAACAAAAAGGAATCAGCTCTAAAAAAGAACTTGCATCTCAAACGATCAAATCAGGACTTGTGGCTGGAGCAGCTTTAGCGGCTGTTTATCTAGCAATTGGGTTAATGGGAGCCAAAATGGCTGGCTACGGAACTTTTGAAAATGGAACACAGGTATTATCTGCAGCGTCGAGCATGCTGCTTGGCAAAGGCGGGACCATCCTGCTTGGAGTAATTTTTACACTTGCTTGTTTTACTACTTGTGTTGGTTTAACGATTGCCTGTGGGCAGTATTTTACAAAAATTGCCCCTAAACTAAGTTATCGTGCATTTGTTACAATCGTAACGGTTGCAAGCTTTTTAATTGCTAACCTTGGTTTAAATCAAATTATCAATGTCTCAGTACCATTCCTTGTAATGGCTTATCCATTAACAATTGTCCTAATTACCCTTTCTTTCTTCCACCGTTATTTCAGGGGATCTCAGAAGGTATATGTAGGCTCCATGCTCTTAACAGGATTAGTGGCTTTATATGATGGATTAAAGATGTTCGGCCTTGATTCTTCTGCTCTTGATCAAGCAGTATCATACCTTCCATTCTCCTCTTTTGGTTTAGGATGGGTGGTACCGGCCTTGGCTGGAGCTGCGGCCGGATTAGTGCTAGACCGCTTAGGCGGAACACAGGGTTCAACAGAAGAAAAGCAGCAGCATGTGGCTTAAAAGGCATATGAGGCTGACTCAAAAGGTCGTGGAATGATGACTTTTTCGAGTCAGCTTTTTCTTTTCCGTACTTTTTAAATTTTTATTGTGGTGCCACTTATAAAAAAGGGGGTTGGTTTCCCTATACATTTCTACCCAACTTTCGAACAACAGTCGGGGTATTCCTACAGCGCATGGCTCATACAGGAAAAGGCGTTCTATCCCTGCGACTTAATCAAAGAAGATTACCTTTGTGGAGGAAAATCAACAAGCAATTCAAAAGCGCGATGCGCCCAGAAAAGGGGTGCCCAACAGTTTAAACTTTTGGGCACCCCCTTCTATTAACGGAATATATGGGCTTGATTCCAGTGTACTCCGCCGTCTGTAGTGGTATACATTACGCTAGGCTTTTCGTTTTCTGTTGTGATCCACCATCCATGGTTTGCGTCTAGAAAGGCAAGGAAGACGTTAGTGTCTCCTGTTATGGTCACTTTGCTGTTTATCCAGGTTACGCCACCATCCTTGGTCCATCCAATTGAATTCTGGTTATTATCGCAAGCCGGACAGGACCCGCCCATGAAGGCGCCCTGTTGATTAATCACGTAAAGAGGCCCCGGTTTGTTTCCTTTATTATGTGGTCCCTTGTTATAATCCAAGTTAAACCCAGGTGCTGGCCCACCTCCTGCAGTTTCATTAGCGAGGACTGTTCTCCATGATTTCCCGCCATCATTTGTATGGAATAAGGAATAAGATGTTTGGTTCATACCAGTACCGCCAATCAGCTCAATCCAGCTGTCATTCGTTCCCGCAGAGCGGATGGCAGCACCGGCAAGGGGTTCGAACACATTTCTGGTCATAACCGCAGCCCAGGACTTGCCTCCGTCAGTTGTTCTTTTTACATACATGGTTTTATTGGTTTGTGTAACCGCCCAACCGTTCTTAGTATCATGGAAATAGGCATCTCCAACGATACCCTCAGGTACATCAAGCGTCCTCCATGTTTTTCCACCGTCAAGAGTAAGGGCGTTTCCGCTAAATCCTGTTGTTTTTGAAACGAAATGAAAAAATCCTTTATTTGGCGTTGTTCCAACTTGTACCCAGTGTTTTCCTCCGTCACTGGAGTGGAGAAGCTTCGGTTGAACGCTTCCCTGGTCGAGGGCAGCCCACACATCCAAAAGGTTAAGTGCTGTTATTTGCTGAACGGTTCCTTTTCCTTGAAAAACAACACTCCAGTTTTTTCCTGCATTCGTTGTTTTCGCAATCCATCCTTTACCTCCTGCCCAGCCAGTCAAAAAATCGGCTGCTCGGACGGCTGTTACCAGGCTAATATTAATGTGATTTGGCTGTGATGTTTGTGGAGGTGCAGGTGCTTTTGAAGATTTGTTGCTGGAATTATTAGAGGTGCTGCTTGCATTATTGGACTCTGTTGAATTTGCTGTTTTGCTGCTGTCGGGCTTGCTTGATTCATCCGTTTGTGTGCTGTCTGAACTATTGGTCTCACTTTTAGCAGGTTTATTGCTTGAACTATTAGTCACGCTGGTGGCAGTTTTACTGTTTGAATCGGTGGATACGCCTTTTTGCATTCCCGTTGAGCTGCACCCAGTGAGTGCAAGTGAAACACCTAAAGCTATAATCATAAATTTATTTGTTAACATATCGATCCTCCTGTATTTTGTTTTGCGTTAATTAGACTGTTTTCGGAGGGAAAGAGTTACGCTTTGGTTCGACGGTTGAAAATTTATTTATAAGATTAATCCACACAAAATTATACAGTTTTTACCTGGAAGGAATTGATACGGTATTTGGTGTGATTTATAACAGGATAAGGGATACGAATGAAACAGAAATTCCTAAACTTAATAGTCTTATTGATTGTTTACATTCTTTATAGAGGATTTCCGGCAGTTTTTTACCAACCCCTTCATCAGTGAATAAGCCAGGCGGGATGCCTGGCTTTTCCTTTTTATTCTTTCTCGGTCCCGAATACAATTCCGTTTTGCCTTCTTGCTTCTTCGGTAATTCTAATTACAATGTTGCTCAGTTTTTTTAGTTCCTCATATGTTTTTGAGTCATTGGTTCCAATAATCTCTGCGAACCTGGTGGCTTCGTATATCATGTCCTGCTCTTCCTGCCAGATTCCCATGTATTCACTTTCCTTCGTATGGCTGTCAATAAATTCAATTTTAGAGATAGGTGCAGCCTCCGGAAGCACAAAGGTTCCTGCTTCGCCATGAATTTCGCATGAAATAACGGAATGAGACGTTTTCGAACACATGATAGTACAAACAAAGTCATCGTATTCCATTATTAAGGTACCGCTGCCGTCTACTCCAGTTCTCAGCTTTACAGGATAGTAAGTCACCTTTTGTGGTTCACCAAATAACCCTACAGCTAAGAATAGCGGGTAAACACCCAGATCGACTAATGCTCCTCCTGAAAAAGCAGCCGAGAAAATATTTGGCTCTTCCCCTTTTAAATATGAATCATAACGGGATGAGTATTGAATATAAGGAAGAAGCGCACTCCTTAACTTACCCGCTTTTGCAATGTTATCCTTTAAAATAGCAAAATTAGGGGTATGTATATTTCGGATTGCCTCAAATAAAAATACTCCATTTTCTTCAGCGGTTTGAAAGGCTTGTTCCAGTTCCTTTTTATTTGAGAAAATAGGCTTTTCACATATTACATGTTTTTTATTTTTTAAAAACAGCAATGCCTGTTCAAAATGAAGTGAGTTCGGTGATGCAATATAAACAGCTTCAATTTCCGTACTTTGTGCCATTTCCTCGATACTTGTATAGAAAGTATCAGCATTATTTGTCTCAGCCATTTTTTTGGCCTTCTCCTCAGTTCGTGAATAAACAGCCTTCAAATGATATTGACCGCTTAACTCTGCTGCCTTTATAAATGATTCAGTTATCCAGCCTGTTCCCACTGTTCCTAATTTAATCATTGAAACCCTCCTTCTTGTACACCTCTATTTTATCCTTTTTAGGTTATTTTTTAAAACCAGGACTCCCCTGCTCAAAAAAATGATATGCTTTTAATTAAATATTACATAGGAGAGTCCCAATGAATTATGCAGAGAATCTAAGAGACTATTTCGGGCAATATGCCAATAGCAGCAATGCTGTGCAAATGAAAAAGTATATGCGGGATCAATATGAGTTTTTTGGAATTAAGACCCCAGAGAGAAGAGCCATTCTAAGTGCGTTTATAAAAGAGAATGGATTTCCAGGAGATCAAACTTTTACAGAGGTTATACTGCAGCTTTGGGAAATGCCTGAGAGAGAGTTGCAAATTGTTGCGATCGGATTAATCGATTTAAAAAAGAAGAAAAAGGAATTAACTGATGAATACCTGCCACTGTTAGAAACCTTGATCACCAGTAAATCATGGTGGGATACGATTGACCATATTGCCACAAATCATATCGGGTATCTTTTCGGCAAATACCCAAATTTAATTATAGAAGTTGGGGATCGATGGAGAAAAAGTGATAATATTTGGCTTCGGCGAACTATGATACTTTTTCAATTGAAGTTTAAGACCAATACTGATACAAGCCTTTTATCACAGATTATTATCGAAAATCTTGGCAGCAAGGAGTTTTTTATTAATAAAGCAATCGGCTGGGCTTTAAGGGAGTATGCAAAAACCGATCCTGATTGGGTAATTAATTTTGTTTCCGAAAATCCCCTTGCAAACCTTAGCAGGCGTGAAGCGCTAAAAAATATCATGAAAAAACAGCCCCTTTAAAAGAGGGTATTTCCCTAGCAGCAATACTGCAAAATATCCAAGGTTCACCAAGACCTTCAGTGTAAGCATCAGGATTATTATTGTACCTCTGTTAAAAGAATGATTTGGCGGGAACAATGGAAAAATATCGTTATTTATGATATATAAGTAATACATATGTAGAAAGAGGTTGAAAAAAGTGGACAATCAATCGTCTAATTTTATACGAGATATAATTATTAAGGACCTTGAGTCTGGCAAGCGTAGTGAAGTTGTTACTCGCTTTCCGCCAGAACCAAACGGTTATTTACATATCGGCCATGCAAAATCCATCTTTCTGAACTTTAGTCTGGCAGATGAATTTAAGGGCAGAACAAACTTAAGATTTGATGACACAAATCCTTTGAAGGAAGACGTGGAGTTTGTAAATTCTATCAAGGAAGATGTTAAATGGCTCGGTTATGAGTGGGACGGATTATTTTTCGCATCGGAATACTTTGAGGAAATGTATAATCGTGCTGTCCTTTTAATCAAAAATGGACTGGCTTATGTGGACGATTTATCCGCAGATGAAATTCGCTCACTTCGCGGTACACTGACAGAACCTGGCCAGGAGAGTCCATACCGAAATCGTTCGGTTGAAGAAAACCTCGACCTATTCGAACGCATGCGTGCTGGAGAATTTGGCAATGGGGAAAAAGTTCTTCGCGCAAAAATTGATATGAAGTCACCGAATATCAATTTACGCGACCCTGTTATTTACCGTATTTCCCACACTTCCCATCATAATACGGGAGATAAATGGTGTATCTATCCAATGTATGCCTTTGCCCATCCTATTGAGGATGCAATCGAAGGAGTGACACACTCCATCTGTACAATAGAATTTGAGGATCAACGCCCATTATATAATTGGGTGGTTGAGAAGTGTGAAATGGAAAGCCAGCCTCAGCAAATTGAATTTGGCCGCCTTAATATTACCAATACTGTAATGAGCAAGCGAAAACTGAAACAGCTGGTGGAAGAAGGATATGTCGATGGCTGGGATGACCCACGGATGCCTACTATTTCGGGCTTGCGCCGCAAGGGATTTACACCGGAAGCAATCCGTAATTTCATTGGAGAAACAGGGGTATCCAAAGGATCAGGTGCAGTGGACGAGCAAATGCTTGAGCACTTCGTTCGCGAAGATTTGAAGCTAAAAGCTCCAAGGACGATGGGTGTATTGAAGCCACTTAAAGTTGTAATTACTAACTATCCGGAAGGACAGGTTGAATGGCTTGATGCTGAAATCAATCCAGAGAACCCTGAAATGGGCATTCGCCAAATCCCATTCTCCCGTGAAATTTATATCGAACAGGACGACTTTATGGAGAATCCTCCAAGCAAGTACTTCCGCCTGTTCCCTGGAAATGAAGTTCGCCTGAAGCATGCTTACTTTATTAAGTGTGAAGATGTTATTAAGGATGAGGAAGGCAATGTTGTAGAGCTGCATTGTACTTACGATCCTGAAACTAAGAGCGGCAGCGGTTTTACTGGCCGTAAAGTCAAAGGAACCATCCACTGGGTTGAAGCTGCTAATGCGGTTCCAACAGAATTCCGTTTATATGAACCACTTATCCTGGATGAAAAACCCGAGGATGGGGACGAAGAGGGAAAAACCTTCCTGGATCATGTAAATCCTAACTCTCTTGAAGTTCAGCATGGTTTTATTGAGCCGAATATGAAGGATGTAAAGGGACAGGATAAATTCCAATTTTTCCGCCACGGCTACTTCAATGTAGATCCGAAGAATACTTCTGCTGGTCAGATTATTTTTAATCGGATTGTATCATTAAAAAGCTCGTTTAAATTATAGGCTGCCCTTAAAATTAGCCGTATCAATCAACATTAGGCTCTTACGCACAGCCAAATTATAAAAATATGAACCGGCCTTCTTCGGGCTGGTTCTTTCTTTTCTTATTCTATGTCTCTTTAGCTATTATGAAAATCTATTTGGGCCTTTTATGTCATCTAATCGGCAGTTAACATCCAATCACAAATAGCCAAAAAGCATCCCCCTCTAGGAATGCTTTAGTTTGGTACTTCAAATATAATCCTCGTTCCCTTGCCTGGTGTTGAATAGATAGATAGCTCGCCGCCTGCAGATCTGGCTCGTTCTTCCATGCTGAACAAACCTACACCCCTGTGTTCCTGCTTCGGATCAAATCCAGCTCCCTTATCTTCAATCATCACCCGTACTGACTCTTCGGTTTCTCTTATAGTTACTGTTGCCTCAAATACTTCAGCATACTTCCTGATGTTTGTCAGTGCCTCCTGAATAATCCGATAAATAGTGGTTTCAATATTGACGTAAAGCCTTCGGTTTAATACACACTCAAATATCACATCAATTTTGTAATGCTCCGAGTACCTGGTCAGGAGAGAACGAATGGCAGGAACAAGACCTAAATCATCCAAAACAGATGGCCGGAGCTCCCAGGAAATATCACGAATCTCTTCAATAAGCTCTGTTGCTTCATCTTGCATTTGCTGAAGCAGCGGATGGTCCATTTCAGCCAATAGACGATTGATGGTGATTAAATGGCTGTAAAGATTCTGGCCAATTCCGTCATGAAGATTTCGTGAAAATCTTTTCCGTTCCTCCTCCTGAACGTCGATTATTTTTACCATCATTTTTTGCAGTTCTTCCTCAACCCGTTTTCGCTCGGTAATTTCATAGCGGATGGCGAGATATTGATAGGGCTTATTTTTTTCATTCAAAAACGGGACAATGGTTGTATCAACCCAGTAATACGTACCATCCTTGGCCCGGTTACGGATTTCTCCCTTCCATACTTCCCCTGCCCCGATTGTTCTCCACATTTTGTGGAAAAATTCTTTTGAGTGAAGACCCGAGTTTACAATGCGATGGTCCTGCCCAATTAATTCTTCTTTCGTGTATTTTGAGATTTCACAAAACTGTTCATTAATATATGTAATTTTCCCATGGGAATCAGTAATAGCCACAATGGAGGATTCATCGAGGGCAAATTTCAAATCAATTAATTCCTGCATTGATTTCTTTAATTCTTTTGTTACCTGCTGATATTGCTTGTTTTCATCCGTTTTTTCGGATGGCTGCCTTTCCTCTTCAGGCTGCTGGTGCTCCGGGACCACCCGGTCATTTCCTTCCGGTTCTAATGGGTTGTGCGGTCTCTGCTCCATAATAAGCCTCCTGATACTAAAATACGGTGTGGTCTGATAATATTTTCTCCAAATGACCAGCAGATTCTTTTACGCTACTTTGAAAATCCTCTGTATAGGAGTGTTTTTCCCGATTTCCGACAAGCAGAACGCCTTTAGGTCCGCCTTTAAAAAATAAAGGTACCGCATAGGAGGATACCAGATTTTCCGCCAGCATAATAGGCTGTTCAATTGGCTTGCCTAATACATTATTAGGGAAATCCTCAATCATCAATGGGCTGCCGCTTGAAATGACTTTTCCGGCAATCCCCTTCCCAAACCGAACAGTTATTAACTTGTACTTTTCATTTAAATTTCCAATAGCGTAGTGCCACTTGATATTAAGACCGTTTTTATCCTGCAATGCCAAGCCAATAAAGTCGCACGAAATTTTTTCCATCAGGCTTTTGCAAACACCATCAATAGCTAGAAAATCGTTTATTTGGTCCATAGAATCCCTTTTTCCTTATAAGCCATATCCTAACAGCCCCTTTTTCACAGCATAAGCCACCAGTTCAGGACGGGTTTTCATTTGAAGCTTTTCCATCAAGTTTCCCTTATGTGTCTCAACTGTTTTCACACTGATCACAAGCTGCTCGGCAATATCTTTATTGGAAAATCCTTTGGCAACTAAGGTCAGGACTTCTTTTTCCCGGTCTGATAAAAGGTTAAACGTATCTGACTGTCCCTGTTTAAGTGAACCCAGGTATTCCTCCATCAATCTTTTCGTTGCAGATGGATGCAGATAGGCATCACCGGACGAAACTGTTTGAATCGCGGACAGCAATTCATCGTGTGGAGCACTTTTCAAAATACATCCGGCAGCTCCTGCCTGTATGGCACGGAATAAATACTCTTCATCATCGTGCATCGTTAAAATCAGTATATTTACTTCAGGCATCAGCTTTTTTAATTCAGAAGTGGCAGACAGCCCATCTTTACCATGAGGCATACTCAAATCCATGACAACAACATCAGGTTTTAAATCAAGAGCTTTCTTAATACCTTCATTTCCTTCGGAGGCTTCCCCAACAACATGCATATCCGGATGTGTACTTAAGAGCATGGAAAGTCCCATGCGGACCACAGCATGATCATCAACCAGCAGGATTTTTATCAAATCTAAACTCTCCTTTTGTTGTCTAATCTTTAGAAAAAGGATGTGAAATTTCTACAGTTGTTCCTTCCCCTATTTTAGAGGAAATGGTACACTCCCCGCCAGCCTGATGCATTCTTTCTTTTATTGCCGCAAGACCTGATGCATTTCCGTGACATGTATCAGAGCAGTTAAAGCCTTTTCCAAAGTCCCGGATTTTTATAGTTATAGAAGCTTCATTCCACAAAAAGGAGATTTTTACTTTTGTTGCATCCGCATGTTTTGCCGCATTAACTAAGACTTCCTGGCAAACCCTGAACATCGCTATACTGCCCTGCTCAGGAAGCGACTTTTCCACCCCCTTGTTTTCAAGCTCTACAATAATTCCAAAAGTAGAAGTATAGAGCTTTGCATAGCTTTTTACAGCAGGAAATAAACCCAGTGACAAAGCGGGAGGATGCAATTCAACTGTCAGGAGTCTGATTTCCTGTAAAGTCCGTTCCATCAGACGCTCCATTTCCTGGATATAGCTTTTCATTTGTGGATTATCCGTGCCTGTTTCAATAAACTGCAGCCCAGTATAAAGACTGTACAGGTTCTGGCCAACACCTTCATGAAGTTCAAGGGCGATTCGTTTAATTTCTTCTTCCTGTGACTGGATAATATATGAGCTTATATGCTGATTTTCTTTTAAAAGCCCCATTTCGCTCCTCCTCTACCTTCAAAAGATGCTCCATTTTTTAAAAATTGGCACTGTTAATCTTGACTATTTATTTTCTCTCAATGCGCTCGCCTTCCGCCAAATCAACATGACAGAAATCAACAAAAGGCTTTAACACATCCTAGAAATCAAATTGCAATTTTATAAATCAAACCGCTTTCCCGATCAGATGCTGTCCACTCTTTTTCTGAAAGAATAGCTTCAGCAGCCAGGGGTACAGCTAAAAAGTAGAAATCATCAAAGTAAAACCTGACATGTGTCCCATCAGGACATAATTGAATCCTTTTGATGAACTTTTGGACTGAAGGCGCCTGGTCGCTTCCCTGCTCATCCTGTATAATAAGTTCTGCATTTCGTCCCGCAAAGGTTTGAACAAGAGCATCAATATTAATGGGTTCCACAACTATTACATCCTCTCGAGTTGGGATAAATAAACATCTTGTATCCCTGCAGGTAATTCCAGAATGCCTCTCCTGCATGATCTTCAATATACATAATCGCTTCTTCTACTGTATTCCAGTTGCTCATTCCTTTAATTTCGGCCATTACTACCTTGGCGCCGTCTGCAGACTTTTCTTCAAGGTACCAGTTTAAGCGTCTACCCTTAAACAGTGCTTTTAGTATATCGTCAATCTCCCCGGTAAAATTACCTTCCAGCTGCGTAATAAAACAAAAATCAATATAGGTTTCGCTATTCATGGGATTTCATTCCTTTTTGCACTTTTTGATCCCTTTTGTAAACGAAAATGGCAGCCGGGAACAGCAATATATTCACTACACCTGAAATAATGGTATTGGTATAATGCTCGTAAAAATACTGATGCACCATGTATTGGGTGAAAATAATATTGAGCATCAATATGGCACTAAGAATGGCTACACTAATATAATCACGCTTCATAACGCTTCACCCTGACCGCATAAACGGCTCCTTTGTCTACTTTAATCTGGATTTCAGGCAGCGGGCGGCGTGGAGGGCCAGCTATTGGAGATCCTGTTTGCACATCAAACTTTCCGTGATGACAGGGGCAGATCATTTCCTCTTCTTTTTTATCCCAAAATACTGGACAGCGAAGATGCGTGCAGGCGTTCTGGTAGGCAACAAACTTTGCCTCTGAAAGTCTTATTAAAATGGCACTATCGTGTTCACCTGGGAAAGCAAAGTCAACAGCATCTCCAACCCCAATGGACTTTAAATCAGTAATTTTTTTATGAGGATATTCTTTATCTCCAAGGCCCATCAGCTCCTTGGCTGCAGTTGCTCCCCATGGCAGGGAGGATATAGCAAATACCCCTGCAGCTCCTACGAGCGTCTTCATAAATCCCCGGCGGTCGAGCCTTCTCTCATTATTTCGGTTAATATTATGAGTATAATTATCTTCATTAACTGGGATCTTATTATCTTTTTCCGTCATGACAGTCCCTCCTTAAAACAGTTTAGAAACACCCTGCAGAATACCTGGAAGATTCACTCTTACATTTGTTTCGCCTTCCAAATAAGGCATGCTTGTTACCCATTTTCCATTATCGAGATTGAACTGTTTTTGCTTAGCTTCAATCTCTTCATCTGTCAGCCACTGAAGCGTGTTGGACGGGCATACACTTGCACACATTGGAGGAATCCCATCTTTAGAGCGATCAATACAAAGATCGCATTTATACATCAAATTCTGTTCAGTATCAAATTTTGGTATGCCATATGGGCAAGCAATTGTGCAGTTCTGACAGCCAATGCACTTTTCCACGAGGGCCGAAAGAACAGCACCCGTTTCATGGATTTGAATGGCCTGGGCCGGACAGCTTCTTGCGCACGCTGGATTGACACAGTGAAGGCACATAAGAGGCATTGTCTGCCTGTTAACAAGTGGGTTAACGTCATAGACATAGTTCCTGTTCCGTTCTTCATGTCCGCCGCACTGTGTACAAGCAGCAAGACAGGAACGGCAGCCGATGCAGTTTTCTAATTCTAAATAAAGCCTCTTTTTCATTTATTGCACCTTCTTTAATTCTAGTTTTTCAATCTGCGCAGCACACGCTTTGAATTCCGGCATGCGGGATATTGGGTCCAGGGCCGCAATGGTTAATAGATTAATAGATTGATCGTGGCCAAAATGATAAGGAACAAATACGGTGTCCTTCCTAATGGCTTCTGTAATTTTCACTTTATAAAAGGCCTCACCGCGGCGGGTAAAAAGGCGGACGCTTTCTTCATGTTCGATATTGTATTTTGCAGCTGTTTCAGGATGGACCTCAACATAAGGCTCTGGGCACATATCATGGAGGAATTGAATCCTTCTGGTCTGATTTCCTGATAGATAATGGAACACTACTCGCCCGGTTGTGAGGCGCAATGGATACTTATCATTTGGTTCCTCCGCAGGCGGGCGATAAGGAAGTGCACAAATTTTGGCCTTTCCATCCGGATGGTAAAATTTCTTATCCAAAAACATATGCGGTGTACCAGGATCGTTTTCGTCTTTACAAGGCCAGAAAACTCCGTCCTGCTTTTCGATTTTATCCCATGTCGCACCATAGTAATCTGCGTATCCGCCTTTAGAGGCGAGACGAAATTCGTCCGCAACGTCCCTCGCTGTCTTTAAATGAGAGAAGTATTTCCCTCTTCCAAGTCTTTCAGCAAGTTCAGCCTGAATCTGCCAGTCTGGTTTGGATTCACCAAGCGGTTCCTGTGCTTTGTTAATTTTTATAATACGTCCTTCAATATTTGTAACGGTCCCTTCATCCTCAGACCATGTAACCGTTGGAAGGATAACATCCGCAAACTCCGCTGACTCAGAAAGGTAGAAGTCTGAACACACCATGAAATCAAGGTCCTTCAGAGCTTTTCTAACAAAGTTCAAGTTTGGCGCAGACACAGCAGGATTTGAGCAAAGCAGATACAATCCGCGAATTGTCTTCTGATCCATTAATTCAAACATTTCATACGCAGATACACCCGGCTGAGGCATTTCTTCAGGAGTGATCCCCCACACCTGGCATACTTCTTCCACATGTTTTGGATTGGTCAGTTTACGATATCCAGGAAGTAAATCAGATTTCTGTCCATGTTCCCGACCGCCCTGGCCATTTCCCTGTCCTGTGAAAGTGGCAACACCCGCTTTAGGACGGCCAATCTTTCCTGTTACTAACGCCATATTTGTATAAGCTGAAACATTATCTACACCTTTATGCTGTTGTTCAACTCCACGAGCAAACATGACAACTGCGTTTGGTGCTTTACCATAAATCTCTGCTGCACGGATGATCTTTTCCGGTGCAACACCAGTAATTTGGCTGGTATATTCAGGAGTGAATTCTTTGACTAATTCTTTTGTTTCTTCAAAGCCGTTAGTATGTTTATTGACAAATTCCTCATCGGCATAGCCATTTTGAATCAATAGATTTACAATGCCGTTGGCTAGTGCTAAGTCTGTTCCAGGTCTAAGATCAAGGTGAAGGTCTGCTCTTCTGGCAATTGGCGTTTCGCGTGGGTCAACGACAATAATGTAGCCCCCTCTTTCCTGTACATTCCAGACACGGAACATGGAAGTTGGGTGGCATTCAGCTGTATTGCTTCCAGCAATAAACAGACAGTCTGTTTCATGAATATCCGTCCATGGCAGTGTGGAGCCGCGGTCAACTCCGAAAGAACGAAGGAAGCCTCCGGCAGCACTGGACATACAGAACCGGCCATTATAGTCAATGTAACGGGTTTGCATAGCTACACGGGCAAACTTTCCTGTCAGATAACATTTCTCATTTGTCATAGAAACTCCGCTGAATACAGAAAGGCTATCTTTTCCATACTCTCCTTGAAGCTCAGCAAACCTCTTTGCGATTAAATCGTATGCTTCTTCCCAGCTTGCTTCACGAAAGCCTTCTTTTGTTCCTTTTAATGAGGCATCGTCTCGAATAAGCGGCTTAAGAAGACGGTCCTTATGGTTGGTCTGCTGATAGGCTGTTACACCTTTAGGGCACATTTTACCAACCGTCACTGGCCAGTCATAACGTGGCTCAACTCCGATTATCTTATTTGTTTTTGTATTAACACGGAGATTCATTCCACATTGCATACCGCAATAGCTGCAGTGTGTTTTTACAAGCGTTTCATTTGGATGCTGCAGATTCTCTATTTCTTTAAAAAACTTATCTCTTTCATTCCGATACTCAGCCTTTTGCATTCTGGTTGGCCTCCTTGACCTTAATTTCATGCGTTGCTATTCCTGAAAATTGTGCGATCCGGTATTTTCTGCGGCATGGCAAGCATAATTCTGCCAGGTGGAAGCCTTCCTTCTTGAAGAACTCCATATTATTCATACCAAGTACATCAATAACATCCTGTGATTGTTCAACTGATACGAAGTGTGATCCGCAAACCTTACATTCTTTTTCTGCCTGTTCGCTGTAATGCTCTCTATAGTTCCGGGCGAATACGCTCATCGGACGGAACGGAATATGTGCGAGCTTCCCAAATGGAAGATAAATTAACGTTACGATAACTGAAAACTGGTGGACCAGAGACATTACCGGCTGCCCCCAGCCATGCAAAACGAAGTTCATAAAAGTCAGTATTAATCCTGTAACTGATATAAAAAGAAGCATGTAAAGCGGAAGGAAGTCGTACATAAATTTTTGTTCTGCACGTGCCTGCATATTTTTCAGGCGGCGATACAGCGCCATGCAAACCCCTGTAATAACCATAACGGCTGTAATATTTAAAGCATTGTAGAAAAAGAAAGCGATAATTCCGTCTGCACTTACCTTCATTAAGTTCATTCCTAAACCAACAACTGTATAGTAGCCATTGTCATCCATCGTAAAGTACATCAATCCAAATACGAGAGGGAAAGTAACAAAGCAGGAAAGAATGCATCCGCCGCCAATTAAGAAGTGCTGGAGCCAGCGGTAGATCCCGCGGTGCCAAATAAATTTATATGTTACTAAATGCTCTGCAGCCGTTTTAGGAGTTGATTTTCTAAACAATAGCTTTAAGCCCTTTTTAATAATAATCTTGGTTGGCGGCCTTTCTCCCCAGGCGATAAAACGGTAGAAGAATCCCCCAATGAAAACGATGGTTCCAACCATATATCCGTACAAATTCAAGTCAATGTGTGTAAACATTCTTGTTCCGATAAAAGTCAGAATCCCAAGTGCTAAAATTGAAAGAAACATTGATTTGGCAAAATGGGAAGCAAAAGCGTCATTGACGGAACGTCCCTGTCTTGGATTTGTCGAAAGATTTGTCTGCATCTTATTTCCTCCTTATTAGAAAAGCGCAAGCGCCCGCTGAAGCTGGACAGTTATCCAGTTTACAAAGAGCTAAACTTTTTATAGTAAAAAAAAACACGGTTGATTTCTTAATCTCATTTTAAGAAATCGACCGTATTTTCTTTATCAGGGAACTCCCCCATCATGGGGGGGAAATTCCCCTATATATATGTTTTTCAGACAAAAGTTAGACAAAAGTTGTTTTATGACATAATTGGCCCTGCTGAGTGATGGGAAGCAATACATCAAACTGAGAGCCCTTTCCGAGCGTACTGTTAATATTTAACTTTCCCCCATGCTCTTTGATAATAAGATTTGTTACCAAAAGCCCAAGACCAGTACCAAATTGTTTGGTTGTAAAGAACGGCTCCCCCATTCTATCCAGATTTTCCTTAGGAATACCGCATCCATTGTCAATTACACTAATAACAATTTCTGTATCAAGATGTTTTAATTCCACTTTTATCAATCCGCCCATAGGCATTGACTCTATTGCGTTTTTTAATAGATTGATACATATCTGTTTGATTTGATTGACATTACACTCCGGCATAGGAAGTTCTGGTTCATATTTACTTTGAATCTCGATATTATTATCCTCTGCTAAATTACGAACAAGAGACAATGTATAATCCAGTACATCTTCCAGCCTTTCTAGTTGATATTCCTTGTTCTTTGGCTTTCCGATAATCATCAAATCATCCACAATATCATTAATCCGGGTAATCTCCTGCATCATGATGGTATAATACTTTTTATCTTCCGGGTGTTTTTCTCCTTGCAGCTGCGTGAACCCCTTTAAAGAGGATAATGGGTTACGGATTTCGTGCCCGATTGCGGTTGCCATCTGCCCAATAACCGCAAGTTTTTCATTTTGCCTGAGATCTTCGTGAACAGACGTAATAGCTCTAAGATAAGAGAAAAACCGATTTAAAATGATAAAGGAAATGGCGGCAAATATTATAAATAGCAGGACAGGCAAGAGTACATGACCATCCTTTAAAATAATACCAAGAAAAATATATTTTCCAATCAGGCCAGCAATCGCTGACCAAAAAAACTTTCGATTAATAAAAATTGGTGAAAAAAGAAGGAACAGTATCTCGGCAACGTTTCCCGATTGGAATGGTTTATCATTCCCCAGATAGATTAAAAGATTGTCACAAAGGTCTATGCCTATGTATGAAAACAAATAGATATATTTAACAATAAATGGGTTGCCCTTTTTACAAAAATAAATCGCTGCAGGTATTAGTAAAAGAAGAGATATATATAACCAAATACCTAAACCATCCTTAGGAATGCCCTGCTTTATTTGATTAGAATAGTGAGGATAAACAAAATTGTAGAATAGATCAAAAGAAAATAAAAATATATAAAATAAAATAAGAAATAATTTAATGGCTTTTTCTTCTTCCAAAACAAGGTTATTTCTTTGAAAATCTTCCTTCATCATCAATCCCCTTTTAATCGCTGTCTATTTTTTCTTCTGTTGGAATGCGCCTCCTATTCTATCATAACCTTAACAAAATATGACAAAAAAACATAAAAACCATCCTATTTCGACAAAACCACCTATATAAATTAATTGGACCATTAAATTCCAAAACAAATACAACCTTTTACCTTGAATGTAATTTGTTTGAAAACTGGTGACTTCCTGGCTGAATCTGGCTTATTACGCTAAAAAAAGCCCTCTTTAGAAGAGGGCTTTTTAATGGTTAACCAATTTTTCTTAATTTGTTTCCAGATGTATTTAAAGTTGAATGCTTTCTGCCGTATCCGAAATAAACAAATAAACCGATAACCAGCCATATTCCAAAACTGATCCATGTCATAGCTGGAAGCTGGAGTGCTAAATACCCGCAGAATATGAATGCCAAAATCGGGATAACCGGCACAAAAGGAACTTTAAATCCTGATTTAATTGGTGTTTTGGATTTACGAAGATATAGGATTCCAATTGATACAGCCATAAAAGCGAACAATGTTCCAATATTCGTAAGTTCAGCAAGTTTGCTTAGCGGAATGATCCCTGCAAAAACAGAAACAACCAAGCATGTAATCCAAGTATTTACAATTGGCGTCTGACGTTTTTTGTCTACCTTGGACAAGGCTTTCGGGAGCAATCCATCACGGCTGATTGCATAGAATAGTCGAGTTTGTCCATACATCATAACCAGCAATACAGTGGTAATTCCAATAATAGCTCCTATAGAGATAAAGCCTGCAACCCAATCCTGATGGATGTAATTCAGGGCAAACGCAACAGGGTTCTTAACGTTTAGTTCAGTGTAAGGTACGATACCTGTTAGAATAGCAGAAACAACGATATAAAGGATTGTACAAACTACCAGGGAAGAAATAATACCAATCGGCATATTACGCTGTGGGTTCTTTACTTCTTCAGCTGCAGTGGATACTGCGTCAAATCCAATATAGGCAAAGAATACAGTTGCTGCCCCGGCTGTTACTCCGGAAAATCCGAATGGCATAAACGGTGTCCAGTTTCCTGGCTTCACATACCATACTCCAACACCAATAAATAATAAGACAACTGCGAGTTTAATGATTACCATGATTGAATTGAAACGAGCTGATTTTTTTACGCCCTGGGTCAATAAGAATGTGATAACCAAAATAATAATAATCGCCGGGATATCAATATAAGTTCCTTTAGCCGGATCATAGGCACTAGAAATTGCTGTTGGTATGTGGATTCCAAATCCCGCAATCAAACCTTGGAAATACCCAGACCACCCGCTGGCAACCGCAGAAGAGGCAAGACCGTATTCCAAAATCAGGTCCCATCCAAGAATCCAGGCAATCAACTCTCCAAAGGTAGCATAGCTATAGGTGTATGCACTTCCGGAAACCGGAACAGCGGAAGCAAATTCCGCATAACACAATGCAGCAAACACACAGGCAAGTCCAGATAAGACAAAGGATAAAATTAGTGCTGGTCCCGCATGCTCTGCAGCTGCTACCCCAGTTAAAACAAATATCCCAGTGCCAATGATTGCCCCAATACCTAGCATGGATAAGTCAAAGGCACCAAGATCTTTCTTTAAAGCGGTATTTTTCTGCTCATTTTCCCCTAAAAGAGCTTGTATACTTTTCTTTCTGAATAAACTCATAAAATCCTCCTGTAACCATTGTCAAAATGTTTAGATAATTTTAACGCGATTTATTTTTATCAGAATAATATAATCATTTTTAAAATAAATCAACATGTTTTTCTGAATATCTAAAAATTTAATTTTTTCCAAGGAAATATCAGGATAAATACTGGAAATTATTATAGACCCATATTAATATTGTTATCGTTTACACACCTGATTATTGCAAGTAATTACAGGAAACGGTATTTGGAAATAGTCAAATTAAAAGGGTGCTTTTCCTTTTAAAAGCACCACTTCCATTTACTATCTATTTGTGATGATTCATTTCAGCTATAACCGTAACCAACTTTTTAAAATCCTGTTCGTTTGGAATATGAGCTGAATTTTCCAGGGTAATAAATTTTTTTCCTTCCGGGGCATTCAGTTCATTAAAAAACTTTTGAGCAAGACTATAGTTGGCCGTTAAATCATGCCTTCCCTGTATAATGTATACAGGAACCTTCAATTCTTTTATATAGTTTAAATCTGTTTCCATAATTTCTTTTTGCATTTCTTCACATTCAAAAATATTGAATTTCACCCCGGAGATTAAGCTTTTATAAGTGTCTTTAAGGGTATAATCTGGGGATATAAAAGCTCCTTTAATTAAAGCCATGATACTTGGGGCTTTAGTTTTTTCATCTTTATAAATATATCCCTTGCCGGCATGTATTAAATCGCTGTAGGACTTTTCCCTCTCATTAAAATAAGGCGGACCTCCAAGCTTGTGAAGCTTATGCAGTGTCCTCTTATCGTCTTTATCTCCAGCCTTGGAAACCAGCCATTCATACGCAAGCTTTTGCCCTTCTGTAATACTCGTAATTTGATCAAAACCAATATATGCATGAAGTTTTGCAGGAAACTTCTGGGCAAGTTTTATTCCGATAATGGATCCCCAAGACATTCCTGCCAGATATATCTTCTCCTTTTTAAACCTCTTTTGAAGATATGAAATCAATTCATCTACATCCGACATGAACTGTTTAGCATTCATTGTTTTTTTATCAATGCCCTTATAATAGCTTTTACCGGCGCCACGCTGATCATAATAAACCGTTATAAAATGGCTTGTCAGTTCAGGGAACAGAGTCCTTGCACTCACTCCAAAGGGAAAGGGCTGACCGGGGCCTCCATGCAGCAACAAGAGAATCGGTTTTGTAAGATCCTTTCCTTCTATTAAAATGTGCTGTACCATTCCTCCAATATCCAAAGCAGCAGTTTCGCTTATCCCGCCGTTTTTCACAAGGACTTTTGCCTTCGCAAGAATTCTGTTTTGAACTGTAATTCGGTATGTTATTAAAGCAAATAAAATGACTGCAAAAATAATAGCAATAATCATGCAAATAACCATTTACAATCCCTTCTTTCATGGATGGACTACTGAAATCGATAACACTCCCTTAAGCATGTTGTGTTTTTTCCCTAACAGGAAGGGTATAGATTCTTATACGCAGCTTGCGTTTACAACTTTAGAATTAGGGTGAGAAAGAATGCGCAAAAGAAAATTTATCCACATATTAAATATTTTATATGGACTCTTTATCGTTCCGTTTTCTGGCTATCAATTATACCATTTAGGGACTCACAGCACCGGCAGCCCCGCTTTTTGGATCCCTGTAGTCTCCATATTACTTTGGCTTGGTTTCTATATACTTCAAACAAGGTATATGACCGGAGTAATGATTGCTTTTGCTATTTTCATTCAGGTTTTCTACCACTATTATGTTCAATACTTTAATTGGTAGTAAGAAAAGCCCAAGTGCCCGTTCAGCGAAGCAACTACCTGAGTAAACTTCCTGTAACGGCTTCTCTGAAAAGGCGACATGCAGCTTTGCGAGCTGAACATAAGCTTCTTTGAAAAAGCTGTGGCTCAGAGCACTTGAGTTCGATGTTGACTTATCGTAGGGAGAAGCGGAATGGACACTAGCTGCACCAAGTATCACCTAAAGGTCATACTTGATGCAAGATACTCAAGGAAGTTTTACAAAGATGAAAACTCGCTGGACGATGGAGTTAGACAATTAAAGGGTAGACAAAAGGACTTGCAGAAGTTGTGCAAGTCCTTTTCTCAGATAATCAGAATTAAACTAGGTCATTCACTAAAACAACTAGTTTACTGATTTGTTGGATGATAAGAAACGGCTAATAGCTGAGAAGTCCTGATCAGACAATCCGCTTTGTTTAGCCTGAGCGTATATTTCTTTCGTAATATTAGCGATTGGCATCGGTACTCCATTTTCAAATCCCGCTTTTGTCGCCAGATACAAATCCTTTTGCAGATGAACTAGAGGAAATTCAGGTGAAAATTCATCCTGCAAAATCTTTTCTTTTTTACCCTTTAAAGCTGGAGCTGCTGTTGGTCCCGCCAAAAGTGTATTAATTACCTTTTCTCTGTCGAGGCCCATACCTTCCCCTAATGCAACGGCTTCAGAGAAAACTGCCATAGCTTGGCCGAGCATCAAATTAATGACCAGCTTCATCGATGCCCCCATCCCATTCTTTCCCTGGAAGGAAATATCTTTACCCATGGCATTCATCATGTCCCTAACTTCATTCAGATCTTCTTCTTTTCCCCCAACCAAAAAGACCAGCTCAGCCTTTTCAGCCGGAATCTTGGAGCCAGTTACCGGGGCATCAAGAAAACGAATACCCCTGCTATTTGCTTCCTGGGCCATTTTTCTCGAGAACGCAGGGTCAACTGTGCTGCTGTCGACCCAAAGCTTACCTTCCGAAAGTCCATTAAAAAGCCCATCTTGATCGTAAACAATCTTTTCTACAATTGACGGATTGGCAAGCATGGTAAAGACAACGTCTGCCTTTCGGGCCACTTCAGCCGGACTATCAGCCCATTGAGCCCCTTTATCCAGTAAACTTTGAGCTTTTTCTTTTGTTCTGTTATGTACCACTAAATCATAGCCTTTATTTAGAAGGTTTTCCGCCATTCTGCTTCCCATTATACCTAAGCCAATAAATCCAATCATGAAGACATCTCCTTTATTTACAGTCAGTATTATTATTTATACTTTTGAACAGCCAATCAAACATTACGACTTGGTTTTACCTGTATATGGTACCCAATTTAGAAAAAAAGAAAAACAACCAGGTCAGGTTGTTTTAACTCCTTTATTTAAATCATAATAAAAGCCCTTATTTTTAATAAGTGTTTCATGCGTGCCTTTTTCGATGACCATTCCGCTATGAAGAACTAGGATCTGGTCTGCATGCCTAATGGTATTCAGGCGGTGGGCAATAATAAAACTTGTTCTGCCCATCATAAGCCGTTTTAAAGCCTCCTGAATCTTTAATTCTGTAACAGTATCAATACTGCTTGTTGCTTCATCCAATACGAGCAGCGCAGGATCTGCGAGAAGAGCTCTAGCAATGGACAGTAATTGCTTCTGCCCTTGACTGACCCCGCTCCCATCCTGTTTCAATAAAGTTTGATATCCATCCGAAAGCTTTTGGATAAAAGAATCGGCGTTTGCCTGCTTAGCTGCTTCCACCACTTCCTCATCCGTTGCATCCAATCTCCCGTAACGGATATTTTCCATAATCGAGCCTTCAAACAGAAAAGAGTCCTGTAAAACAAAACCCATTTGACCGCGGAGATTTGTCCGTTTGATGCTTCGGGATTCTACACCATCAAAATAAATAGCGCCATTGTCCGGGTCATAAAACCTGGAAAGGAGATTAATCAAAGTTGTTTTTCCTGCTCCGGTTGGTCCCACTAATGCAACTGTTTGTCCGGGTTCTGCTTTGAAGCTAATACCAGACACAGTATCTCCGCCTTTTTCATAAGAAAACGATACGTTCCGGAATTCCACTTCGCCTTTGATCTCTATTCCTTCAATAGCATGACTTTCATCCTTTGCTTCTGGTTTTTCATCGAGTATTTCAAAAACCCGTTCTGCTCCTGCTACTGCAGAAAGCAATGTATTAAATTGGTTCGCCAGGTCGTTTAAAGGTCTTGTAAATTGTCGGGAATACTCGGTAAAAACGATAATGGTTCCAATTGTAATCATACCCTTTAAGGCAAAAATCCCACCAACTGCAGCAATAATGGTAAAGCTTAAATTATTTAAAACATTCATTAATTTTGGAATAAATCCCGAAAAGGTCTGCGCCCAAAAGCCCGATTCACGCAGGCGTTTGTTTTTCATCATAAAATCTTTTATTACTTTTTGTTCCTGAGAGAATGTCTTAACAATCCTCTGGCCTGAAATGGTTTCTTCTATATATCCATTCAGTTCACCGATATTCGACTGCTGCTCTTTGAACAAAACACCCGTCCGATTGGTAATCCACTTGAGTCCAACAAACATTAGGGGAACGATGGATAAGGTAATAAGTGTTAAAAGCGGACTCATCCAGAGCATAACTGACACAGTACCAATTAAAGTAAGTAAACTAGAAAATATCTGAATGACCGAGCTGTTCAAGGTTGAACTGACGTTTTCCATATCATTTGTAACCCTGCTCATAAGCTCCCCATGCTGGCGGCGGTCAAAAAAAGAAATAGGAAGGCTGTGCAAATGCCGGAACATTTGATTCCTCATTTTCTGAACTGTATCCTGTGCGATCCCAATCATCCAAAAGCTTTGCAAAAAGGACGATAGCGAATAAAGAAAGTAGGTACCCGCAAGGCCGGCCAGCAAAAGGAAAAGACCTTGTGTATGCTTTGTGACAATATAGTGGTCAATCGCCCTGCCGATAAGGACAGGGCCAAGGAGTCCCAGGCCGGAGCTTGCCACAACCATTAAAACAACCAGAAATAACATCCCTTTTTTCTCGGAAAGGTACATCCACAGTCTTTTCAACGTACTCTGCATATTTTTTGCTTTTGCTATCTTTTTCCCTCCAGCCACTCGGCCTTTGGCTTTAAAGTCGGGGCGGCTGTACTGAAATGGTTTTCTTAGTTCTTTATACATACATCCGTTTCTCCTCTTCAAATTGTGTCTCGAAGATTTTTCTATAAAGCTGGGATTGCTTTAAAAGTTCTTCATGTGTTCCCTGTTCTTTAATTTCTCCGTCTTCTAAAAGAAGAATATTATCCGCTGCCATAGCTGTACTGATTTTTTGCGTTATTAAAAGAGTTGTACATGAATATCCTTTTAGTGCATGAAGAAGCTGACCTTCCGTCTTTAAGTCGAGAGCACTTGTACTATCATCTAGCATCAGGACCTTTGGTTTTCTGATTAATGCACGCGCAATAGAAATTCTTTGTTTTTGACCCCCTGAAAGATTAACTCCTTTTTGGCCAATTCGCGATTGATATCCTTGAGGAAATGACTTAATGGTTTCGTGAATCTGTGCATTTTTTGCAGCCTCAATAATTTCTTCTACTGAGGCACCTTCTTTTCCCCATGAAATATTTTCAGCAATAGTTCCGGTGAAAAGTAGCGCCTCCTGTGGTACATAGCCGATTGCTCCACGTAGTGTATCAAGCTTAATTGAACGTATATCTTTATCATCAATAAAGACTGCTCCGCTATTTACATCATATAAACGGGGCACTAGCTGAAATAATGAAGATTTTCCTGATCCAGTTGCCCCAAGGATAGCAATTGTTGCTCCCCCTTTTGCAGAAAAAGAAACTTTATTCAGAACAGGATAAGGGGATTCAGGATAATGAAAGGATACCTCCTTAAACTCGACCTTTCCATTTTTAATCTGAAAGGATGCATCCACATCTTCATGGTCCAACAAATCAATCTCGGTTTCCAATACATCGGCAATCCTTTGACCTGAAGCTCTAAAGCGGGCAAAAACCATAAGAATCATCGAAACCACAGAAAGCGCCCCAGTGATTCTTGTGCCATAATTAACAATGGCAACAACCTCTCCTACTTTAGCACCGCGAGAACTGACTTCAAATCCACCAAACCAGAGAACCAGCAAAATGGCCAAATTCATAACGAACATTAGTACTGGAGTGGTAAATTCAATTAATCGAAGCGCAGAGGCTGTTTTATCTCTTAGCTCTTTGTTGGATTTTTGAAATCTTTTTACTTCATGGTTTCCCCTAATATAGGCTTTTATGAGCCTCATCCCAGTGAGGTTTTCCCTAATAACATTATTGACGTTATCAAGCTTTTGCTGGGTGGATTGAAAGTAATTCCTTGCTCTGGTTCTAGCCCAAACTAGGAACACGACAAGGAATGGAACCCCACCTGCCAAAACCAATCCAAGCTTAACATCAACTGAAATCGCCATTATGAGTCCGCCTATAATGAGGAGAGGAGCTCGCAGCATAATTCTCAAACTCATAAAAACAGTATTTTGTACCTGGGTAACATCATTTGTCATCCTGGTTACAAGTGAGGAAGTCGAAAACCTGCTGAAATTTGAAAAAGAAAAGGATTGAATTTTCTCGAACAATGCCTTTCTCAAATCAAATCCAAAGCTTTGACTTGCATGAGACGCATAGAAAGAATTAATAAGACCAGATAGAAATGAAAATAAAGATATGGCAAGCATGATTCCTCCGAGTAACGCCACTTCATGCAAATCCTTTTTCATAACACCTTCGTCAATAATTTTTGCCATTAAATATGGCTGCCAAAGCTCAACTACCAATTCCACCAGCATTAAGCAAAGGGCAATAACCATTGGAATACGGTACGGCTTTAAAAATGAAAATACTTTTTGCACTGAATTCACCCGCCTGGTTTTTCTGAGATTGTTTCGGAAATCTAAATATATTATATTTTAAATGATATCGTTTTTCTCTTTTTTTACAAATCTTGTTGCATTATTTTCCGAAAATAAAACCCTTGATATTACCTGATATACATGTTATGATTAATACTTACTGTAACTTTCAACTATGCATATTAATTATTGGCATTCTGCTTTTTGTTTTTCTAGCAAGACTTATTCACACTGGATCGGCTTCGGAGCCGTAAGGATGTAAGAGAGGTAGGGCTTACGTCGTTTAGGTTAAAAACGGTCAGGTGGAATTATTACCGCGGCATACATCTATGATGACATATATATATATTACACTTGTTAAGTTGCAAGTTACTAAAGAAAAGCGTAAGCACCCGTTCAGCGACGAATGGACTGGGGCCCACTTCGACTGAGATAAAGGAAACACGAAGAGCTTAGCGATTCGTTGTTGACTTATCGTAGGGAGAAGCGGGATGGACACAAGTCGCTGGGTGCTGGAGCTGGACAAAAGAAAAGCGTAAGCACCCGTTCAGCGGGTGCCAGAGCTGGACAAAAAGGCGTATCACCTATTGGTGACTAACGTGATAGATGAATATTCATTAAATAAGCGGGCTATGCTGGCCCGCTTTTTCCATAGAAATGTGAAAAAACTGTTTTCTTATCTTATACAAAAAGCAAAAAAGCATGCTCGAAAGCATGCTTTTTTGCTTTTTTGCTTTTTTATCATTCGTTTTTAAACGAATCTGTTCCGCGTCTTCTGTTTCGTGCTGTGTCATCCGTTTCATTCCATGGGTTTACATTAACTCCAGGGTCCGCTTCGCTATTTGCTGGAGGTGTATTTCCAATCGAGGAATCGGATCCAAGAACAGGATTATATCCGCCCTCATTACCAAAAGTCGGGTCTCCCATTCCTGCCCCAGTCTTTCCTGCATTACGGTTGTCATCCAGGGAAGAATCGAGGTCTGGCCCAGAGCTGTTTACTGCTGATGGATCGGAAACACCTGTGCCTCCAGTACCGAACGGCATTTCTCCCGTCCTTCCCATCGTAGATCCACCAGTCATCATACTCTCAGATTCATTAGAGAAATCTTCTCTGTTCCTTAAGGTATCTCGACTGCTTGTCCCATCTACTGAAACATTGTCGGCAAGAGAACTGTTTGCGTCATAACCTACACCGCCAATGGTCCTATTCCCACCAAGAGTATCATCGTTTGCATCAACAGTACCGCTGCGAAGAGCGCCTCCTGCTCGAGAGTCATCAATCGCTGTTCCTCTTAGGGTGTCATCAGTACCGTAGGTTGTACCTTCTGTTCCGGCACCCATACCACCAGAAAGATTCGCATCGTTTGTATCATTATTTAAATTGAGTGATGATCGTTTTCCGTTCTCATCCACCATAACTAAAATTTTACCTGACTTAACATCACTTTCGTATCGGTTAGCCTCATCTTCAGGAATACCCATTCCAATTAGAGCACCTGCAAGTCCACCTGCTCCAGCACCCAGTGCCGCGCCAGTAAGCGTTGCAGCGATCGGGCCTGCGGCCAAAATAGGTCCGACACCAGGGATAGCCAACGCACCAACACCTGCTAAAAAGCCAGCAAGCCCTCCAAGGACGCCACCTGTAGCAGCTCCTGTTGCCATTCCCTCTTCTGTTTTTGTGCCAGTTTCATCATTTATCATTTCCACATCCGAGTGATCCTTTGCTACCACAGAAATATCATCCCGGTCATAACCTTGACGTTTTAAATCTTCAATTGCCTCAACAGCTTCATGCCCATTATTGTATACACCAACAATTCGTTTCTCCATCATAAATTCCTCCTTTAAGATAGATTCATAATATAGATACCCTGTATAAACAGGCTTAATCCTTTTTCCTCTTCTCTCAGCTTCAAATAGGGAATTTATTTTTTTTACAAAATACGCATTTTTCGACAATCCTTAAGGCTTTTTGGAGACTTTAGTTTTTTAGGATGGGCATTTTTTCCCCGTCAAGAAATATACTGAAAAGAGGACAAATACATCGGGCAAGATCTGTGGAAATTAAGGAATCAGGGGAATTATATGCGAAATAATCTTTTTCTTTTGGTAGATATTATATTTTATCTTGTTATCCCACTTGTTCTATGGGAGTTTGGAAGGCCTATGATAGGCGATTATTTATGCATGGTTCTTTCATCAATCCCAGGAGTTATTTATGGAACATTGAGATTTATTTCTTCAGGATTTTTAAATTTCTCTTCTATTTACCTTATCCTTAACATGGCTGCAGGAACCTTAACCGACTTATTTTCAAAGACTGCTTCCCATCTTCTTTGGAATAATATCTACTATTCCATTATATTAACGATGATTTTTCTTGGGAGTTCCCTTATCAAGCGGCCCTTATTTTTATATTTCTCTTTAGACTTATTAACATCACAAGGAAATGATCGAAAATTAACCAAGGAATTATTTTTTCAAAGAGAGATTTTAACTTTGCTGAATCGGGTTACTCTTATTTTTGGATTAGGAGAACTTCTTTACAGTCTGATAATGGCTAAACTAGTTAAATTATATGGAGTTGAAGCCTTCGAAACCGGGATTCTTATGGAACAGGCCCTGAATCTACTGTTTTCAGTTATTTACATAACAGGTTTGTACATTCTCTATAACCGCGTTGACAGGATTGTATCTATTAAAAAGCCCAGTAACCCCACTGTTACACGGAAGCATTATTTAATAAAATTCAATAAAGGCTGGTTTCTGCTAGAAAAAAGCTATTTCTTCTTCGGCAATCAGAATCGCTAAAAGGAAAGGTTAAATGCTGTCCTAATGTAATTAAAAAGGCATTTCCAAAGCTAATTAGGTATTAGCCTCAATACCCTTTGTTTTTTTATAAAATTGTATTCTTTAAAGCGTCGAAAAGGATGTTCTCCTTTTGAAAGAGGCTTTTTTAACATAAATAAAGACGACCTTCATTCAAGCTTTTGAATAAATAGGTCGTCTTTTTTTGCGATTTTTTCTTTGGTAAAAGAGTAAAGAACATAAAAAATCCTTGCTTTTTCTTGTAATAGTTGAGGCCAAGCTTTTTTAATTTCCTTTACAAAAGTCACTTTAATATGAAGTTTCTGTTTTAAGGGATGGGCTGAAGCGTGGGGAATATCAGAATTTGTCCGCATCGGTTGAATATAATCCACACAGAAAGACCTTTACTTTTAAAAAAGTTAAGTAATTCAACTTGTATAATTCAATATACCTTTATACGTATTACCCTTCTACCGGCTTAACAAGCATCTGATCTTTATCTGGGTAAACTTTTTCAATATGCTGTTCGCCCCACATACATAAAGAGTCAAGAATCGTTTTTAACGTCCACCCATATTCAGTCAGGGAATATTCGACTTTTGGAGGCACCTGGTTATATACCTCACGCAAAATAACATCATCCTCTTCCAATTCTCGCAATTGCTGAGTCAGCATTTTTTGAGTAATTCCAGGCATCAGCCTTTTTAGTTCACTTGTTCTCTTTTTCCCTTTTATTAAGTGACACAAAATTACTACCTTCCACTTTCCGCCGATTACCTCCAAGGCGGCTTCCACGGGTATATTATATTTTTTCATCGGTTTCGCCTTCCTCGTTAAAGTTCCAATAGTACCATTATACCCATTTGCCACTTTTTATCCTATAGGGTACTTTTTGGTGCCTATATACCCTGAAGGTGCCTGCGGTACTTAAAAGTGCGTACTTTTCCTTTTCATCTATATCCTGCATACTGGGTTTCAGGGTTCAGCTGGTGAATGGCGCCTTCACCCTGCCCGCATAAAATTTAACTCTTTTGGAGGAATTAAAATGACTTCATATATAGATACTCAAGTTAAAAAAGGAGGAACTCCAGCCCTTCTTGCCTTGGCAATTAGTGCTTTTGGTATCGGAACGACCGAATTTGTTCCTGTAGGGTTATTGTCGACCATTTCTAATGATTTAAATATTTCTATTACTATGGCAGGTTTATTAATTTCTGGATATGCATTGGGAGTAGCTTTTGGGGCTCCTATTTTAACAGCTCTCACAAATAAAATAAGCAGAAAAACCTTGCTTATGGCTCTAATGGTGATTTTTATCGCAGGAAATTCAGCAGCAGCACTTTCATCAAGTTTTAGCATGCTTCTAATAGCTCGCATCATTACAGCTTTTTCTCACGGAGTATTCTTCTCTATCGGTTCAACTATTGCGGCGGATTTAGTTCCTGAAAATAAAAGGGCTAGCGCGATCGCCTTCATGTTTACAGGATTAACAGTTGCGACTGTCACTGGAGTTCCGTTGGGTACATTTATTGGTCAGGCTTTTGGATGGAGAGCAACCTTTTCGGGAGTTGCCTTACTTGGTATCATCGGGATTTTCGCCAGTGCAGTATTAATACCTAAGAATCTCAAGGATGCCCCTCCATCGTCATTCAGCGATCAAATTAAGATTTTGAAAAATGGTCCGCTGTTATTAGCCTTTGCTATTACTGCTCTGGGATATGGAGGAACATTTGTAGCTTTTACCTATTTAACACCAATACTTCAAGATATTACAGGATTTTCATCGAAGGCTGTCAGCACGATTTTATTTGGCTACGGACTTGCTGTGGCAATTGGTAATACCACAGGCGGAAAAGCCGCTGATAAAAACCCTTTAAAAGCATTATTTTGGATGTTTCTCATCCAATCGATTATTCTAATCGCTTTAACGTTTACTGCTCCATTTAAAATTGCTGGTCTTTTGACTATCTTTCTAATGGGACTGCTAGCATTTATGAACGTTCCGGGTCTTCAAATTCTGGTTGTAAACCTTGCCGAAAAGTATGTTCCTTCTGCTGTTAATGTAGCATCGGCTTTGAATATTGCCGCATTTAATGTAGGAATAGCCATTGGAGCGTTTGTTGGCGGCATCATTGTCGACTCCATAGGGCTGCAGCACACCCCTTGGATTGGCGGCTTAATGGTTATGGGCGCAGTAGTCCTGACAGCCTGGAGTTCGGCGATTGAAAAGAAATCTATGAGTTAGAGAAAATAAGTGGCGGCACACCTAGTTTGTATGCCGCTTTTTACTATCTTTACTTTCTCCCTAGAGATAAGGCGATAGCCGCACCAGACCATATAATTACACAAAGCAAAATAAGATAAAACAAGCCTGACATGTTTACCACTCCTTCTTCTTTTTTTAAAATATAAAGTATGAAACGCGTTTCAGCGCAAGAAAGAGATGATGAACAATGGGAAATATCCGGGATATCGCCAAATTAGCTAAGGTATCGGTTACGACTGTTTCAAGGGTTCTCAATAATCACCCTTATGTTTCAGATGAAAAAAAGGAAGCTGTCAAAAAGGCTATTGATGACTTAAACTACCATAAAAATATGAATGCGGTTCATCTTTCAAAAGGAAAAACCAATATAATCGGGGTTGTGCTTCCCTTCATTAACCATCCCTATTTTAGTTCTATCCTTGAGGGGATTGCTCTTGAAGCCCAGCTCCAGCACTATAAAATCATGATTATCCAAACTAACTACAAACAAGAAAAGGAAAAAGAAGCCCTGGAACTGCTTCGACAAAAACAGCTGGACGCCTTGATTATTACCTCCCGATCGCTTCCTTTGGAGAATTACTCGCTTTTTAAGGAGTACGGAAAAATCATTATGTGTATGAATGCGATGGATAATGATTTTTCAAGTGTCTTTATCAATCATTTTGAAGCTTTTCACATAGGATTAACCCATTTAACAGATAGAGGGCATCGAAAAATTGGGTATGCAGTGGGAAGAAGGGTAGGAACAAACAGCCATGCCAGGTATATAGCTTATAAGGATTGTTTAAGTCAAATAGGGGAAAAACTTAGAGAAGAGTGGATTTTTTCAGACTGCCTGACCGTTGAGGATGGAAAAAGGATTGCACGAGAATGGATTCAATTAGAAGAAAAGCCAACCGCTTTAATTCTTACAAACGACCTGGTTGCAGCCGGCTGCATTATAGAATGCAGAAAACTTGGTATTTCCATACCAGGCCAGCTCGCGATTATTGGCTTTGAAAACCATGAAATCTCGGAGCTTCTTGATATAACTGCCATTGAATTGCCCCTGGATGTAATGGGCAGAAACGCTTTTAACCAAATCCTGCAATCAAATAAAGTACAACAGATAGAGATTCCCTACCGGTTAATCAAAAGAAAGACTGTTTAAAAAGCCGTCCAATCCTTTGGACGGCTACTACCTTATATAACTACTTCACCTGTTCATGCTGATTAATTTTCCGGATAACCTGGTTTAAAACCTCGGAAAACACTAAGCCGAATGCGATTGCCCCCGATAGAAGAAAAGCCTCAGCTGCAAGAGAAACAGCATGTCCATAATCATTTTGAACAAAATTTCTCATAGCATCATAAGCCAGCCCGCCAGGAACAAGAGGAATAACTCCGGAAACGCTAAATATGATGACGGGTGTTTTATACACTTTCGCAAGAATATGGCTGATGACTGCGACTAAAAAGGTTGCACTTAGCGTAGCAAGGACTGCGTCAGCACGCTGATCAACCATGACCACATATATAAGCCAGCCGAACATTCCAACCAAGCCGCACTTTACAAGAGATTGTTTTGGTGCATTAAAGATAATTCCAAATGCTCCTGTTGCAATAAAGCTTGTTATTAATTGTTCCAAAATTTTCATTTTATCCACCTAATTGTCTGCATTATTTCAGGATCTTGGAAGAGAGTTTAAAGAAAGGACAACACCACTGCTATCCCGGAACCAATAGCAAAAGCAGTTAAAAAGGCTTCCGCCCCTTTAGACAGCCCCGAAACAAGATGCCCCGCCATTAAATCCCGGACAGCGTTCGTAATTAAAAGTCCAGGGACTAGTGGCATTACTGATGCAATAATAATTTTATCCAGCTCCTGCCCAACTCCCAGTTTTACAAACAATGCTGAAAGAAATCCTATAATAAAGGAGGCCAAAAACTCCGAAAAAAACTTGATGGGCAAAAACCGGTGAAAGTAAACCAGTCCAAGAAACCCAAAGCCTCCAGCAATCACTGAAGGAAGAAAGTCATTCCAGGTTCCGTTAAACATTATAAGAAAGCAGCCGCTTGCTATAGCTGCCGCTGCAACTTGCACCGAAAAAGGGAATGTAAGGTTTTGTAAATCTACTTCTTTTAGAAGATGTTTTGCTTCAAGAAGGTCTATTTCAAAACTGCTAATGCTGCGTGAGATGCTATTTACCATGGTCACTTTTTTTAAATCGGTGGACCTTTCCGATATACGAGTCAGCTTTGTTCTGGTTGGACCGGTTCCTTCTGCTGAAAAAATAATTCCAGTAGGGGTTACATAACTATGTGATTGACGGATTCCAAACGCAGCTGCCATTCTCATCATGGTATCCTCTACACGGTATGTTTCAGCCCCGCTTTGCAGCATGATTTTTCCGGCCAGCAGGCAGACTTCCATCACTTCTTCAGTTGAATGATTCATTACTTCCATAAAAATCTCCCTGGCAATCAATAGTACTATCTTCTACAGTTTAAAGGAAAAAACAAATATTAATCAAATCCTAAGAAAAAGCAAAAGGGACACGTTTGGCTCCGTAAGGTATATTATGATGAGTTAAATTCACCACGTCCTCGAAAAAGCTGCGCTATTCCTTGGTGCGATACTCCCGAAGCTTTCCTTTTCCTGTGGGCCTCGGCTTCAACAGAGATAAAGGAAACACGAAGCATGAAATGATTTGATGTTGACTTATCGTAAGAGGAAGTGGGTTGGATACTAGGACAGCTATAGAAAAAAGCCCCCTGAAGAAATGTTGAGGGCCGCTTTCTATATTTATACTAAAATAGGTTCCCTCATCATTTTTTCAATGTCAGAAGGAATGGATGGCTTCCCATACAAGTAACCCTGCATTCTGGAGCATCCCAGCACCTGAAGAAAAGCTGATTGCTGTTCCGTTTCTACACCCTCTGCTATTACATCAAGGCCAAGATTGTTGGCCATTGTTATAATAGAAGAAATAATGGCCTCATTAGCATAATCCTTACCAATCTCAACAACAAATTCCCGGGCGATTTTTAAAGTATCTATTGGAAAATTAGTTAAATAGGACAAGGATGAATATCCGGTTCCAAAATCATCGACTGAAATCGAGATTCCCATATCCCTGAGCTGCGAGAGTTTATTATTAACAAGCGTCCGGTCTTTGGCAGCTATTCCTTCTGTAATCTCCAGATCAATCATTCCCGGCTCAATTCCTATTTCGGCTATGATTGATTTGACTGTATGTATCATGTTTTTTTGATAAAA
Source organism: Neobacillus sp. FW104-15D2 (assembly GCF_058790155.1). Taxonomy (NCBI): domain Bacteria; kingdom Bacillati; phylum Bacillota; class Bacilli; order Caryophanales; family Bacillaceae; genus Neobacillus; species Neobacillus sp. FW104-15D2. The sequence continues at coordinate 69,982 of NZ_JBYTCJ010000009.1, forward strand.
ATGTCTAGGTGATAAATTCACACCAACCTTGATATTTATCCCTTCAGTCCTCCACTTTTTTGCCTGCAGGCAGGCCATTTTAAGAACCCACTCACTAATAGGGACTATAGAACCCGTCTCTTCGGCAATCGGAATAAATTCCGCTGGTGAAATAAAGCCGTATTGAGGGTGATTCCAGCGTAATAATGCTTCGGCACCCACAATCCTTCCTTCTTTACTATCGATTTGGGGCTGATAGTGAAGTAAAAATTGGCCATGCTTTAAGGCATAATATAAATCGTTTTCCAATTCCAGTCTTCTTGAAGAGGAAGCAGCCTTCGAGGGGGAATAGATGGCATAACCATTTTTCCCGTTTTCTTTCACTCTGTACATGGCTATATCTGCATTCTTCAATAACTCCTCTCCTGTCAAACCGTCCATTGGATAAATAGAGATTCCAATACTTGCTGAAATCAGCAGTTCATGACCATTGACATGAAAAGGCTGTCTTAGAGATTGGAGCACTTTTTCAGCCCTCATTAAGGCATCTTCTTCAGATTTAATCCCTTTCGAGAATAGGACGAATTCCGCTCCGCCCTGCCTTCCAACCACTTCATTTGTAGCAATAAGCCCTTTTAGCCTACCACCGACTAAATGAAGCAGCTGATCTCCCAGAGTATGTCCAAGAGTGTCATTAATAATATTAAAACGATCTAAATCGATAAACATAATTCCATGCATATCATTTTTATTAATGTTGACAGCTTCATTCAAAACCTTCTCAATCATTCTTCTGTTTGGAAGGCCTGTAAGCAGGTCATTGTAAGCCATATTTCTGATTTTCTCTTCATTTCTTTTATTATCCGTAATATCTTTTGCTATCCCAAATACTCCCGTAACTTGGTTTTCAATTATAATTGGAACTATTGTAAATGAAGCAATCGTTTCAGTAACAAACAGTTGAATTTCAAAGCCCTTTGAATAACCCTTTATAGCCTCTGAAAAGATTTCGGTTACCACTTCCCTATTTTGCTCACTTACAATCTGTAAAAAATGCCGTCCGGCCAATTCATAACTTTGTAGTCCCAAAAGTTTTTGGCAAGCCTCATTGGAAGATGTAAATATCCCTTCAAGGTTCACAGAAAAAACGGCATCCGGATGATTATGAAAAAGAGAGCTGTAACGTTGTTCGCTATAGGTTAGTTCTCTGGTCCTTTCTCCATATTGCTTAAGCAGCTTATGGTTATCAATAAGAATAGCAACCTGACGAAGAATAATTAAAACGATAGTCGCTTCGGATCCAACCACCAGAGTTTTGTCCCCAGCCCCTTTTTCGGCAATAAACAGAAAAAGAAGGGCAACGGCCATATACGGTAAAAGAAAGCGAACAAAAAAAGATGTTTTTTGAAACAAACCGGTTTGTTTTAACCCTTTATGCTTTACTTTATCTCCGCCTCTTAGACCGGCAAGTCCAACTAGCAAAACAGAAAGGGGATATAAAGGATCTATAAAACTCCCTGAAATGTAAGTGTCAGTAGTCCGCATATACAGATAAAAGGTATCAGCGAAAACCTGAATTAGAAGTCCCCACATAATAAACTTCATGCTTTTCTTTTGAAAGATGTTATTTGAAAAAACATAAATATTTAAAATGCCCAGAAACAGCGCCAAATCGCCAACCGGCGTTCCTAAGGAGACAAGCATAAATAACGGAGAAACCTCTGAAACTTCGAGAATAGGCTTTATAAAAAAGCTCCAGCTAAAAGTTGCAGCAACCGTCATGGTAATAGCCATACTCAAAAGAGTTTTAATTGCTTTGTACTGTTCTCTTGCTTTAACAAGCTGATATGTTAAAGCCGAAAAGTAAAAGAATATTTGAAGCATATAAAAAATATCGGCATAACCAGGATAAGGCACATTAATTTTTAAATGGTTTTCATAATAATCCCCGATTACTTCTGCTGTAAAAAAGCTTAACGCCCCAAGGAAAAGGAGGAACCAAAACGGCCTGCCTACCACTTTTTCCTTTTTCCAAGCAAGGAATAGCCAAATCGATGAAAGCAGTGGAGCAAAAGTTGAAAAAGCATTTCCTCCAGGAATCAGCATTCTATCATTCATTTTCCAGTAAAGAATCCATCCATAATAACTAAATAAATAGAGAACAATAAAAAGAAAGAGAACCCATTTTCTGCGGCTATTTTCCATTTTTCCACTCCTGCTGTATGTCAGAGATGATGTAATAAAAAAACTGCCTTTTTTTGCGAAAAGGCAGTACCAATCTGAAAAAATTTTTTTTGCTCAGATAACCGGCAACCCGGCTGCCATAGTGAAAACACCTTAGGCCCGTAGCTTTGCGTCCTCACCTTTCAATGAGTTTGCCTTTTCAGTAGATTCAGTTTTTATGATATGAGCCTTATTTTACCACACATAATAATCAAATGGACTCATTTTTTTCCACATATAGCATAAAAAATAGTTATTCCAAGGTCTATAAGCCTGTATTTTTGACATAATTAAGCAAAAATAAATTTAATCAAACGTTTGATTAAATTTCTATAAGGCCTTATTTAAAAAGGACTTTTCCACAGCCTTATCCAATTCAGGGCTTAATTTGCTTCTTGTTGGAAATGCCATCCTGTAAAACTCAATGGAAAGGTTTTTGCTGTCTTCAATTACCTTCAGCTTTTTCTCGGGTTCATTTTTAGCATAAACTTCTACAACAGCATCAGTCCCTCCACTATTTAATTCCAATAGCCAAATTGTTATTTTCGAGTTTTTTAAGATTTTTATTGTCTTTTCAAACATCTTTTCTACTGCTTCCTGCCCTATTGTTCGTGCTGGACTGCAGCTGCTTTCTTTTTCAGGTCTTCCGCACTAGCTTCGGCACTAAGATCTTATTAATAGAAAGGAAATACGGAAGAGAAAAATCATAAGTCTGCTTCCGCTCATCATTAAAACGTTTTCATATACCAAATAATAATGAAACACGATAGAAAAAAGAGCCTAATAGGAGATGGTGACTTTCCCCCTTAGGCTCTTTTGCTATAATCATAATTTAATTTTTTCCAGCTTTATTATTTGAACTTCCTTTTCCCGGATTGGATGGGTCTTCCCCTTTTATATCTGTGCTAGTATTATCCGCAGGCTCTGAACCATTTCCCAGACCATTATTATTTTTAACCTTTTCTTTTTTATATTTTTCAGTATGTGAAGCCTTTGTACTCTTAGTAACAGTGTTTGTTTTCTTAGTCTGCTGCTTTCCTTTGCCAGGATTAGAAGGGTCAACTCCTTTGACGTCTGATGCAGTTCCATCCCCTGGCTCTGAGCCATTACCTAATCCATTATTATTTTTAACTTTTTTCTTCCTTTCAACAGGCTGACTGGTTGTGGATGATGTTCTTGGTTTTACTGCTGTATTTGTTGTCTCTGTTGTGCCCGGTGGTTGTACTGGGATAACTTTTGAAGTTATAGACTTAGAGGTGATTTCACTTGTATTTGAAGTATTATCTTTCGCTTGTGGTGTACCAGTGCTGTTTTGAATATAACGATTTAGGTATTCATAATAATTGCTTGTAAATGTACTTTGCTTCGTACCTGTAACCTTTTCCGTTCCTGGAGGGATGGCTGCTGCGGCTAAAACAGCTGCATATCGGGATTGCAATTGCTCAAGCATCGCTGCTACTTCCTGTTTTGAGAGGGATCCATCCTGATCCTTAGATAACGCTTCCATAAGGCTGGTCATTACCATCATATCACTTGCTGAGGGAATAACTGAAACCTGTGTCTGGCCCGAACCGCATCCACAATTACAATCCTTTTCTCCTGAAGTTGCCCATACTTTAGGCATAATACTCCCCCCGGCAAAGCCTAAGGCGATTAAAAAGGTGAAAAATAGGATTTTTTTCATATTTACTTTCTCCTTCCAAATTTGGTATAATTATATATTTACAAATTTGGAAATATTAAACTTCGAATGTCCTATTTTTAAAAATTTTTTAGTCCAAATTATGCATCTTCCAACTTCTTTTTTCCATTTAAAAAATGAGTTAAACCAAAACATGCCATATGTCCCCTGATATTTTTCACATTTAATCAGCTTTTACTATTTAAATAGTACTTTAGTACATTAACAGTTAAGCCTTAATGGATATATAGGAAAACATTAGAAAAACTTGGCATTCGCCAAGTCCGTTTTGACGGATGCCTTAGTTTTGCTTATGCTTCAGAATTTATGGATATAAATTCTGATTAGCGAACAAAAGGGATAAGCACCATGATCAGATGATGAAAGTTTAAACAACAAAAAACCGCCCTTATCAGGCGGTGAATGTACCCTGCATTGACAGGAGATCCTCAAAGTCACTTGCTTTAACCGGCTTGCTGTAATAATATCCTTGCATTTCCGTACATTCATTTTCAAGCAGATATTGAATCTGGTAAGCCTCTTCTACTCCCTCCGCTATTACGTGAAGACGAAGGCTTTTAGCCAGATTAATAATCGCATATGCAATCTCTGCATTATTATAGGCTTCGTCAATATCTGTTATAAAAGAGCGATCAATTTTAAGAGTATTAATTGGAAGCCTTTTTAAATAACTCAATGATGAATAGCCCGTTCCGAAATCATCTATTGCCACCCTAATACCTTCATTTCTTAGCTCACATAAGGCAGCAATTGTTTCATTTGTATTGTATAGCAGCACACTTTCCGTTATTTCTATTTCAAACAGCTCTCCAGGAAGTTTATAAAAAGTTAAGAATTCCTTTACTCTTTTTACCAACGCTGAAGGGTTTTGAAACTGCTTTGCGGAAAAATTCACAGCCATAGTAAGCGGGAAAGGATACTTTCCCTTCCATACTGAAGCCTTTTTGCAGGCTTGTTCCATAATAAATTCCCATATAGGCGAAATCAATCCTGAATCCTCAGCGACAGGTATAAATACTTCAGGAGATACCGGCCCAAGCTCCTCATCCGTCCAGCGAGCCAAGGCTTCCACTCCGGTTATAAATCCTGTTTTTGCATTAATCTTTGGCTGAAAATAGACATCAATCTTTGCTTCCTGTATTGCTTTCCGCAATCGTGTTTCCATCGTCAGCCGCTTATGGTTTTTTTCATTCAGCCTTTCATTGTAAAAAACAACGCAATTTCCACCCTGGTTTTTTGCTTCGTACATAGCCATATCCGCGTACATAATAAGTGTATCAATATCTTTGCTATGATCCGGAAATACACTTACCCCGCAGCTTGCACCCACAAAAACTTCAGTTTCACCTATAAAATATGGTTTTTTAAGACTATTAACCACTTTATTTCCGAGCTCCTGAAGGGCTTGTAATTGGGCGTTTTCTAAAATAATGATAAATTCATCGCCTCCCTGTCTAGAGATGAATCCCTTGCTTAGCAGCGCACATGTTTTTAAGCGATTCGCAATTTGCTGGATGAGCTCATCGCCCATATTGTGTCCAAGTGAGTCATTTACATTTTTAAAACGGTCAATATCAATAAACATAAGCGCAACATTTTCACCATTTTCTTTTATAGAAGATAATGAAGCTGTCAGCTTTTCTGTCGCATGTCTTCTGTTTGGCAGTCCTGTTAATGGATCATGGAGGGCTTGGTACTCTATCATTTGCTGGCTGGTTTTAAAATTGTCCACGTAGGTTTTCAATGAAGAGGACATGGCATTCACGTTTCTTGCAAGGAAGCCTAACTCATCCTTTCTGATTGATTCGATGGTTTTTCCAAAGTTCCCCTTGGCAATTTCATTTACCTGTTCGGCAATATAATCGATTGGCCTTGTTATTGCTCTTGAAAAAATAACACTTGTAATTAAAACCAGCAGCATAAAAATTCCAGAGAGAATGATATGCTTCACCAATTCTTTATGAAGCTGACTATCGATAACACCATAATCATAGGTAAATCCCAGAACAAACGGCTCATCTGGTCCAAGCTTTGAAGGTACGAAGGTTTTTTGGACCTTCTTTCCATTGAGCACTTGAATATAGCTTTGCTGCTTACCCGTCTTTATCGCTTTTTTTATGTATTTTTGATCGGTATCGCGATTATAAAAATGATAGGTTCCATACCAGATTGGCTTTGCAGAAATTCTTGTGTAAGGCTTTCCGTTGTCATTGATAATTTCTTTTTTCTCACCAAATTTCTTCGGATTGAAAACAGTCAGTTCAAGGACACCCTTCAGTTTATCTGTGAAACGATTGATGATTTTGATAGGTCCAAACCGGTTCTCATATGCCAACACTTCATTGTCCCGGAGATAGGGATCGATAATATAATTAGTGCTTCCTTCATAAAAATAGCCCCATTTATCAATATGCTTTGGATTGCTTGAAGCCACCTCTACCGGACCGGACCAGTAATTTGGCAATGACTGACCTTTTTTAATCGTGACGTTTTTATTTACAAACAGCTGGTTAAAGGCTGTATGCCAATATCCCCAGTCCTTTGTTGACATATTTAACTCATCCGGATCAGAGGACCTAACACCAATAATATCGTTATTTGTTTTCCCCAGTAAGGTAATATGGGATATCATAAGCTCCTTTGAGAGAGCTGTTAACTGATCATTTGTCACCTGCTCATAATTTGGCGGAAGAGATTTTTTTATGGCAACTGATGCAATTCGTAATTCCCTACCAAGCTGATCTTCTACAAACAAGCTTCCCTCTTTTGCCTGCTGTACCTGGAAGCTTAATTCCTGGGCAAGCAAGGTAATTTCCCGATTATTCTGGTTTAATAGCTCTTCTTTTGATTGAAAAAAATGGATTGTATTATTAGAAAGTAGGATTGCAAAAACTAGAAGAGTAAAAATAAGCGGCAATTTCTTCTTTATATCCATATTTGTGAAATCCCCCTGTAAATAGCACAATAAAAAGCCCCACTGTTCCTGAAAAAGGTAATATTCTGGAAATTAAATAGTTAAAGTGGCGTTAACTTTTTCTAGCGATTTTAAGATTATATCACTATATCAATATTGAATAACAGGGGAATTTTTACTGTAATTAACTTCCTTTTACCTTCACAAGAACATAAAAAAGCAACAAGCACAATGCCAAGCCCCATTATAGGACCTCCAATGGCATTAGCCGATGCTGCACTTTTTGTACCTGTCACAAATCGGAGTATCGTGCACCTAAACCGGTTAGCTCATCCAAAAGGGGTATAACGGCCTAGTAATACAAAATATTAGAAGAGCTCATCATGCCCCAAGTCCTTTTTGACGGATGCCGTAGTTTTTCTTATCACACTTCGGCACATCGTGTGCCTTTCGCCTGACTAAGACATCCATGGAAAAGCTAGTGCTTTTCCTTCGTGCGATGATATTGCTGACGAATCCTTCCTTATCCTGTCCGTCGTGCATTCAGATTTTATGGATATAAAATTCTGATTAGCTAAATAAAGCCTGAATCGCAATAGATTCAGGCTCACCAAATTTGTTCAAATGGCTGTGCTTTGGCTTTTATCTCTTTTATAAAAAAATCCATTCAGGAGCAGGCCATTTAAGGAAGCCAACACCTGCTGAAACAGCATCCCTACTACTACAGGAACGGCAACGGCTGCCGGGAAGTAGGAAACAGCCAATACTGCACCGGCACTAATATTTCTCATACCTCCAGTAAAAATTAGCGAAACAGTTGTTTCCTTGTCCCTTTTTAAAATCCTGCCTATTCCATAGGATAATAAATATCCCGTTAATGCAATAAAAAATACTACACCAATGATTCCAGCTAATTTCAGACTAAGATGCCTGAGGAAAGGTGCCACAACCGCTCCATTCAGCATTACTACTATGCCAAGGGCTGCTTTCGAGAAAGGCGCAAGCTTTGGACTTAGCATTTCTTTTACCTTTCCTTTTGTAAATTGATTTAAAAACATTCCCAACAGCGAAGGAATTACAACCATTTTCATAAGCCCCAGCATAATTCCCACACTATCCATCTCTACCTTCTGCCCGATAAATAAGGATAAACTCCATGGAACAATAAGAGGAGAAAGCAGCGTATCAATTAATATGATACACAGAGTAACAGGTATATTCCCTTTATAAATCGAAACCCAGATGAAGCTTGTAATACCCGTAGGGATAACCATACTTAATACAAGCCCAGTGATAGTGTAGCCATCACCACTAAACGCGAGATGGCCAATTCCCCAGGCCCATATCGGCATAATAAAATGAAGAATGGCTAAGGCAATAAATATTGGAAAAGGATGAACAATAGCTTCTCTTAGTGAACTGAAATTGGAACTTAAACTCCCCGAGAATGTCATAAATGCAAAAATCCATGGAATTAGATAAGAAAAGTCTTTTAAATAGGCTGCAAACAAAACACCCAAAATCACACCTGTAGGCGTAATAAATGGCATCATTTTTTCAAGCCGTTGATTGATTGTCTTCAGCATGCTGCTCTCTCCAAACTGTTTGCCACAAGCACTAGATCGTTTTTAAAAACTCTTTCCAGGCAGTGATCCCGCCTTCAAGCACAATAGTATTTACCTTTTGACCAGATAAAACATCTGCACACTTTTGAGCAGAGTTTCCTGTTGTGCAGGCAACTACGATTTCCTTAGCTTCCGGCAGATCCGCAACCTGCTGGTCTGTACCCAGAATATTTGTTTTTGGCAGATTAACAGTAGCAGCCATCGGATGTTCGATATGGTATTGCTGAAATTTTTCTTCTGCCCTTACATCAAGAATCACTACTTTTTCGTTATTGTTTAACTTTTTATAAAGCTCTTCAGGAGTTATTTTTTTATCACACATTTTAATATACACCTCATTAATAGGATAACACTTTATCATGCTATTTTAAGAAAATAAATACAAAAGCGCCAAAGGAATTTTAACCTCTGGCGCTGCTTGTCCACCTTTAGCTTGCTCTATTAATAATGTCCCTATTGGTTTTATGCAGCCCTTTGGCATAGTAAAACACTACCAAAAATACAATCCACAGAGGACCAATAACAATAGCAATTCTGCTATCCTCTCCATAGGCCATGAGAGCCACTACAAAGACTAGAAATGCAAGTGAAATATAGGATGCAGCCGGGAAAAGCGGCATTTTATATTTCAGTTTCGTACCCGGATTTAAACTGCGGCGATAGCGAATTTGGGACAGCAGGATAATTCCCCAAGTCCAAATCGCTCCAAACGTTGCAATGCTGGTAACCCAGGCAAAAACCTTCGCAGGAACTACATAGTTTAACAATACTCCTAACAAGAGCACTGCAGCGGAGGCGATTACGGCCGCTCCTGGCACCCCGTTTTTTGTTACTTTACTAAAGCTTTGCGGGGCTTCGCCATGCTCCGCGAGGTCAAACAGCATACGAGCAGTACTGAAAATTCCGCTGTTGCAGGATGAAAGAGCTGCTGTTAAAACAACAAAGTTAATAATACCCGCAGCGGCCGGAATACCGATTTGTTTAAAAGTCAGGACAAAGGGACTTCCCTGAGTGCCAATCTCCTGCCAAGGATATATAGACATGATGACAAACAAAGCGCCAACATAAAATATTAGTATTCTCCAAAAGACTGAATCAATTGCTTTGGAAAGAGTTTTTTCAGGGTTTTTCACTTCTCCTGCCGTTACCCCAATCATTTCAATGCCAAGATAAGCAAACATAACCATTTGTAATGACATGAGCACACCTTTGACTCCATTCGGGAAGAATCCGCCATGTGCCCAAAGATTTTTAATTCCAGTTGCAATACCTCCGTTGCCTATTCCAAAAGCAATCATACCTATACCTACAATAATCATGGCGACAATGGTTACAATTTTAATTAATGCAAACCAAAATTCAAGTTCACCATATGCTTTTACGGCAAGAAAGTTGACAGTCGCCATCGCTACTAGAGCAGCCAAGGCCCAAACCCAGCGAGGAACACCAGGTATCCAATATTCCATATAAATACCTACAGCTGTAATTTCAGCCATACATGTTACAACCCATAGAAACCAGTAGTTCCAACCTGTTATGTACCCTGCGAGCGGTCCCAAATAATCACGCGCATATTTACTGAAAGAACCGGCAACTGGTTTTTGTACTGCCATTTCTCCCAGCGCTCTCATAATGAAGAACATAATTATTCCGGCAAATCCATATCCTAGCAAAATCCCCGGACCAGCTAATTTTATGGCTGAAGCAGATCCTAAAAATAATCCTACACCTATTGCCGCTCCCAATGACATAAGCGTAATATGACGTTCCTCCAACCCCCTGTGAAGCTCCCTTTTCTGTGAACTCATCGAAATCCCCCTTGTTACTTAGTATTATCTTGTTCTTTTCTCATTTTTCGACTATTTTTCCCCTGTTGTTATAAGATTCGAGCAATTCATATGATTTATAACCATTTTTTCTTAACTGTAATCCTATTTTAACATAGCGAATACAAAATATTTTTTCAATTAAATAAAAGCAGCCCGCAGACTAAAATCTGCGGGCGAGCTATGTCACTTGTTTCTGCCAGGCTAACTGCCAAGCATATGTTAAGAATGATTGCCTCAGCTTCCTGATTTAGGTTTAGGGGTAGCTGGGTAATATTGTCCCGATCCCATCTGCGAACCGCCCATTCCCGGATAGCCCATTTGCGAACCGCCCATTCCTGGATACCCCATATGCGAACCGCCCATTCCTGGATACCCCATATGCGAACCGCCCATTCCTGGATATCCCATCTGCGAGCCGCCCATTCCTGGATATCCCATCTGCGAGCCGCCCATTCCTGGATATCCCATCTGCGAGCCGGCCATTCCTGGATAGCCCATCTGCGAACCGCCCATTCCTGGATATCCCATCTGCGAGCCGCCCATTCCCGGATAGCCCATCTGCGAGCCGCCCATTCCCGGATAGCCCATCTGCGAGCCGCCCATCATCGGATAACCCATCTGCGAGCCGCCCATTCCCGGATAGCCCATCTGCGAACCGCCCATCATCGGATTTCCCATCTGCGAGCCGCCCATCATTCCCGGGAAACCTCCCATACCATATTGCCTATTTTCAGCCATTAAACTTCTCCTCCTAAAAAGATTCAAGATAGTATATGTAAAGGAAACAGGACCGTATGGTTGTCTACCCATATTGTAATTAAATAAAAGTGAGCCAGGAATTCTGGCTCACTCTGTTTTCTTATTTACCGATAAACATCTGTGACCAGTAGTTCCCGGTTTGGTCAAATCCTACCCCAATATTGGTAAAACTGCGGTTTAGAATATTAGCACGGTGCCCCGGGCTATTCATCCAGGCGGTTACTACCTCTTGAGGAGTTTTTTGTCCCATGGCTATATTCTCACCAGCGGAACTATAAGTCACCCCAAAATCCCTCATCATATCAAATGGGGAACCATAAGTCGGACTGGTATGTGAGAAATAATGGTTCTTCTCCATATCCACTGCTTTCTTCTGAGCTACACCGCTTAATTGTGTATCTGCTTTCAGAGCAGGAAGCCCATTTTGTTTCCTCTGAACATTGGTTAAATCAATGACTTGCTGTGCAAACTGACTAATCCCTTGAGTTGTTTGTGTCTTATTTTGCGCAGGTGCCTGTGCTGCTGGCTTTTGCTGCTGTGTTGGCTGCTGAGCAGTTGGGCCCTGTTGTGTTCCTGTTGATCCCTGCTGCGGAGCCGGCTGGGCAGTTGGACCCTGTTGCGTTCCTGTTGGTCCCTGCTGTGGTGATGGCTGCTGCGATGGGGTTCCCTGTTGAACCCTCGGTACGGATACAGAAGGTCTTTGCTGCTGGCCAAGCCCCTGCGGCAATTCGCCTGCCTGACCCAATGTAAATGGAATAAACTGATACTTAGCCATTTGGATTAAAACAGCTTTAGTATGAGGATATTTGTTGCTATTCATATCAGTTTCCATTGAGGAAATGTTCAGCATATCTTTTCGGCCATTAAACCTGTCATTGAATCCTGCATTACGTTTGTTACCCTTATCATAATTCTCTGTCATAGGCCCTGCATGGTCGACATCACGGTCATTCATATATCGGTCATTCAGCCTGCTTTTTGTATTATAACGTACATTATCATAGTCATTGACACGGCCGTTATTAGTATCCCGATCAGGGTTGTAGCGGACATGAAGAGGTCCATTATTATTTCCCCTGTTGTTCATGTCATCATTTGCATTATTATTACACGCTGCCAGTCCCAGCATTAAAACAGGAGCGACCAGCACAGCGAGATGCTTTTTTATCAATTCAAATTCCTCCCTTGCATTGATATGTTACCTTATTATTTTTCAATGTTTCTTCATAAAATATAGGTGGAAATTAAAGGCCGCCGGAGAATAAAAATTGGAAGACTGCAGAGGTTATATAAGAAAAACGCAAGCTGCTGGAGCTGCACAATTTAAAAGGGAAAACTTTTATACTTTCTTGTCAATTGAAAAAGGAGTATTATGAAAAAATTTATTGTAATCGTCTTGCTGCTGTTCATCCCAAATCAAGCATCTGCCGCTTCGAAAGCACCAATCCTGCTTTATCATTGGATCGATGAATATAAAGGTTATGGACAAAAAGAATTGTATGTAACTCCTGAAAATTTTGAAAAGCAAATGGACTTTCTTAAGAAGAATGGATATACCTTATTAACTTTCGAACGTTTTGAAGAAATAGACAAAGTAAATAAACCCATTTTTATTACCTTTGATGATGGCTGGAAAGACAATTTCAATGCTTTATCGGTATTTAAAAGACTAAAGGATGAAACATTTGCTCCTTCTGGGACCATTTTCGCTATTTCAGATTTTATCGGAAGAATCGAAAGACTTTCCGCTTCGGAATTAAAATCTTTAGCTCACTCAGGCTACTTTTCGATACAATCCCACACAGCAACACATCCAAACCTAACAAAAACAACAAATCTAGATTATGAGTTGAAACATTCTAAGGAAAAAATTGAGCAAATTACCGGAAAGCCCGTAATGGCGCTTGCCTATCCATATGGGAGTTATAACCCTATAGTTGTTTCAGGAACAAAAAAATATTATCAATACGGGCTTACAACAATACCCGGACCTTTTACAAAAAAACAGGTAAATGACGAGCTCTTCCTTTTGCCAAGAATCTATGTAAATTATTCCACATCCCTTAAAGAATTTGCACAACTTGTGAAATAAAAAGGTAAGTATCATGGATTTGCTCCTCTTTCAGGGCTTTGAGAAGTCAAATCTCCACAAGGAGCCTTATCTAGTCTTTTAAGGGTCAAAAAGTTGATCCGGTGATTTGAAACTGTCCTTCATCCAGACTCTCAAGGACATAACTGCACCTTGGGCTTAATAAGAGGCATTCCATCCTTAAATACAAAATAAAAAAGTGCCCATAAGGACACTTTGAAATTTATAATAAGGAAATTTCCCTGTATTTAACAATTTAACGCCTTACCCAATAGCTCTATATCTTTATAAATGGCTCTTTTAATGTCGTTATCGTTACAGTTTCTATAATCACTCATCAACCGGCCTAATTCTCGGATAAACATAAGGTTTTCAAAGTTGTCTGCCATTTATGCACCTCTTTTCATCAAACTATATATATCGTTATTTCCCCTTTTTTACAAATTTTAACCGAATTGGAACTTCCAATTATTTGCTATTTCCTATCCTTTTGCATCCTGTAACTTAACTTCCCGATTGATAGACCCATAAAACCGTATTAAACCCTCCAACCCTAAATTTAATCTTTTCTCTATAGAAATTTCTTTAGGATTGCTCCATATTGCTCCAATTCATTTAAAATTCGTTCACGGCCTTTTTTGCTATCATGCCAATTAGCCGGAACAATTCCTCTGTTGTCATTTAAAGGCAAAACATCAATAACCTTATCCTCTGCGGCATAAATAGAGGCAAGCAAATAAAATCTTCGCGAAAAAAAGGATTTCCCCGCTAACATTATGTATTTGTAATTGGTGCCATTAAGTAATTGAAATGCGGATCGAATAACAGCCTCCACTCCTTGTTCCCTCTCATAAACCGGTATCTTACAAAGTTTTTCCTTCTTTATGCCTTTTTCTGTTAAGAGAGGGGTATAATACTCATATTCGCTCATTCCGAGAAATGTATTAAACACATCAGGAATCATAATTATGCTTTTGTCATTATTCCTATAATAATTAAATAATTGTTCATTTAACTCCGGAAAGTGCCCGGGATGATAAAGAATAACATCAGATCTTGAAAAGAGTCCTTTACTTTTCATAAAAATAAGCTCATCAATGCAAGTCATTGTTATTGGATTCATATAGGTAACATCTCCCATTGTATTTTTAAAAATTTCCGGGTATTATATTAATACAAGCTGCGTTGTTCGTACTCATAATAAAGTTTTAACCTTTAAGCTGTAATAGGGAGTTTTAATTGAAATCGGAATGACAAGCCTCTGTCTATACGACAAGGAGGACATGCAGGATGGTTTCTGCGAACACCCACTTTGAGGAGTGGTGGTTTAAAACTTTCTTATATTAACTACGGCAAATGCGGCTTCTTACTTAAAGCATTGAACCAGTTCCTTATTGGAACTGGTTTTTTATTTATTTCCATTTTCAAAGATAAAATTTTTTCTCTTTATTATTCAGAATTTTCTTGTTATGTTATAAGTTAATTAGCCTTTCCCTTCCTTCAGAGCATTTGGAGGATGCAATACTAGCGCTTAGTTACCAGAAATAAAGGGCACAGGCACGTTAAGTTTTTAAATGATTACAATAACAGGGAACTTAAATACGGGAACCTCTGGCCCATATAAGGAGGAGTTTCATGCGGCCCATTATATTAGGTATTTTTGCAGCATTCTTTTTTGCCGTTACGTTTATTTTAAACCGCTCAATGGAGCTGGCTGGAGGCAGCTGGCTATGGAGCGCTTCACTCAGGTATATTTTTATGATCCCTTTTCTCTTTGGAATCGTCCTGATACGAAAAAATCTCAAGCAGCTATTTGATGTTATGCGCGAAAGACCCGGTCCATGGTTAATATGGAGTTTTGTAGGATTCGGACTCTTTTACGGGCCTTTATGCTTTGCCGCCGCATATTCACCAGGGTGGCTGATTGCCGGAACCTGGCAGATTACTATCATTTCAGGTTCGCTCCTGGCCCCGTTATTTTATGAGACAATAATATCTAAGAATGGCCCTCAAAAGCAGCGTGGAAAAATTCCTTTTAAAGGCCTTGCCCTGTCGATGATCATTTTGCTTGGTATCGTACTTCTGCAAATTGAACAGGCAAAGGTAATTACCCTACCTGCATTATTGCTTGGTGTAATTCCTGTTATTCTTGCCTCTTTTGCCTATCCTCTCGGAAACCGAAAAATGATGGACGTTTGCCGTGGCCGTCTGGATGCCTACCAAAGGGTGCTTGGAATGACAATTGCCAGCCTGCCTTTCTGGCTGCTGCTTGCCCTTTATGGTTTCTTTGATTCCGGATTACCTGAATCCGGCCAGGTATATCAATCTCTCCTAGTAGCAGTAAGCTCAGGGGTAATTGCCACTGTTATCTTTTTTAAAGCAACAGACATGGTTAGAGGTAATATGCAAAAACTTGCAGCCGTAGAAGCAACTCAATCAGTTGAAGTCTTATTTGCTCTGGCCGGTGAGCTTTTCTTCCTCGCTCTTCCAATGCCGTCACTCTTATCCTGGGGCGGCATGTTTGTCATCATTATGGGCATGGTTTTGCACAGCTATGTATCTCATAAAAAAAGCACAAGCGCCCGTTCAGTTACGTATAGCCATTTGAAAAAAGGCTAAGGTCGCCACGGCCAACCCGCCATACGGCGGGTTTTTATTTTTATAAAACGTGATGATTAAGGCTATAAGCGCTGGGTATTAAACATATACTCAACAACCTTAATGGAGGTTGTTCGATAGATATCCTGAATGAAGTCCACATACTTCTCGTTCGAACTGGCTATGCCATGCTGCAGCAAAGCAGGCTCGAATCCTCTTTCCATGGCACCCTGATATGTAGCCTGGACACAATATTCCGCAGCAAAACCACAGACAAGCACCATACCAACATTCAAATCCTTTAATATATTTTCAAGGTCCGTCTGCCAAAAAGCATTGGAGTATCTTTTAGAAATAAAAATATCTGTTTTATCTGCATCTAATTTTTCATATAAATCAAAAGCATGCGTGCCAACCCCTGTCTCTTCATCCTGTATAAAAATAATAGGCTGATCTGCTTCACGGAATTTTAAAATGGAGTAGTTCACATACCCCAGGATACCCTTCAAGCTTTTCTTACTTTCTTCCATAGCATAATAGGCGTTCTGCAAGTCAACAACTAAGAGAGCCGTTTTCATCTCAAATCCATCTCCCGTTCCAAAAATGTTTTCCCATCAATCATAGAAATAATTTACACATACGGCAAGCAAGTTTACTCTTATAGGTATACAAAAAGATTTAAATAGGCAATAATCTAAATTAACAATTTTATGGGAGAGATAAAAATGCGTGCAGGGAGAGTCATAGATCTATACCGTTATCCGGTAAAATCCATGGGAGGCGAGCGCTTGAATGAAGTTCTCATTTCAGAGCACGGAATCCCCGGTGATCGTTCATTTGCGTTCATGCTTGAGGATGAAAAGTATTTAACCGTTCAAAAGATGCCCAAACTGCTAACCTATCAGTCACAGCTGTCATCTATTCCTGGTAATGTTATTATCTCAAAGGACGGCACTGAATATGAATGGGGAGATCCTTTGCTTTTTGAACAGATTTCTTCCCAATCAGGACGCATACTAAAACAGGTGTCCTTTAACACAGAAAAGGAAAGAGGGGCGTACTGGGAGGATCATGCTCTTATTGTCACACGCTCCTCACTCAAAAAGTTTAGTGAAATGTGCGGGCTGGAGATCCTTGATTTAAGGAGGTTCCGTCCAACTATAGTACTTGACCTTGATGATGATGTACCATTCGAAGAAGAACAGTGGATCGGCAAAGAATTATCCATTGGAGAAGCTAGGTTTAAAGTGAACCAGGGCTGTGAACGGTGTTTCTATATTACAGTTGATCCAGAGGATCCATCCAAAATAAATCCTTCGATTTTAAAAACACTTGTCAGAGAGCGAAATACCATTTTTGGCGTTTATGCCTCCGTTGTGAAAACAGGAAGCATCAAAGAAGGAAGCGAAGTTATTGTTCATAATGATTAATGATTCTCGGTTTTCCAAACACACAAAAAAGGAAGATGCTCAATGCATCTTCCTTTTTTATAATTCATTTTCAGCGCCGTTCTTAATGTATATAATTTTCCCTGCCTGCTACACTTATCCATTCGTACTGGCGGACTCTTACCTCGAACAAAGCCAATGGGTCTCGGTACATTTCCGGATTAGTCCTCATTCTATCAAGTTTTTCCTGATCCGTTTCGGTTTCTGCCTTTGTTTCTGTGATTGCACTATTCAAAACTTGGATCGGGTCTCGGAAGAATAATTCAATATCGCGTTCCAGTGATTTTTCAAACAGCTCAAACTGCTGAAGGAATTTTTTAATCACCGAATCTGTAGTTTCTCGGTAATCCTCCGTCTCAACAAATGATTTATATTTGTTATAAACCATCGAATTATTAACACCAAACAGTCTTCCAGCACTTTTTAAAAGAAACTGGCCAGGCGTATTTCGAAGCAGTATATTTTCTTTTTCAAACTGAACTCCGTTTGTCATTCGGTCTGCATCCCGACGCCAGTCATCAATCACTCTGAAATCACATTGAAGTTTGATTCGCTCTTCCCCGTACAGGGTATTAAATCCCTCGCTCATTTCATCCAAATAAATTTGCGTTTCGGTAAATTCATTATTGGATTGCTGAATCCACTCTTGTAATCCCTGATAATATTTAGGCATTATGTTTTCTTCGAGATATTCCCTGATGCGCCTATTCATTTCATCGTTCAATTCTATGTGAATTTTGCCCAAATCACTTTGTTCTGTAATTAATTCAGAAGTATTCTTCAATAGTCCAGGAACAGTATTGGAAATATCAGTTTTAATTTCATCTTTTAAGGCCTTATACGATTTGGTAATATTTCTTTTCTTTTCCACTTCGATATCATCGAGTTGGTTTACAGCACCATTGAGCTTGACAGACATATCATTATTCCATTTGATCGATTCAACAAGATCATTTTCCAGTGCAATCCGATCCTGAACAAGATTTCTTATCGTTTGGCGTACAAAGAACAGTAGACGAGCTGTCCTGCCTTCATCAGAAATCGCCGCACCAACGCTCGCTTTAATAAACTCCGACAAATCCTTCAGCTGTTTTCCGCTGTCGTACTCCTTGGAAAAAGCAAACACCTTGGAGTTCGGGAAATAGTGGTTAATTTTTTCCCATGTATCTTCTGCAACTGCCCGTGCGTCTTCTTCGTTCTCTACTATATCCATCTTATTCAGCAGAAAATGAACCGGAATTTCGGGAGCAAGCTCTTGAATATAAGAAAGGACACTACGCTCTCTGTCTGTTAAAGGTGAATTGGCATCCAAGAAAAATAGGATCGTATCTGCAAGATGCAGATATTTTACTGTTTCACTTTTTTCTAATTCCCCATTAAATCCTGGTGTGTCAATTAACGCCACCCTGTTTTCCATCAAAAACTGTGATGGAAGTTTAAAGTCTACGATGGTGGAATTTGACCCCCGCCGTCTTTCTGTACTATCGCGGAAATCAGTCAAATCAGAGATCATCCTTGACTCCGTATCACCAATTTCATCAATTTCAACTTGTGCATGATCCCTGAACATAACAACTGCGGAAGTTGGTTCCTCGCCGAGAATATTTTCACCTAGGATAGAATTGATAAATGCCGATTTTCCGCTGCCTTTCATTCCAGCCAAGAGAAGATGGTTTGTATGGAAATCAGTAAGCTCCCCAATAATCCATCTCATTCGGTTGCCGATATCCATCTGGTGGCCCTTCGCCCAGTTCTGGATTGTTTCAAACATATGAAGGCCCTCTTCAATCCAATTAACCTTTGCACCAGTAAAGTTTAATAGTTTTTCTGCATCTGCACCTGAAGCTGCGCTAATGCTTGAAGGGAATATCTCACTCCATGACAACACGGCTGCCGATGCAAACAGCGCGTGAGAAACATCCGTAATTCTCAGCCAGTTTTCAAGCATAACAGGAACCAAATCCTGAATTTTTTGGATTAGGAATCTTCCATCTATTAAAGCAAAATATGCCTCCTGGAATTCAGCAGATAATGCCTGCCAGTTACCTTCCCTGTTCATATCTAACGTTACCAGCAGCTGATTAATTTCTTTAAGCCAAGTAAAGTAATTATCCTGGTCTTTGTAATTTTCCCAAAGCGATACAGCCAGCCTTTCAAAACGTTTTTGGTCAATCTCAAATAGAACCAATAATGCCTGAAGGAAATACTCCGGCGAATGATTTCTTGCATATCCGCCTTCTACATAAGAATTCAGAACATCAAACCAATCAAGGGATTCTGTCCTTATTGCCTCAAGAACAGCCAATTCAATGGCATTATTCCAATCTTCTTCTCTTTCAAAAAAGGCTCTGGCTATTTCTGTAACATTTGGATAATCCGGATTAGCTGAAACCGTCCTTTTGATGATGCTTACAGCTGGTTCCTGTTTGCCGCGCTCTATGTAAAGAGAAAATAGCTGCAACGCTACTTCAGTTTGTAAGACTTCATTGTCAGTCTCAACTGATTTATAAAAATCCTCCGCTACTGAAAACTGCCCCAGCTCATAATAGGCATCTCCAATGTTCTTTTTTGCCCAAGGTTCTAAATCGTTCGCTATATTTTCCCATTTAAAGATAGCTGATTCAAAATCCCTATTAAGAAAGTAAACCTCTCCCTGCGCAAAGCGTATGTTCGCAAGTTCAGGAAGCTCTTTTTCCTGTTCTTCCTGGTAGGCTTCGCCAAGTACCTGGATAGGATGGCGCTTCTCATTCTCTTCCATAAACGATTCATAGTACGCTTTCTGGATCAACTGATTTTCCAAAGTAGTTACCTTCCCTTCTATATAAATATAAGGGTGCCTAGAGGCCCTTATCCCCAATACACAAATCATCATATGGGTTCTCTTTAAAAAGAATACCTAAATATAATTCGCTGCCAAATTAAGATATAAGTCTCATATTTTATTATTCTACCAAAACTTTTATCCCAAAAGGTTTCAGCAAGCTTTCAATTTAGCAACAGTAATGTTTCGAAACATTTATATTTACCCATTTTACACAGTTTATAACATAGGTTTTTTTTCCTATATAAAGTCCGAACATCTGCCAGTATTCTTTTAGGTTTTAGTTCAAAACCCTTACCTCTTAAACTGTAATAAAAATAAAGTGTTGGAGTTAACTGTAAATATTGTGGCGATTCTGTTGCAACTTTTACTACATAGTCAGTGATATTTAACAGCATAATTGAATTAGCATTCTCTCAAGCCTATACTGATAATAATCCAGTCCCGAGAGGAGTTTTTTCATTGGCAGAACAATTTAGAGCTTTAATGGTAAATAAAAGTGAAGATGATTTTTCACTGAAAGTCAAAAGAATTTCCATAGAGGATCTTCCAGAAGGACAAGTAACCATTAAAACGGCCTATTCAAGCGTCAACTTTAAAGACGGTCTGGCGAGCATTCCAAATGGCAAGATCGTCCGTTCCTATCCGTTTATACCAGGAATTGATTTGGCAGGTACGGTGGTTTCTTCGACTGTTCCCCGTTTCAAGGAAGGCGACGAAGTAATTGCTACCAGCTATGAAATTGGCGTTTCCCATTATGGAGGCTATAGCGAATATGCCCGCATTCCAGCAGAATGGGTAGTACCCCTCCCAAAAGGATTAACCCTTAGGGAAGCTATGGTTTATGGAACAGCTGGCTTTACTGCCGCTTTATCTGTTATGAGGCTTGAAGAAAACGGCTTAAGCCCGGAAAAAGGAAAAGTACTTGTTACGGGAGCAACTGGCGGAGTTGGCAGCATTGCCGTCTCTATTTTGGCCAAGAGAGGCTACGATGTCACTGCCAGTACTGGCAAACAGTCCGAACATGAATACCTGAAACAGATTGGGGCTAAAGAAATTATTTCGCGTGAAGATGTGACAGGAGATAAATTCAGACCACTTGATAAGCAGCTTTGGGCAGGCGCAGTGGATCCTGTTGGGGGAAAGACTCTTGCTTCCATTCTTAGTAAGACCTCCTATAACGGATCGGTAGCAGTAAGCGGACTAACCGGCGGGACCGATGTTGCAGCTACTGTGTTTCCTTTTATCCTCAGAGGCATTAACCTCCTTGGCATTGACTCTGTTTACTGTCCTATGGAAAAAAGGCTATCTGTATGGGAGAAAATGGCTGGTGATTATAAACCAGAGGATTTATCATCTGCAATAAACGCAGAGGTCTCACTGGAAGATCTCCCTGACTATCTTGCGGCTATCCTTAAAGGGGAAGTTCGCGGCCGTACGCTCGTTAAATTTTAATCAAAAAGAGGTTATCCTACTACAGGATAACCTCTTTTCACATTGACCGCTGATAATTAGGGACAAATCCTCTGCCCCAAAGACTATATGTGGACTTTGCCTGGCAAATCCACAACTTCGGTAAACGAATGCCTCTCTTGATGATGGAATATCCATTATGGAGAGCTTTTGTCTAAGCTAAACGGATATGTCCATTAACATCTTAAAATCTCAACGGAATCACAGAGGTTTTTATCTGGACCCCCTCAGGTGATTCTGTATCATAGCCAAGAGTGCTTAAAAAAGTATCCAGCCCAAGAAAGGCATTATCCATTTTATTAGTAGGCCCGATCCACACCTCTTTTAAGGGAAGCTTGGTTTTATCCCCCAATATATCTTTAAAATTAAGTTCGATAAATGGGATAATGACACCTTTTGAGGTTCTGAATTTTACATCGGTTTTACGGTGGTCATCAAAATTCTCTGGAAAGAAGGCTATCCGGTATTCTTCTTCCTGTTTAAAAGAGGGATGTTTAAAAAAGTAACTGTATTTCAAAATACGCTCCATAAACTTTTCTGTAATGGTATCCAGGGCCTCCTGGGAGAAATTTGCCGCCGTTTCCCAAATGCTAAAAAACTCTTTATATTCTTCCCTGATAATTTCCTCCTGAACTTCTTCATCATAAATCACGTAGCCGCTGATATAAGCCTGCGGATAACGGTATTCAAGAATTTCGTGCAAATAGGAGGACTCAAGGCCAATATTGTAGCCATCAAAGCTTGAATAGGAGGACCAATTTGTTATTAAGTCAGAAATATCTGTTAGGGACAGTACAAAGCATTTACTTCTATGGTGCATATTAAAATAAAGCCCGTTTAGAATCCTGAAGATTGCATCTTTAAAGGAGAGCTTCGGTTTATCCTCCCCTTCCTGTATGGCAACCTCCTCAATAACTTTTTTTATATGTTTTAATTCCGAGGTATCGTTTAAAAACTCGCTTCTCGTCCCCCAGAAGTAGCCTGTATTGATAATCGCATATAAGGCCTGCAAATTCGTATAATGATAAAGCACTCCATCAGTTTTCTTCCGAACTCTTAAATCCCTTTCCTCACTCTTCAGCAACGCTTCGAATAGATTCATATACCATGCTCCCATTCTTTTGGAAAATCGCTACCCCTTTTATACCTCCATTTACCTCCGTTCAATCAACTCTCTCTTTTCTTTATAAAAAATATATTAATCTTTTTCATAAAAATAACTCATGTTAGGAAAACTCACATATTATGTAGTATAATGTGCAAAATATACCGGACTAAGGGTGATGATATGGAAAACAGTCTTTCCTACAAAGACAAGAAGGTTATCAGCATTGGAGTAGTCAGTGAACTAACAGGTCTTTCAGAGCGCCAGATTCGTTATTATGAAGAAAGAAAACTTATATTTCCTGAAAGGCCAAAAGGCGGAAGCAGAAAATATTCCTTTGCAGACGTGGAATTGTTAATGGATATTGCTAATAAAATTGAGGATGGTGTCCAAACTCACGAGATTAAAAAGGAAATGTCCAGAAGGAAAAAGGCAGAGGACGAACAAAGCATCCGCAAAAAAATGATTCAGGGACAGATCAATGCCCAATTCGGCCTAAGAAAATAGCTTTTCCATCAGCTTTCTTAAAATTCTATGTCAGGTTTTCTGACATAGTTATAGATTCCCCCTCTTCTATTATGTGAAAATACAAATATCTTTTTCAAACTTAAAGGGGGAGTTGAATTTGAATACAGCATTTTTGTTAAACAGTCTATGGGTAATGGTAAGTTCCGTTCTTGTCATTTTAATGATTGGCGGATTTATTTTACTGGAAACTGGTTCTACACGGATGAAAAACGCGGGTCATATTGCAGGAAAAACGATTTTGGCATTCGGTATTTCCTCCATTGTTTTTTGGGCAGCGGGTTTTGGACTTATTTTTGGAAAAGGAAACGCACTTATAGGGCTGTCAAAGTTCCTTTACTCAGGCTATGACATAGGAGGCATTCAGCTTTCAGGTTCGGTTTTCTTCATGTTCCAGCTAGCCTTTGCCGGAATATCGTTAACAGTTGCCTTTGGCGGCTTTGCAGAACGGGCAAAGCTTGCTTCATATCTTGTATTCGCACTTTTATTTTCTGTATTTGTTTACCCACCGATTGCCCATTGGATTTGGGGCGGAGGATGGCTTTCTGAATATGGCCAACAGGACTTCGCTGGATCCACTGTCGTCCATTTGACTGGTGCAATGGCGGCATTGGCTGCTACTATTCTATTAAAGCCCAGAATCGGGAAGTTCAATAAAGATGGGTCCGCCAATCAGATTGATGGTCACAATCAGGTTTTTACCGCTTTAAGCGTTCTGCTTCTATGGGTTGGATGGTTTGGATTTAACGCAGGAAGTACTTTATCAGCAGATGCAGGATTTTTTGGTTTTGTTTCGCTTAATACCAACTTAGCCGCAGCAGCCGGCACCATTTCCGCTTTAATCATTTCCTGGATCGTTCTGGGGAAAGCAGATGTACCAATGATGTTAAATGGTTCTCTTGCCGGCCTTGTTGCCATAACTGCTTCCTGTGCATTCGTCGAAACTTGGGCAGCTGTCGTAATCGGTCTTATTGCTGGTATTCTCGTATTCTATAGCATTCGCTTTTTTGAGAAGAAGGGTATTGATGATCCTATCTTCGCTCTTTCCGTACATGGTACAGCAGGGGTTTGGGGTACTTTATCTACTGGCTTCTTTGCTACTAAAGAGCTCGCTACTATCGGAAAACCAGGATTGTTCTATGGCGGAGGATTTGAACAGCTAGGAGTTCAGGCACTTGGAGTGGCGGCAAGTGGACTTTATGCTTTTCTTGTTTCCTATGTTCTTCTTCTAGTCGTCAAATATGTAATAAAAGGCTTGCGTGTAACCGAAGAGGAAGAAATTATCGGCCTGGATATGAGTGAACATGGAAGCTATGGCTATCCTGAACTTCTGCGTTCAGAAAACCTTCAAGGTGACCAAAAATTAAATTCAGTAAATACGAAAAAAGCCATTGTACAATAAACGTTTTGGATCCTATTAAGTGAACGGATTAGGCCGCATTAGCAGCCTCCCATTGAAGGAAGGTGTCTAACTATTGGCTGATTATACCTATTCAGAGATAAAGGAATATCGTCAACAAAGGATGGGTTTAGCATCGAAGGATCATTTTGAACTCAATCGACTTCATGATGAATTGATTAAAAAGGCAGTTGAGATTTCTATAGATCGAATTAAGGAGGAACTGGGGGAACCCCCCACTTCCTTTTGCTTTTTTGTCATGGGAAGCGCCGGGAGGTTTGAACAATCCGTCTGGAGCGATCAGGATCACGGGATTATTTTTCAAGAGGATAGCAAACTGGCACAAAATTATTTTTTAAAGCTGGGGAAAGAAATCGCTCAAGGTCTTTATATTGCCGGTTACCCCTTTTGCGATGGAGGGGTAATGGCCGGGAATCCTTTATGGTGTAAATCACTGAATGAATGGAGTATACAGTTAAAGAACTGGATAAATGAACCCTCATGGGAAACGATCCGTCACTTATTGATTTTTATGGATGGCCGGTCTTTGGCCGGGGAAGATTTATTTATTAAGGAACTTAAACAGGAAGCATGCTCGTTAATTCATAAAGAACATCTATTAGCCCGGTTGCTCGACAACACGATGCTGCTAAAAAAAGGGGTCGGACTGCTGGGACAATTTTTAACCGAAACGCACGGTCCCCATTCAGGATTACTAAATATTAAAGAAAAGGCTCTTTATCCATATGTAAATGCGGTAAGAATTCTTGCCTTGAAGGAGTGTATTACCGATTCTTCCACTCTTTCCCGCCTTCAAAAGCTGTCAGAGGCGTCAATTCCCGCTTCAAAACGCTTGTTATATGAAAAACAATTTTATCAGCTTCTGGACTTTCGTCTTCAATTTGGTGACCATTCGAATTATGATTCGGGTCATTTTCTTTTAGTCAGCAAGCTATCGGCCCATCAGAAGAAGGCAGTAAAGGAAGTTATAAAAAATGGTCCCCATCTTTATCAATTTGTCCGTAAACTTGTTGAGAAGGAACCATAACTATGGGGATGCATGAAATGATTCAGTTTTTCAGGCAAATGTCTGGGAAGCTCGGTTCAAATGTTTATGCAGGTATGAACGGAAATACCGATCCGAAGCATATCTCTTTTATCCGCCAGCTGCAAAAAGAAATGAAAGAAAAAAACCATTTAGGGACAAATCTTGCTAATCTCGAAACCGTTGTTTTCGATCTTGAAACAACCGGATTCAACCCAGATAAAGGAGATCAGGTTATTTCTATTGGCGCTATTAAAATGACCGGTACTGAGATTAAGGAAGAACAATGCTTTTATTCTTTAGTCCGTACGAACTCATCAATTCCTTTACACATAGCTGAATTAACAAACATAACAGATAAAGAGTTACTTATAGCTCCTTCCCCATCAGAAGTGTTACTTAAATTCTATGAGTTTATTGATAGCCATGTTCTTATCGCTCATCATGCGAAGCACGAAAGAGCGTTCATGCAAAAATGGAACCGGGACTGCCTTCGTTCTTCATTTGAACATCGGATTTTGGATACTTCCTTCCTTATCAGGCTGCAGCAGTCCTCCTATAAATCGGAGCCATTGGAGGAGATTTGCAGCAATTGTGGAATTGAAGTTATGAATCGCCACCATGCTCTGCAGGATGCCAAAATGACAGCGCGGATTTGGCAATACTATTTGAAGAAAGCACTTGAAAGCGGCTTTAACAATTTATATGAGGTCTATGATTATCTTGCCAGGCTATAGCCTGGCATTTCTTTTGTTGCTTTTGTTTTTAGGGTCCCTAATTCGGACACGAGGGCCCTAGGATCTTCCAAAGCTGTCTGAATGAGCACCGGATTCGGACACGATGCCCATTGGATTTGCTAAAGCTGCCTGAATGGGCACCGGATTAGGACACGCTGCTTATTGGATTTGCTAAAGCTGTCCGAATGAGCACTGGATTCGGACACGATGCCTATTGGATCTACCAAAGCTGTCTGAATGAACCCTGGATTCGGACACGTAGGGTCTTGGAGTTCCCTAAGCTGTCTGAATGAACCCTGGATTCGGACAAGAAAGTTCTTGAATTTTCATAAACTATACGATTCGACGTTTACTTGGGCCCTATTATGTAGGGGAGCAAATTGCTGGTTATAAAAAAGGGTTGCTTTTAGCATTGATAAAGTTTGAAAAAAGGTTATATCCCCCGAGACCGGGAATAATGTAATAAATATCAAGAGAGGTGTATGGAATAATGCTGTATCTCGATAAAAAACATGACCCGGCTAAAAACAGAAACTTACTTGCTGAGGTTACCGGACAAAGGCTTGACTTAAAACAGGCGCTCGCAGAGACGGATCAGCTTTTTCAGCAAAATAGTGCTGCTCCATCCGTCAGCCTCCCTTCTGCTTCTCCCCAGCCAAAGCTTCCTTTTTTCCAAAGAATAAAAGCCCGAATTTTTAGGTTCTTTTATACTATTAGAGCATCCTCTGATGAACCGATGTTAAATACAACCGTTGATGAAATGGGAAACCCCTGGCCGGAATGGAAGCCTTTGCTCGACGAGGAATACCTACACTTAATGAACATTGTAAGAGAAGTGAATGTAGCCGATTTCGGGGCGGTAGGCGACGGTATTACCGACTGTACGGAAGCCTTTGAAAAAGCATTCGGAAACGGAAGAGTGATTGTGCATGTTCCAGAAGGAACCTATATAACGAAAGGCATTCGGCTCCCTTCTTTTACTGGCTTAATCGGAAAAGGAAAAGGCGTTACCACCATCAAACTCCACGAAAAGGCACCAAAGGGCACCCGCCTTGTGACAAATTTTCATCATCGGAAAGGAAACAGAAATATCCTTGTGGAGGGAATGAGCCTTGATTGGAATGTAGAACGGCTAGGAACTGCAGAAAAAACAAGTACCTGGGGGAACCATTCCAGCTGCCTAACATTTGCGAATGTATCATACGGCTGGGTTAAGAATGTAGAGGGAATTAATCCTGGGCTGCATTGTTTCGATATTTCTTCAACATTATATAATTATTCGGGAGATGGATTCCGCGCACGCGGCGGGAGCCAATACGTCTGGCTTGATTTATTAAACGGTTACGGTTTTGGTGACGATGGAATTACAACTCACCACAGTGACAATATCCTGATTACAAACTGCCATATGTGCGACCCTAGCGGCCGTGCTCATAAAAAAGGTTTTTCCAATTCAAACGGGATTGAAGTGGATGATGGCTCAAAGAATGTCTGGCTGGTTAATAATTCTTCGACCCGATGTTTTGGCGGTGTAGAAATAAAAGCACATGCCACTTCATCAGCAGCCTGCAATGTTCAAATTATTGGCCATTTGTCCGTTAATGATAACCGATCCTATAACTTCAGGCATATTGGCCATCACCAAAGCACAGATCCCGAGTCGAAAACTGCTTACAATATCAAAGCAACTAATCTGGCTGCCCTGGCACCGATTTATACCGATCTTTATAAGGATTCAGAACCAAGGGGATTGGTTGTATCTGCATATAAAAATGTGGCCATTAACCATTTTACCTTAATAGGTGACCCTGAATATGACTACCGGAAGAACCCCGTGATTGCTGTTCAATACAGATCGCGAAATGTCGGGCTCCATAATGTTAACATCCGCCACTTTAAAAAGGCGGGAATTGATATTAAGGTATTCGGCGGCGATAACCATCCGGAAGATGTAGCCATTAACAATATTATTGTTCACGACTCCGCCCCACAGGCTATCCATATTGGATCAGGCATTTTAACAGCATCCATTCAAAATATCAGGGCAACAGGAAAAAACGGAAAAGCGGGACTTGTTGCCGAACAGCCCGGAACTCTCGTTTCCAACTTCCGTGCTGATGGATATAAAGTTTCGGTTTCTATTGCTGGCGACGAGGCAAAAACCATTTCATAAGTATTCTGCAGGATAAAAGGCTCTCCCAATTCATCGATTGGGAAAGCCTTTTATATTCCAATAGCTTATGGTTGCTTCCTTTGCAAGATCACCGGCAATCCTTTTTTAACATTTCCTTGGGCCCCTTTGGCCATATTGGAGGCCTTTCCTTTTCAATATAAAGTTTGTAATTAAAAAGGCCGAAGTACCAAATAGGTACTCAGCCTTTTATTTATTTGTTAAACACCAGGGAACCATCCCGGTGAGTTAACGATCGCCTGCCATAAAGGTTCAGGAACCTCGTGATGGTTAGGATCGTTTTTATCAATTTCCGTAATAATTTCTTCTTCTCTTCCACTTTGTACTTTTTCAACCCAGTCAGGCTCAATAATAAGTTCGCGTGCCAAGGCGATCAGAGGAACACCTGATGCAATTGCCTTTAATGCTTCATCCGCTGTGTAGATGGAGCCTACACCAATAAGAGGCACCCTGTTATTGATTGTGTCCATTAACTGTTCAATCCTTAGTCGATCAAGATCTCCTCCTCTTCTTGGCTTAGAAAAGAAATCCATCAAAGAAACGTGAAGATAATCAAGACTCTTACCTGCCAGAACATCCACTAACGCAAGAGTGTCATCCATTGTAATTCCAGGTGTTTCCGGTTCTTCTGGAGAAAATCTGTAACCAACAATAAATGGGGCGTTTGCGTGCTCTTTCACTACTCTTTGAACTTCATCTACAATAGCTAGTGGAAAAGCCATTCTGTTTTCCAGACTTCCACCCCAGCGATCTTCACGGCGGTTTGAATGAGGAGAGAAGAATTGCTGGATAAGGTATCCGTTTGCACCGTGGATTTCTACTCCGTCATAGCCAGCCTCTATTGCCCTGCGTGTTGTCTCTCCAAAAGCCTTAATAATTTCTTCAACTTCAGATTCGGATAGCTCTCTTGGAACTGGTCCTGACTGTCTATTTGGTGATTGAACTCCGCTTGCACTAACAACATCACCATCAACCAGCTCAGGCGGGCATTCCCGGCCGCCATGGAATATTTGGAGAACTGCTTTTGCTCCCTCCTCTTTAATAGCGGAAGCAAGCTGTTTTAAGCTTGGGATCATTTCATCGCGATCTCCGGCAAATTCTCCTTTAAAACCTTGGCCGTTAGCAGTTACATTAGTACAAGCAGTAATAACCATACTGACACCCTTTGAACGGCGGGCATAGTACTTTACCTCTGCCTCCGTTACAGTGCCATCCGGATTGGATGAAAAATTTGTCATTGGTGCCATTACAATACGGTTTTTTAACTCCATGCCATCTTTTAAAGAAAACGGCTGAAATAAAGAATTATACTTTTGATTCATTTTTGTTCCTCCTTGCTCTCATTGATAAAAATTTTATTCAATCCACCGGACAATATCATCCAGCCGCCTTCCGCTTTTAGACGCGGTTCTTTAACTCTGTAGCCAAAGCCTTTTTATCAGGATCAAATTCCTTGGTGACATGCCTGTATTCCAGTGAATCTGAGATTTCCTGTTTCTTTGCTGTCATGTAGGGCCACATAATCTCTCCCTTCGGATGAGAGAATTTACGATAGCTTTTCCGCTTCAAATATTTTAACTTCATTTGGCGTAGCCAAGTGTTCCTTAATTTCTTTGCCAAAAGCTTTATAATGCTCAGTCTCACGATGGAAAGTGGTGGCATCCTTATCCTTCCATTCCTCCACCATAACAAAGGTGCTTGGATCCTTTACATCTTCATATAAGTGGTAGCTGATATTCCCCTCTTCCGCTTTAGAACCTTCCATTACCTTATCAGCGGCACGTAAAAACTGCTGCTTGCTTTCTGGCTTAACCTTAATGAACGCATGAATGATGATCATAACTTTCCCTCCTGTTTGTTGGCCAAGTGTTATTATCCACTAAAAACCATGCTTTTATATGTAAACAACCTTAAAACAACAAGCTTGTTGTTTACAAACTTTCTGCCTAATCCGTTTTATTTGCGAAAAGGGACAGTAGACCTTTTTATTTTTACATTCCTGCACATGGCTAAACACTTTTTATACAGACGGTATATAAAAATATAAATTCTGAGCAGACAAAGAAAAGAAGCCTTCCCAATAGGGAGGCTTCCCGACATTTATATTATTGCTTCCAAAAACGAAGCAGGAATAGATTAACAATGGCAAGGGTAACGAATATACCTGCGAGCTTATGATGAAGTGAAAAGAAGAAGGCACCTGCAGCAATGGAGAAAATCAATAACTCAAGCAAAGTCCGATATATACCTGTTATAGGATAAGGAGCGCCCGGCGAACCAAAAGTACCCCAAACAACAGTAAAGGCCAACGGAGCTCCTATCCCCAGGAGCCATTTTAATGCCACTCCGTTACCAGTATGGAATCCCCATATTCCGAGCGCTGCCAATGAAGCAAGCTCCAACAAAAATCTCAACGCCAGATTCCCTGATTTAATCACTTCCACCATTTTCTCCTCCTAACCTTTCCAAACCTCCAAGAAAGGACGAAATAATAAGCTCCAGACTTTTATCCGTATCAAGCGCAAGGCCAAAGCCTCCCTTTTGTTCAAGCATTGAAAAACCATGCAGAATGCTTCTTAGTCCGCGAACGGCATGCAATGAAGTATCCCCTGCCAGCCCATAAACCTGAAGCAAACTTACCGCCAGTTCAACTATTTTACTTCCCGCCCGCTGTACTTCATCATTTTCTGGATATGGGGCTGACAAGGTTGCCTCATAGAGACCTGGATGCTTTCGCGCAAAGTTAATATAAGCTTTACTAACGTTTAATATCCTGTTTTCTCCCGAGCCGCCGATTGTGTGTTCTTCAAGTGCTTTGTATAACCGTTCAATTCCATAGGCAGCCAGTTTTTCACGTAAATCTGCAAGCCCGTTGAAATGGTTATATAGAGAGGGAGGACGGATTCCTAGCTTTTTTGCTAGGGTTGCTAATGTGACCTCAAGGTAACTGTATTCATCTGCAATATTCGCAGCTTCTTTTAAAATCGCAGGTAAATCTAATGCATGTTTTGGCCTCGGTGACATCTTACTTACTCCCTTTATAATTTCATCTCAAATCGGTTAATGACCTTTTCCATTTCTGATTGCGGATTTTTGATCATCTCTCCATGACCAACAGCAAGTATTGAAGGCTGATAGGAGAGAATCTTTTTCGAACTTTTTAATGCCGTTTTTTTATCCCAAGTCCCGAATGCAGGAAAAGGAAACCAAAACCTTTTGTCTCCAGCAACAGCCATGCCCCCTCTTATTTGAAAGGCATCTCCGGCAATAAGGGAGTTAGAACGTGTATCAATAAAAGACATAGAACCTGGTGTATGGCCCGGAGTTTCTATGGCTAAAAGCGATCCGATCCGGTCACCTTCTTTAACCAATATGTCCGGCTTGGTTTTAAGATTTTTAGGAACCCCACCTTTAATAGGTACTTGAGGCTCTCCCGCTTCTAAGGATTTATCTCCGTCCATTATCCTTGCATCCCTTTTTGATATATAAACTGGTGCATTGGCAAATTCGGCTTTTACAGCATCCAGTGCTCCTACATGATCTTCATGAGCATGTGTAAGTACAATTTTTGTAACGGGTTTCCCAATTCTCTTTACCGCTTGGAGAATGCCCTTTGCACTAAATGGCATTGCAGCGTCAATAAGCGTCAGCCCCTCTTCTTCCTCGATCAAATAACAATTCACCGGGAAAAGTCTAGCCAGAGAAGTTAATTGATATAGATATCCTTCATGTATGACTCTCATTAAAACACACCCCTTTAACTAATCTTATTAGTTTTATTTTAACTAACACCATTAGTTAAGTAAAGGTTTTTTTTTCCAAAAGTAAAAGAGGGCTATTTGCCCCCCCTTTTTCAAGATATATATTACTTAACAGTGGAAAACTTCTTAGCAGCATTGAAAAAACATCCGTGATAGCCCAGCAATCACTTGTTGATCCCCTATAACCAACATCTTAACTTGACTGGTATGAAAGATCTGTTTAATAATTTGATTCGTATGCTTTGTCCAACCGACAGAATGGTATACTTCTCTCATTCCTTCTGTATCTTCATGGGAAAGGCCGATATGGATTTTAATATCCTTTTGTCGGTTCATCCTGTAATTACTCCTAAATTTCTAATGCTTTTTTACTATCTACTATGGAACTGATGTATTCTTCCTTCAATATGGAATAAACGTGAAGGTCCCAGTGCTTCCCCTTAATTTTCATCCCTTTACGCAGAATGCCCTCGTGTTTCATACCCGCCTTCTCCATGACCCTTGCCGAACCAATATTTTCGGTAAAACAGCGGGCCTGGATTCGCACCAAATCCATATTTTTAAATCCAAAACCTATTAATTCCTTAGCTGCTTCTGTTGTAATCCCTTTCCCCCAGTATTTCGGAGAGAGCACGTACCCAATTTCGGCACTGTTTTGACCCGGATTCCAGGATACAAAGTCGATTGTTCCTATCATTTTATGATTGTCTTTATATTCAATAGCCCAAGGAGCTACTTTTCCATTTAAATATTGATTTAAAACAAAGCCAATAAATTCTTTTGTATCGTCTAAAGATTCATGAGCATCCCAGGTTACGAAGCGGGAAACTTCTTTGTTTGAACAATAATCAAACATATCATTCAAATCCTGAATTGTTACCTTTCTCAAAATCAGCCGTTCTGTTTCCAGGATTGGCAAATCACTGTATATTTCGCCTGCTTCCATGCTTCCACCCCTATTTTTAATTTTCTATTATTATACAAAATTTTCTAAAACGCGGGAGTTGTATTTTAAAAAATTGATAAATTTATCCAAAAGGGGGACATCTGATATGGTACAATTTACTTATATAGGAGGCGATTATATGGAAACCGGAAACCAGAATTCTTGGTTTTACGTCAGAAATCGTCAGCAAGAGGGACCAATCAGTTTATTTGAATTAACTAAAATGTTTGAACAAGGTGTGCTTGACCAAAATACCCTTATTTGGACCAAGGATATGCACGGCTGGAAATCTGCCGGATTACTCGATCACCTCTCCCCTTTTTTTAATAACACTATCACCTTAGAAACTCGTCAGGAAATTCTCCCCCTTAATTGCCTATTTGAATGGCATTCACAAATCAGATATATTGCCAGGATGTTTGATCTTACTATATTTTCATCACTAGTCGGCATTTTTTTAACCATTTTCCCATCTCATTATTTATCTGAAATTTCCTTTGCGTTTTTAGGATTGCTCATTCTTTCACTTTGGGCAGCAACAGAACCTATCATTCTTTTTATCTTTGGCAATACACTTGGAAAGTCTCTTCTCAATACGAGGATCCGCAGCATTACTGGAGAGCCTTTGGATTATTTAACTGCGTTTAAAAGAAGTGTTTATATCGCATTATCCGGAATGGGGTTAGGAATTCCTTTCTTTAGTTTCCTATTTTCAATACATTCACATTTCAGAAGGACTAAAAACGGCATGTCTCCATGGGATGTAAAATACGGGACAATTATTCTCTACGGTGAAACCAGCATTGGCCGTATTTTATTGGCTGCTCTGTTACCTGCTGCTTTATTTTGTACTGGTTTTATTTTCGGGAAAATATAAGGAATTTTTAAAAAATAATAACCAGCTAAATATATGAGTACCCTTCAATCATGATATGATGATTATAGTTATTTTTTAAGGAGATGAAGAAACTTGAAAAATGAAATCATTGAGAGATTTACTACATACGTAAAGGTGGACACCCAGTCCGATGACAACAGCGAAACATGCCCCTCAACTGAAGGCCAGCTAACGCTTGCCAGAATGCTTGTAGATGAGCTTACATCCATCGGTATGAATGAAGTAACCATGGATGAAGGTGGATACGTTATGGCGACCCTTCCTGCCAACACCGACAAAGAGGTTCCTGTAATCGGATTTTTAGCCCACGTAGACACAGCGACTGATTTTACAGGAAAGAACGTTAAACCCCAAATAGTTGAAAGCTACAATGGTAAGAATATCACTTTAAACCAAAGCCAAAATATTGTGATGACAACTAGTGATTTCCCGCAGCTTCCTGATTATAAGGGCCACACTCTTATCACAACAGACGGTACTACTCTTCTTGGAGCCGACAATAAAGCAGGAGTGGCTGAGATCATGACAGCAATGGATTATTTGATCAAACATCCTGAGATTAAGCACGGAAAAATCAGAGTAGCGTTTACTCCGGATGAGGAAATCGGTAGAGGTCCGCATAAATTTGATGTGGCAGCGTTTAACGCAAAATATGCTTATACAGTTGATGGCGGTCCCTTGGGAGAACTCGAATATGAAAGCTTTAATGCGGCTTCAGCCAAAATAACAATCAAAGGAACTAACATTCATCCTGGAACAGCTAAAGGAAAAATGGTCAATTCCATCAAAATCGCCACGGAATTAAACAGCATGCTTCCTGCAGAAGAAGCCCCAGAGCATACAGAAGGCTATGAAGGCTTCTATCATCTTCTTGGTTTTAATGGAGATGTAGAAAATACAAAGCTTAGCTATATCATTCGGGATTTCGAACGCGAGAGTTTTGAAGCACGCAAGGAAAAAATGGAGTCTATTGTGAATAATTTAAAGCAAAAATATGGCGAAGACCGTCTGCATTTAGAACTAAAAGACTCCTACTACAATATGCGCGAAAAAATCGAACCAGTGAAATTTATTGTCGATATCGCACACGAAGCAATGGAAAAGCTCGATATCAAACCGATTATCAAGCCTATTCGTGGCGGTACAGACGGTTCGCAGCTTTCCTATATGGGCCTTCCAACACCAAACATATTTACCGGTGGTGAAAACTATCACGGTAAATATGAATTCATTTCTGTAGATAACATGCTAAAAGCTGTAAATGTTATAATCGGAATTGCTGAGCTGTTCGAACAAAAAGC
Source organism: Neobacillus sp. FW104-15D2 (assembly GCF_058790155.1). Lineage (NCBI taxonomy): Bacteria > Bacillati > Bacillota > Bacilli > Caryophanales > Bacillaceae > Neobacillus > Neobacillus sp. FW104-15D2. Next base: position 105,350 of record NZ_JBYTCJ010000009.1, read on the forward strand.
GTAAAAGATACAGGCCGCCCCTATTGCTGGGACGGCTTTTTTTGTGTTCTGTTTTTAATATAAGGCAAGTTAATGAACTATTTTTGAATTATGTGTAGTTTCTTTGGACTTGGAGATATTGGAGGGTAAGAAGAGACTTCGGATATATCATAAGGAGGCATTATTATGAGTATGGACCAATATAAATTAGGTCATGTCAGACTTGCCCTAAACAAACTAATAAACGGACTTGAATTAGAGAATAGCGATGCACAGAGGGAGGTTGCTTTCGTATTGTCATCAGCATTATGGACCGTTGAAAAGCTTGAACTGGTACGTAAGTCTTAAAATAGCACCTTTATAGACTTTCACTTACTTTAGAAGAACCTTGTCCAGCTTCTGAAAAGAAATACTTAACTTCTAAAGAGTAATGCAGAACTCTTACTTCGGAAAGAGAAAAGCCCTTCTCTATGAAAGGCTCTTTAATGATTACATTCCTTCTGTCTTTTTTAAGGGAAACGGATATTGAGGAATTTTTGCACCTTTTTTCGTTTCGCTTTTCCTAAAAGCAAGCCAATAAGCGAGCCCCACAAAAATACTTCCGCCGACTGCATTTCCTAAGAAGACAGGTATGAAGTTGTACAGGTAATCGTTCCAGGTAAAATGACCTGCGAAAATAGCTGCTGGAATGACAAACATATTGGCGACAACGTGCTGAAAACCAATTGCGACAAAAGTCATGGTAGGAAACAAAATTCCTGCAATTTTCCCCATTATATCTTCTGCTCCGTAAGACAGCCAAACAGCCAGGGCTACAAGCCAATTACAGCCAATTCCTGATAAAAAGGCCTGCATAAAGTTTGCTTCGAGTTTATGCTGAGCAATACTGACTGTCTTCTCCAAAAACGGTCCCGTTTCTGTCAGCCCTGCCAAATGTCCGAAAACATAGGCAACAAAAATGGCCCCGATAAAGTTACTGGCAGTTATAACAAACCAGTTCTTTATGACCTCTCCAGATCCAATCTTTGCAGCAAAACGAGCTAAAGGCACCGCCATCATGTTTCCCGTTAACAGTTCTCCCTCAGCCAGGAGCGTAAGAATTAATCCAATGGGAAAAACGGATGCCCCTATTAAACTCCCCAAGCCTTCTATAGGTCCCTCCAATCCGGCTGTCACTCTTATAAAAAGCAGATATCCAAGAGCAATGAAGGCACCTGCTTCAAAGCCAAGAATAAATTTTTCACGGAAAGGATATTTCACTTTTTTCACACCAATATCAATAGTAGCTGACATTACTTCCTCAGGTTTCTTGAAGGCCATACTCTCTCAAGTCCTCTCACTTTCATAATTTGTGAAGTTCTTCACATGTTTACATGCCTATTTTACCGCATTACCCCTTTTCAATCGTGTGAACATTTTTCTACCTTTTATAAAACGCTTACATTTTTTCCTCCAAAAAAAATTTTTTTTGGACTGTTTCCTAACCTGACAACAATGTAAACGCTATCATTCATTTCAGACTGTTTTGAATTATCAGATTATATGTTGACCGCATTTTTGAATGGTTGTATTATTAACGACAATAAGAAAAACATCCATTAACCTTGAAGCCTTTTTCCATGACTTCGGTATAAAAAGATATGGACAACAAGGCTGTTATTTTAAACTTTTATTTTAATCCTTTAAAGCTGTTATTTATTAAAGATTGGAGTTGTTTCAACAATGACAAGTCAGTGGATTTTTCTTGGCGGTAAATTCGTCAGGAAAGAAGACGCAGTAGTATCGGTGTATGATCACGGTTTTTTGTACGGAGATGGGGTTTTTGAAGGTATTCGTGTTTACAGCGGAAATGTTTTCAGACTTGATGCCCATGTTAAACGGCTGTATGAATCCGCCCAGTCTATCAGGCTCCAGATTCCCTACACGAAGGATGAAATGAACCAAATTATCGTCGATACTGTCACGAAAAACAACCTCCAGAGTGCCTACATCCGTGTCGTTGTTTCAAGGGGAGCCGGAAATTTAGGCCTTGATCCTTCTTCCTGTTCTCAGCCTCGTGTAATCGTTATTGCTGAGGAACTGGCTCTTTATCCAAAAGAAATCTATGAACGCGGGCTAAAAATTGCTTCAGTCGCAACCAGACGAAATCGACCGGATGTTCTTAGCCCACAGGTAAAATCCCTAAACTATTTAAATAATATCCTCGTAAAACTCGAAGCCAACCAGGCTGGCGTGGATGAGGCTTTAATGCTGAATGATCAGGGCTATGTTACAGAAGGCTCTGCAGATAATATTTTTATTGTTAAAAGCGGAGTTATCCTTACTCCTCCTGTATATCTTGGAGCCCTGGAAGGGATTACCCGTAACGCTATTATCGATATTGCACGTGATAAGGGCTACGAATTAAGGGAATCACCATTTACACGCCATGATGTTTATGTGGCAGATGAGGTTTTCTTAACTGGTACCGCAGTAGAGGTAATCGCGGTTATCGAAGCAGATGGACGAAAAATAAATGACGGCCTGCCAGGCCCAATTACAACTCATCTGTTGGAGGAATTCAGAAAGGCTGTTGTAACAGATGGAGTATCTTGCTACCCTCCAAAAACACAGGCCGTTTACAGTTAGGAGGACCATATGAGAAGTGACATGATAAAAAAAGGCATGGACCGTGCACCACACCGAAGCCTTTTATATGCAACAGGAGTAAAAGTTAAAGATCTTGAAAAGCCTTTTATCGGAGTATGCAATTCATACATTGATATTATTCCAGGCCACCGTCATCTGAATAAATTCGGAGAAATAGTCAAGGAAGCGATTCGCGAAGCCGGCGGTATCCCTTTTGAGTTTAATACAATCGGTGTAGATGACGGAATTGCAATGGGCCATATCGGCATGCGTTATTCCCTCCCAAGCAGGGAGATTATTGCTGACAGTGCTGAAACAGTTATTAATGCCCATTGGTTTGATGGGGTCTTCTATATTCCAAACTGTGATAAAATCACGCCTGGAATGCTGATGGCTGCTGCCCGCACCAATGTTCCTTCTGTCTTTGTATCAGGTGGTCCAATGGAAGCCGGAATGTCTCCATCAGGAAAGCCCCTCTCCCTTGTATCTGTTTTTGAAGGAGTGGGTGCCTATAACCAGGGCTCCATTTCCCAAAAGGAACTGCTCGAACTTGAAACACATGCTTGCCCAACTTGCGGATCCTGTTCAGGAATGTTCACTGCAAATTCGATGAACTGCCTAATGGAGGTTCTTGGCTTAACAGTTCCAGGCAATGGAACGATTGTTGCCACCTCCGAAGAAAGGCATGAACTTATACGACAGGCAGCAAGGCATTTAATCGAATTAGTCAAAAAAGATATCAAGCCGCGGGACATTTTAACAAAAGAAGCTTTTGATAATGCTTTTGCACTAGATATGGCTATGGGAGGATCAACAAATACCGTCCTTCATACCTTAGCTATCGCCCATGAGGCTGGTATTGAATATGACCTAAAGGAAATCAACCGAATTGCTGAACGAGTTCCTTATTTATCAAAAATAAGCCCTGCTTCTGATTATTCTATGCAGGATGTTCATGAAGCTGGCGGAGTCAGTGCCATTATCAATGAGCTTTGCCAAATTGACGGCCTGATAAATAAAGATTGTTTAACCATTTCAGGAAAATCCATTGCTGAAAGCGTAAGCGAAGCAAAAATTACAAATGAAAAGGTTATTCGTACCAAAGAGAATCCATACAGCCCTGTTGGCGGACTTTCCATCCTCTTTGGAAATCTCGCTCCAGATGGCGGCGTAATTAAAGTTGGTGCAGTAGATCCTTCCATTAAAACCTTCCTCGGTGAAGCAATTGTTTTTGAATCCCAGGAAGAAGCCCAGGCCGGAATTGACAACGGCATTGTAGAATCGGGGCACGTGGTGGTTATCCGTTACGAAGGACCAAAAGGCGGTCCAGGGATGCCCGAAATGCTCGCCCCAACCTCTTCCATTGCTGGACGGGGTCTCGATAAAGAGGTTGCCCTCATTACCGATGGAAGGTTTTCAGGAGCAAGCCGCGGAATTTCTGTCGGCCATATTTCACCAGAAGCGGCTGAAGGCGGCCCTATCGCCTTCGTTGAAAATGGTGACTCAATCATGATCGATCTCCAAACCAGAAGTATTGAACTTCTGGTCGATGAAGAAGTTTTGGCCAAAAGGCGCGCTGCCTGGAAAAAGCCTGAACCAAAAATCAAATCTGGCTATCTTGCAAAATATGCAAAGCTTGTAACATCCGCTAACACAGGCGGAGTAATGAAAATATAACTCTTAAAATCGATGACGGGAATAAAGGAATAAGAATAAGTATTTTCAGAGAGCCGGGGTTGCTGGAAGCCCGACAATACTTCTTATTCTGACATCATCCCTGAGTGCTGAGCTGAACGGGCAACCAATTAGGCTGAGCCGGGTATTTCTAAAATACCCGTTACCAAAAAGAGGCGGTGCTTTCGTAACATGCCGCTTCATAAGGCAGCATTTGCAAAAATGCTGTGAAATCGGGTGGTACCGTGAAAAGCAAAGGCCTTTTCTCCCCGTTTGAGCTGTATATCCTTTATATGCAGTTTATTCGGACAGGAATAGGCCTTTTTTCTATGGATAATTAGACTCATAAAATCCAGAAAATTCAAACGTTTACCACGGCAAATGCCGATTTAATATTACTTAATTTAATCCAAGGAGGGATCACTACGTGAATGTTGAAGCAGCGCTGGCCGTAAAAACCAGCACAGCCCCCAAAACGGGCGCAGACCTTCTCATCGAATCACTTATTGAAGAAGGAGTTGAATTGTTGTTCGGGTATCCGGGAGGAGCCGTACTTCCAATCTATGACGCAATATACAGGGCAAGGGATGAAATTAAACACATCCTCTTCCGCCATGAACAGGGCTCTATCCATGCAGCTGAAGGATATGCACGGATTACAGGAAAACCTGGAGTAGTCATTGCGACATCCGGCCCCGGAGCAACCAATCTTGTGACTGGAATTGCTGATGCCATGATGGATTCCCTTCCATTGGTTATTTTCACGGGACAGGTGGCCAGGAGTGTTATCGGAACAGATGCCTTCCAGGAATCAGACATTATGGCCATTACTACCCCTATTACCAAACATAATTATCAGGTCCAATCAGCCCGGGATCTGCCGCGAATTGTTAAGGAAGCTTTCCATATTGCTTCTACCGGCCGACCCGGCCCAGTGGTCATCGATGTTCCAAAAGATATCTCAGCTGCCGAAATCAATGACATTGATTTGGATTCAGACTTTTATCTTCCTGGCTATCAGCCGACAACAAAGCCAAATCCGCTTCAAATCAAGAAGCTGGCCGAGGCACTGTCAAAATCAAGGAAACCGGTTTTACTCGCAGGCGCTGGTATTCTTCATGCCAAAGCCTCTGAAGAACTAAGATTTTTTGCAGAAAAACATTCCCTGCCTGTTGTTAATACACTTTTAGGCCTTGGAAGTTTCCCTGCTGACAGCCCCCTTTCCCTTGGAATGGGTGGAATGCATGGGACCTATACAGCAAATATGGCTCTTTATGAATGCGATTTACTTATCAATATTGGAGCAAGATTCGATGACCGCCTGACAGGTAATCTTAAACACTTTGCTCCTAATGCTAAAGTGGCACATATCGATATTGATCCAGCGGAAATAGGAAAAGTCGTAGTCACACATATTCCTATTGTTTCAGATGCAAAAGAAGCACTTTGTGAACTGTCATCTCAAATTGCTGAACCTCCTGTTCACAATGAATGGATGGAGAGGCTGCAGCAAAACAAATTGCAGTTCCCTCTCTGGTATAAAAATAGCGACTCTGAAATGTGTCCGCAGTGGCTCATGCAGGCCATTCATCAAGCCACAAACGGGGATGCTGTCATTACAACAGATGTCGGACAGCATCAAATGTGGGCAGCTCAATACTATACATTTTCACAGCCACACCGCTGGGTGACATCAGGCGGGCTTGGCACGATGGGATTTGGCTTTCCTGCAGCTATTGGCGCTCAAATTGCCTCACCTGAAAGCACAGTTGTTGCCATCGTTGGGGACGCAGGCTTTCAGATGACTTTGCAGGAATTATCCGTGGTTCATGAGCTGAAGTTGCCTATTAAAATCATTATTGTAAACAACGGAGCTCTTGGAATGGTAAGGCAATGGCAGGAGGCATTTTATGAAAATCGATATTCACATTCGGTTCTGCAATCCCAGCCTGATTTTGCAAAGCTTGCTGAAAGCTATCAAGTTCGCGGCATGAAGGTAACCTCACAAGAAGAACTTCTTTCTGTTTTGCCAGATGTCATGGCATACGATGGACCAGTATTGATGGACTGCCGTGTCCTCCAGCAGGAAAACGTCTATCCAATGATTGCCCCGGGTAAAGGGCTTCACGAGATGATCGGGGTGAAAGAATGAGAAGAATCATAACTGCAACTGTTCAAAATCGAAGCGGTGTCCTAAACCGCGTAACAGGGCTTTTGCAAAGACGTCAGTTCAATATTGAAAGTATTTCTGTTGGCCCCACTGAAACAGAAGGAATTTCAAAAATGACTCTGGTTGTTGAGGTGGAAGACAGCCAGAAGCTCGAGCAGCTTACAAAACAGCTAAACAAGCAGATTGATGTTTTAAAAGTTTCCGATATAACCGACAAAGCTATTGTTGCCCGGGAATTGGCGCTAATAAAGGTAGCCGGCGGCGGACAGCTCAGAAGTGAAATCAAAGGAATAATTGAACCTTTCCGGGCATCGATTATTGATGTAAGCAAGGACAGTCTTGCGATTCAGGTAACCGGAAAGCCGGAAAAAGTTGAAGCACTGATTGAACTGCTTCGTCCATACGGTATAAAAGAGCTTTCCAGAACAGGTTTAACAGCCTTTTTGCGTGGACAGCAGCCACAGGTAACGGAAATGAATTCCTACTCTCTATTAAAATAAAAATTTTTCCACGAAGGGATGATAAAAGATGGCAAAGGTTCTTTATAACAGCGATATTCAGGAAGAGGTACTACAAGGTAAAAAGGTAGCAGTTGTGGGGTATGGTTCACAGGGCCATGCACATGCACTTAACCTCCAGGAAAGTGGATTTGATGTGGTCGTAGGTCTTAGAGAGGGAAAATCCTGGGATAAGGCTGTGGAAGACGGAGTTGATGTCCGCACAGTTGCGGAAGCTGTGGCAGCTGCAGATGTTGTTGTGGTTCTACTTCCAGATGAGCTTCAGCCAAAAGTATATGAAGAAAGCATTAAACCTAACTTAAAACCAGGGAACTCACTAGTTTTTGCACATGGATTCAATATTCACTTTAACCAAATCGTCCCTCCTGCCGATGTTGATGTTTTCCTCGTTGCCCCTAAAGGACCGGGCCACTTGGTAAGACGTACTTACACAGAGGGCGGAGGTGTTCCGGCGCTATATGGTATTTATCAGGATTATACAGGCAATGCACGTTCCCTCGCTCTTGCTTATGCCAAAGCTATTGGTGCTGGCCGTGCCGGAGTTTTGGAAACAACCTTCCAGGAAGAAACCGAAACAGATTTGTTTGGAGAACAGGCAGTGCTTTGCGGCGGTGTTACTAGTCTGATTAAAGCAGGTTTTGAAACACTGACTGAAGCAGGATACCAGCCAGAGGTTGCTTACTTTGAATGTCTTCATGAAATGAAGCTGATCGTTGACCTTCTCTATGAAGGAGGGCTTGAAAATATGAGATATTCCATCTCCGATACAGCCCAATGGGGAGATTTCGTTTCTGGACCACGTGTTGTAAACGAGGATACCAAAGAACGAATGAAGGAAATCTTGAAGGATATTCAAACTGGTGTTTTTGCTAAAGGCTGGATCCTGGAAAACCAGGCAAACCGCCCTCAATTTAATGCTATAAACCGAAGTGAGAATAATCATCCAATCGAAAAAGTAGGCCGGGAGCTTCGCGAACTGATGCCATTTATTAAACGTCCAGTAAATGCGAAAAAGGAAGTGGCTGTCCATGGTTCACATTAACATATTTGATACAACTCTGCGTGATGGAGAACAGTCACCGGGCGTCAATCTTAATCAGCTAGAAAAGCTGGAAATAGCAAGACAGCTTGAGCGTTTTGGAGTAGATATTATGGAGGCCGGATTTCCGGCTTCCTCACAGGGTGACTTTGAAGCTGTAAGAGCAATTGCCCGTACAATTAAAAATGTTTCGGTTACAGGTCTTGCTAGAGCAACGAAGCAGGACATCGACATCGCCTGGGAAGCCCTAAAGGGCGCAAGCGATCCAAGGCTGCATGTTTTTCTGGCAACCTCCCCTATCCATATGACCTATAAGCTCAAAAAGACACCTGAGGAAGTCATCGACACCGCGGTTAGCATGGTTTCTTACGCTAAAAAGAAATTCGGCCAAATTGAATGGTCAGCTGAGGATGCTTCAAGATCTGACCTTGATTTCCTTGTAAAAATCATTGAGAAAGTCATTGATGCAGGAGCTACCGTTATTAACCTCCCTGATACTGTTGGGTATACAACTCCCGAGGAATACGGACGCATTTTCCGTTACGTTAGAGAAAAAGTTCCAAATATTCATAAAGTGGCTCTTTCCGCCCACTGCCATGATGATTTAGGTCTCGCAGTAGCCAATTCGTTGGCAGCAATGGAAAATGGTGCTACACAAATTGAAGGCACCATTAACGGAATCGGAGAACGTGCTGGGAATGCAGCGCTGGAGGAATTCGGGGTTGCTCTGAATATCCGTAAAGACAGATACCCTTATACTACTAATCTTGTATTAAATGAAATTAAACGTACCAGTGACCTGGTCAGCCGATTCACCGGGATGGCGGTACCTCCTAACAAAGCCATTATCGGCAAGAATGCCTTTGCCCATGAATCTGGAATTCATCAGGATGGAGTACTGAAGCATGCATCTACCTATGAAATTATTACTCCTGAACTAGTAGGTATTAAATCAAACCAGCTCGTACTTGGCAAACATTCAGGAAGCCATGCTTTTAAAGACAAAATAGAACAGCTTGGATTTTCTCTTTCAAGCGATAAACTGTCAGAAGCTTTTAAAGCCTTTAAACTTTTAACCGACAAGAAGAAGGAAGTTACGGACGAAGATCTGTTCACCATACTTACCGATATCCAAACTGATTTCTCTGACGTGAAAAAATATGAACTTGAGGCCTTCCAGGTTCAATATGGATCCGCTAATCTTCCAACTGCGACTGTAGCGTTAACTAACCCTGAAGGGATTCGTGCAGAAACAGCCAGAACCGGCCAGGGAAGCGTGGAAGCTCTTTACAATACACTAGAAGCACTAATTAAAGAAGAAATTCACCTAACAAATTTCAAACTAAGCTCTGTCGGGCAGGGGCGTGATGCATTGGCAGAAGTTCATGTCAGCATGACCGTAAATGGAACAGCTGTAAGTGGACGCGGTTCTGCTCAGGATGTACTGGAGGCTTCAGCCAGAGCCTTTCTAAACGCAGTGAATCGTGTGTTTTTCAATGCAAAGGCAATTCAAAAGGAAAAGGCATTAATTTAACCTAGGAGGCCAACCAGAATGAAAAAACAAATTGTACTGCTGCCCGGTGATGGGATCGGAACCGAAGTTATCCACTCTGCTAAGGAAGTTTTAAAGGTAATTGCTGAAGAATTCAATCATACCTTTGAGTTTGAAACCCACGATATAGGCGGATCAGCAGTTGATTTGCATGGCACCCCCCTTCCTAAGGCAACTGTTGATGCCTGTAAAAAGGCTGATGCCGTTTTATTGGGTGCTGTTGGCGGGCCGAAATGGGATCAGCTTCCTTCTCATCTAAGGCCTGAACGTGGTTTGCTTGGCATCAGAAAAGAACTAGACCTATTTGCAAATCTAAGGCCAGTAAAAAGCTTTAAAAATTTGCTTCATGCCTCTCCCCTTAAGGAATCTGTTGTTAGCGGAAGCGACCTTCTCATTGTTCGCGAGCTCACTGGAGGCCTATATTTTGGAACTCCGAGTGAACGCGTGAATGGCGGCGAAGCTGTTGTAGATACTCTGGCTTACACCCGAAAAGAGATTGAAAGAATTGTAGATAAGGGCTTCCAGGCTGCGCAGACACGCCGCGGGCACCTCACCTCTGTTGATAAGGCTAATGTTCTTGAGTCCAGCAAGATGTGGCGCGAGGTAGTTGAAGAGAAAAAAGCGCAGTATCCTGATGTTAAAGTAGAGCATGTTCTTGTTGATGCTGCAGCTATGAAATTGATTACTAATCCATCTCAATTTGATGTAATTGTTACCGAGAATCTGTTTGGCGATATTCTAAGCGATGAAGCATCTGTTCTAACTGGTTCACTAGGCATGCTCCCTTCAGCCAGCCTTCGTGAGGATGGGGTTGGACTTTATGAGCCGGTTCACGGTTCTGCACCGGACATCGCCGGAAAAGGCATTGCCAACCCAGTTGCGATGATTTTATCGACTGCACTGATGCTGAGATATTCATTCCAGATGGAAAAAGAAGCAGCGCTAATCGAAGAAGCTGTTCAGGCAGTACTTGATTCCGGATACCAGACAGCTGATCTTCAGATTCCGAATGGTCGTAAAGTTGGAACGGTTGAAATGACACGCAGAATCATTGATTACATCGTTACTCAAAATACATCGAAATGCATCATGGGATGTTACGCATAAGGAGAAAAGCGCAAGCTTCATTTTAGCTCCCCCCTCTTGGAATGAGACAATTTCCAAGGGGGCAGCGGGCTAACCATTAAATTTAGTAATTGGGGGGATTCGAATGCAAAAGCAAAAAAATATTATCGAAAAAATCTGGGAGAAGCATGTTGTCCATCGTGAGGATGGCAAACCGGATTTACTATACATCGACCTGCATCTTGTCCATGAAGTTACTTCTCCCCAGGCCTTTGAAGGATTGCGGATGAACAGCCGTAAGGTACGCCGCCCGGATCTTACTTTTGCCACCATGGATCATAATGTTCCTACCAGGGAGCGCCATATTATCAAGGATTTAATTTCAAAAACACAGATGGATACTCTTAAACAAAATTGCTCCGATTTCGGTATTACGCTTGCAGATATTGATCACCCCGAAAATGGAATCGTTCATGTCATAGGTCCTGAACTAGGACTAACTCAGCCTGGCAAAACCATCGTTTGCGGTGACAGCCATACTTCTACTCACGGTGCTTTTGGTGCGCTGGCATTCGGTATCGGAACAAGCGAGGTAGAACATGTTCTTGCTACGCAAACCCTCTGGCAGGCCCGCCCTAAAACGCTTAATGTAAAAGTAAACGGCCAGCTGGGCCAGGGAGTTGCAGCGAAGGACCTGATCCTCGCCATTATTGGAAAACATGGCGTCCGCTTCGGAACTGGCTTTGTTATTGAATTTACGGGCGAAGCAATTAGGGGTCTTTCAATGGAAGAACGTATGACGGTTTGTAATATGTCCATTGAGGCTGGGGCTCGGGCAGGTTTGATTACACCTGATGAAACCACAATTGAGTACTTAAGGGGCAGAAGCTTTGTCCCTCAGGGAGAGAAATTTGAAGAAGCAGCTGATAGCTGGAGAGCTCTAGCATCTGATCAGGGCGCTTCCTATGATGCTGTCATCGAAATTGAAGCTGAAGAGATTGCTCCACAGGTTACCTGGGGTACAAACCCGGGAATGTGCCTGCCAGTTACCTCCTCTGTTCCTGATCCCGAATCTGCTGCAAAGGAAAGCGAAAAAGATGAAATTCGACGTGCTCTTGAATATATGGGTCTTGAAGCTGGCCAGCCTATTTCAAGCATTGAAATCGACCATGTATTTATCGGTTCCTGTACGAACTCGAGAATTAGCGATCTTCGGAACGCAGCTGAAGTGATTCAGGGCAGAAAGGTACATCATGGAGTTCGGGCCCTAGTCGTTCCCGGTTCTGCAAGTGTTAAAGCTGAGGCTGAAAAAGAAGGTTTGGATGTTATTTTTAAAGAAGCAGGCTTTGAATGGCGTGACGCGGGATGCAGTATGTGCCTGGCTATGAATGATGATTTTGTTCCTCCGGGCGGCCGATGCGCATCCACCTCCAATCGTAATTTTGAAGGACGCCAGGGTAACGGGGCGCGTACCCACTTGGTAAGTCCGGAAATGGCAGCCGCAGCTGCAATTGAAGGACGTTTTACTGATGTTCGCCAATTTTCTCAGGCAGTACTCAATTCATAGGAGGCTACAAAATATGCAACCCATTCGAATTCATAAAGGCCTCGTCTATCCATTGAACCGGGCCAATATAGATACTGACCAAATTATACCCAAGCAATTTTTAAAAAGAATTGAACGCCAGGGCTTCGGGCAATTTCTCTTTTACCACTGGCGCTTTAAGGATGATGGAAGCCTTCGCGAAGATTTCACTTTGAACAACCCGAAATTTAAGGGTGCCTCCATCCTTGTAGCAGGAGAAAATTTCGGCTGTGGCTCATCCCGTGAACATGCTCCATGGGCCTTGCAGGATTATGGCTTTAAAATTGTTATTGCCCCGAGCTTCGCGGATATTTTTAAAAACAACTGTGTGAAAAATGGAATTCTGTCTGTCCAGCTTACAGATGAGCAGGTACAAGAAATCGTTAATCGTGCCGAACAGGATTCATACCAGCTTACTGTAAATCTTGAAGAACAGCGGATTTATGATAATCAGGGGTTTGAGGCATTGTTTGATATTTCCCCTTATTCAAAGGAAATGCTCTTGAATGGCTGGGATGATATTGCCATCACCTTAAACATTGAAGATAAAATTAAGGAATTTGAAACTGCACAACACTAGGAGTGTGAACCCCATTGGGAATTGCTTAACAGAAGAAAAGGTAAAGGAAGCGATGGAACATCTTTCGTCGGTCGTACATCATACTCCCCTTTCTATATCAACCTCTGTCAATAAATTGGCAGGGATGAATGTATACTTTAAAATGGAAAATCAGCAAAAAACGGGTGCCTTTAAGGTAAGAGGTGCAAGCTTTAAAATTGCCAACCTTTCTAACGAACAAGTTAAATATGGTGTCATTACTGCCTCTGCAGGCAATCATGCTCAAGGGGTGGCCCTAGCAGCAGCAAAACGGGGCATCTCAGCCAAAATTTATGTTCCCGAAAAGACACCGGACGCTAAAATCCAGGCAACCAGAAGCTATGGGGCAACCATTGTCTTAAAGGGGGCCTCCTTTGATGAAGCCTGCGAGGCAGCTCTTGCGGAACAGCAGGAGTCAAAAAGCACCTTTGTTCATCCCTTTGATGATTACGATGTGATGGCCGGTCAGGGAACCATAGCCATTGAAATGCTGAAACAGCAACCTTTACTTGATACAATCCTCGTACCAGTTGGAGGAGGCGGATTAATTTCAGGCATTGCGGTAGCGGCCAAAATGGTAAATCCTAAAATTAAGATAATTGGTGTTCAGGCTAAAGGAGCAAGTGCAATATATAATCAATTCCACGGCTATAAATTGGATACTTCAAAAGGTGTCTCCACTATAGCGGATGGAATTGCTGTAAAGCAGCCAGGCAAACTGACTTTTCCTATTATTAAAGATTTCGTAGATGATATCTTTACCGTATCGGATACCGATATTGCAGCAGCCATGATCTTTATGCTTGAACGCAAAAAAACTTTAATTGAAGGAGCCGGAGCTGCTGCATTTGCAGCGGTTCTCGCCCATGCCCGCCATCTTCGCTCAGCCCATTGCGGGGTAATTGTCAGCGGAGGAAATATCGATCTTTCAAGAATGCCTCAAATTCAGAGTTTAGCTGGGCAGAATTTGCTATCGTGTCTGGCATAGAGATAGAAAGTGGTAATACTCCAATTTAAAAGTATATAAAATAGCAAAAGCCCGGGAAGACTCCAGGGCTTTTTGCTATTTTAGAGCTCATTCTGCAAATTGGATAGGCTATTCTACAAAATTAAGTTCGCTTTCTACAAATCTCAGGTTCGGTTCTGCAAATTTAAACTTGGTTTCATTCTAAGGAAAAACTTCTACCTCAATTCGTAAATCTTCTACCTATTTTAAAAAAACTTCTACCTGTTTTATTTTAACTTCTACCTAAAAACGGAAAACTTCTACTTATTCCATCTTAAACTTAGTTTCCCCCTCCGCCTGTATCCATATCTACATCATGACAACATAGGCATCTTTATTAGCACCGTTGACATATACGCCATTCCCTTTGGAAATGACGCTCGCAAATTTAGTCCTGCACCTTCCCTTTTCGGATGTAATTTCCACACCTACACCTTTTGGAAATTTAATTAGGTCTGGGGCTTAGAGTTTAAAGTTCAAAATTTAAAAAAGGATGAAATCAGATGATTTCACCCTTCGCCTTTATTTCCTTTTACCGCCACCCTGGCTTGGATTGTTTCTCGTTTTTTTTGCAGCTGGTCTACCTGATTTACCCGGTCTTGCTCCGAATTTTTTACCCGACTCCGGCTTTCTTCCTCGGTTTACATCTCTATCTTCCGAGCGTTCACGCCCTGTATCTACACCTTCTGAATCACGTTTCCCTGGACGCTGGTTTCTTCCTTCATTGCTTCTTGTAAACGGACGGTCCGTTTTAAAACGTGAAGGTTTGTTTTCTTCATTTTTCCGCATTCGGTCATCCGTTCTCCGTGCTGGCTTTGACCCTCTTTCATCCAAGCGTTCACGCCCTGTACCTACACCTTCTGAATCACGTTTCCCTGGACGCTGGTTTCTTCCTTCATTGCTTCTTGTAAATGGACGGTCCGTTTTAAAACGTGAAGATTTGTTTTCTTCATCGTTCCGCATTCGGTCATCCGTTCTCCGAGAAGGGTTTGACCCTCTTTCATCCATTCGTTCCCGCCTTGTACCTACACCTTCTGAATCACGTTTCCCTGGACGCTGGTTTCTTCCTTCATTACTTCTTGTAAATGGACGGTCCGTTTTAAAACGCGAAGATTTGTTTTCTTCATCGTTCCCTATTCGGTCATCCGTTCTCCGAGCAGGCTTTGACCCTCTTTCATCCATTCGTTCACGCCGTGTTCCATTACCTGATGACGGCGAAGCACTTCTTCCAGCAGGCCGGTTTCTGCCCTCATTGCCCCTAAAGGAATCCCCCTCTTTAGAAAAAGGGCGATCATTAGAAGTCCTGCTTTCTTCATTTCTCCTGCCGTTTCCAGTTACCCGCTTTTGAGCTGCCCCTCTTCCACCTTCACGCTGTGGTTTACGGCTTCGGTCCCCACTTCTCTTTCCAAATGCTTTTGGCTTGCTCTCTTTCCTGCCACGATCCGCTCTCTCATCTTCATTTTTATCTTCCTGGGAGACGGATTGTTCACTATTTTCTTTTTTTATGGTGATGTTTAAATCTTTTTCAATGGAATAAAGATCCTCTTTATCCTTTGCACTGTACAAAGTAATGGCAAGCCCATTTTGTCCTGCGCGTCCTGTTCTGCCGATCCGGTGAATATAGCTTTCCGTATCCTGAGGGATATCGTAATTAAATACGTGGGTTACTCCTTCGACATCCAGTCCTCTTGCTGCCACATCTGTAGCGATCAAAAGCTGGATTTCAGCCTTCCGGAATCTTTCCATAACTTGTTCCCTTTTTCCCTGCGACAGGTCTCCATGTAATTCATCACATTGATAACCGTTTGCTCTCAGTACCTCATAAAGCTTGCTTACTCTCCGCTTCGTTCTGCAAAAAATAACAGCTAAAAATGGGCGATGTGTTTCAATTAAATTCATCAGTACAGCCTGCTTTGCACGGTCTGTAGAATGTATTGCAAGCTGGTTTACGCTTAATGCCGGTGCTTGTTTCTTTTGGATTTGAATGTTCTCCGGGCTGCGCATATGCCGCCCCGCTAATTTTCTGATTTCATCTGGAATAGTAGCAGAGAAAAGCAAGGTCTGCCGGCTTCGCGGCGTCTCCTTAATAATTTCTTCAACTTCATTTAGAAAGCCGATATGCAGCATTTGATCTGCTTCATCCAATACCAAAAACGATACTCTTGATAATTGAACCGTGCCCCGGCGAATATGGTCGAGCATCCGTCCCGGAGTTCCAACTACAATTTGCGGACCTTTTTTAAGCCTTTTCAATTGCTTCTCTACATCCTGGCCTCCATAAACCGCCAAAACGAGAATATCTTCTCTCTCTTCAATAAATTTATTAATTTCACTTGTTATTTGAAGCGCTAATTCCCTTGTAGGCGTTACGATTAATGCCTGAACATGATTCGCTTCCGGGTTGAGCTTTTCCAAGATTGGCAGGACAAAAGCAAATGTTTTTCCTGTTCCCGTCTGAGCCTGGGCTATAACATCCGTTCCTTCCATTATTGGAGGGATAGCCTTTTCCTGAATAGGCGTCGGTACTGTAATCCCGTTTGTTTTTAATAGATTCGCATAAGCCTGCGATATTCCTAATGATAAAAAATCAGTCAATAATACCCCTGCTTTCATTATTCCTTTTTTCCACTTTCCCTATTATTGCCGTTGATGTAAGGAAAATGCAAATAGGCAAAGTCTTTGCAACTGTTTTTTTGTAAAACTTTAGGTGTTTACAATTTGTTCAAACCTTTTTTACAGATATGTGAATACCTGGAAAATCTATGCTTTTTTAACATTCTATCTGATATATTAACAGTGTAAACACCGTATAAAACTTATTAACAAAAAAGGGGAGATTAATCATGGTTAAATGGTTAAGGGAAAATGTTATAGCTTCTGGGATTTTAGCAGTTTTACGTATATATTTAGGCTACTCTTGGCTGACTGCGGGTCTGCATAAACTGACTGGCGGGTTTGATGCTTCTGGTTACTTGAAAGGCGCCGTTGCCAATCCGGTCAAAGGTCCCGACGGTTCACTTGTTTACGGCTGGTATGTATCTTTCTTAAAAGGCTTTGCACTTCCAAACGTTGATATTTTCAATACAGTCGTTCCTCTCGGTGAATTCCTGGTAGGGCTTGGCTTAATTCTTGGATGCCTGACTACTGCAGCAATGTTCTTTGGACTTCTGATGAACTTTTCTTTCTTCCTTGCTGGAACAGTATCTCACATTCCAACTGACCTTTTTATCGGAGCAATCATCCTATTCGCTGGCTTGAACGCTGGAAAATTCGGCTTAGACCGCTGGGTTGTTCCCTTTATCAGGAAAACTGTTTTCAAAAGAAATAATGCGATTCAGCAAAATGTTTAAATAAAAAAACGCCTCGGTCCGGATTGCCGGTATCCTGAGGCGTTTTTTCTATTAATAGAAGTTATCTTCTTCTGCTTTATTGAAATTTGGACGATTAACAAACCAGGTTTGAATATGGGTAGCTATTGTGAAGACGAGGAAAAAATTCATTGCCCATATGCTGATAAACGGAGACATTCCGTCGAACTCGATTGTTTGTAATCCTTTAAGCCACATAACAATTAGAGATTCGATAAATATCAAGATAAACCCTAGTACTCCTGCGATTGCCGCTCTAATCATGTCCATCCTCCTAAACTCACCAAAATAACCCAAAACCCGCGCAATGTCACTATTTATTTTCGACAAATTTGTGAACTTTTATAATTCCATTATAGTTCATTCCTTCTCTTTTAAAAAGAGAAATTTTGGTTGAATTTTTATTTCATTGACGGTCGGGATGGATGGCCGGATCATTCGTTACCACTTTCCCTTTTAAAAACCAAAAAAGGGCATGCTGACGGTTCTCTTGTTACCGTTTTTCCTATTATGAATCAGGGTAGGCACTAAGGTGAACCTTTTGTTACCTAGTTTCCACTTAGGGCGGAAAGAAAAAGAGTCACCAATTCATGATGACCCTTTGATATATCATTTATTCTATTTAGCTACTTCCTTTGAAAGTCTGTCGATCTCGTCCATTTGAGATTGTGTGAGTTTAAAAGTTAGTGCGCCAATATTTTCTTCAGCATGATGCTTCTTAGATGCACCTGGGATAGCTACAACGGTTTCTCCATGAAAATGAATCAGCCAGTTTAAAGCGATTTGGCTTGCTGAAGCGTTGTACTCCTTTGCCAATCGTTCAAGCACATCAATTAAAGGCTTTGTTTTGGCAAGACCAGATGGCTTAAAATGGGATATATACTTACGGGGACCGGATACATTTTTTAAAAGCTCAGGATTTTTGTGGAACTTTCCAGAAAGAATACCCTGTTCAAGCGGTGAATAAGCAATAATAGTTATTCCAAGTTCCTTTGCGGCTGACAAAACCCCGTTATGTTCAATTCTTCTGTCAAGAAGACTGTATTTTACCTGATTGGATACCAGCGGAAAGCCATGTTGCTTCAATATATCATGTGCCTGTCTCATTTTAGTTTCGTTAAAATTACTGACTCCAGCTGAACGAATTTTTTGATCTTTTAATAAGGCCGCCATACCTTCCATCTCTGCCTTTACACTCGAAAAAGAAAACGGCTGGTGGATTTGGTATAAGTCAATTGTTCTTCCCTTTAACGCCTCGATCCTCTGGTCAATCGTTGCGGTAATGGAGCCCGCTGTGCGGAAGGCAGGCCACCATTTGGTCGCTATTAAAGCCTCCCCGGCTTTTTCACCAAGTGCATTCAAGGCATCTGCCAGAGCTTCTTCTGATTTTCCTTTTCCATAGACCTCCGCTGTATCATACCAATTAATTCCGCCTTCAAGGCTCATTCTGACTATGTCTCTGACATCCTCTTTCTCAATCACCGGCCAGTAGCGGCCAACAAGGCCATTCCCCTTACTAAACTGCCATGTTCCAAGTCCGAGTGCCGAAATATTAATATCTGACTGTCCTAGTCTTCGAAGCTCTGCCATTTAAAAACCCCCTAATAAATATTATTTTCGATTCTTTTGTTTCTTTTTATTCTCAGCCAAATGATGCTGTTCCTTCCTTTGGCTGCGTTCTTCAGCAAGACCGTCTACTAGTCTTTCAGCTGCCCGGCGGTAAAGATTGCTCATGTCTGTCAATGAAGTAATTAATAAGGCTCTTTCAAGATCACTTGAGGGTTCCGGCCACCCTAAAGCTTCTTCCTCGGCTTCCTTTCCCCTGATGAAAACATCTTCCCGAAAACGCTCTGCATTTTTGGCGGAAAGATGAAGAAAACTCTCGTAAAAAAAGTCGACACCTTCCTCAGCCTCCGCCTTTTCATTCAGCCCTTCAAGCGCAGATTTAATATCATTAATCGAAAGAGCTCCCTTCATTTGATAGATAAGACTAATCAAGATTAGATGTTCTTTCGAATATTTTTTATTTTTTATAGGAAAGAAAAGCTTACCTTTTGCGTAATTATTTATCATGGTTTTGGTTAAGACCTTTTCCTGGTCATTTCGTTTCGACCCGCCGAACCTTTTTTCAAAAAGCTGGATCACCTGGTCCATATATAAATCAATTTGAGGGATGTCGTCTATAGGAAGCTGTTTGTCTTGTACAAGCTGTGAAAGTGTTTCGTTTACTTTTTTCATTTGGATACCTCGTCATCCATTTTCTTCTACTTCCATCATACATGAAATTCTTTTTTTCTCAATATTGATTGACTACATATAATTATAGTCGTATCATTATATGTAGTATTAAAAACTACATAACGAAGTGGAGGGATTAAGTTTGAATACTTATATTCGTGAACCAATTAATGGATTTACCCATCTTGCAGGTGCTTTCTTATCTTTTGCCGCCCTTCTGGCAATGGTAATTAAAGCTTCAATTGAAAAGTCCTCTCCGTTTGCCATCACAGCCGTGATTATCTTTGGAATCAGCATGATACTTCTGTACTCTGCGTCTGCAACCTATCATATGGTAATGGCAAGGGATAAGGTTATTGCATTCCTACGGCGTCTTGACCACTCCATGATTTTTATTCTGATTGCGGGAACCTACGCCCCTTTTTGCATTATTAGTTTAAATGATCGTATTGGCTGGGTTTTATTTTCTATTATTTCGGTTGCGGCTATTTCTGGCGTACTTTTCAAAATGATTTGGTTTAAATGCCCCCGCTGGATTTCAACCATCATTTATGTTGCCATGGGATGGATGATTGTATTTGTTTCTTCTCCACTCTCGCATGTTATAAATAAAACAGGCCTGTTCCTTCTGCTGCTCGGCGGAATTTTTTACACCATTGGAGCAGTCATTTACGGAAGCAAGCCAAACTTTTTAAAATTTAAGCTTTTGGGCTTCCATGAAATATTCCACATTTTCATTCTGTTCGGCACCCTTGCCCACTTTCTGAGTGTTTATCTTTATGTATTATAAGAAAAGCGCAAGCGCCCGTTCAGCGAAGCAACTACCTGAGTAAACTTCCTGTAACGGATTCTCTTAATAGACGACATGCAGCTTTGCGACGAGCTGAACATAAGCTTCTATGAAAAAGCTGTGGTGCAGGAGCACTTGGGTTCGATGTTGACTTAGCGTAGGGAGAAGCGGGATGGACAATAGCTGCACCAAGTATCACCTAAAGGTCATACTTGATGCAAGATACTCAAGGAAGCTTTTCAGAGATGAAAACTCGCTGGCCGCTGGAGCTAGACAATTTAAAAGGTTAAACTTTATGCTTTCTTAACAATTAAAAAAATGGCCGTCCCTATGGGATGGCCATTTCCTTATAGTTTATCTTTTTTAGTGTTCCTTTTGTAAACCTTCCAGAGAAGGAAGACCAGAGATATATCCAACTCCGCCGGTTTTGTTGATTCCGATTTGCTTGTCAATTTCTTTAAGCAGTTCCTCTTTATCAACTGCAGTAATCGTTTTGCCCTCCACTTCATCTCCTGGATGCTGGAAGTTGCTCATTACATAAGAGAAACCATTGCGGTTATCTGCTGCCATAAGTCCTGTTGATTCCGCTCCAGCAGGTGCAGACAGTACTCGGGAAAGTTCCTTTGTGTATACATTATAGGCCCATACAAAGTTGTTTGTATGCTGGCTGCTGTCCTCACCGATAAACAGGGTTCTCATATCTTCGGAAAAACTTAAATTATCAGGGCTTGCAATTTTATCAACAGCTGCAGTGTTTCCATAAGCGTCAGCCGCTGGAAGATCCTCACCGATAACCATTGCATTCATAGATGATGCAGCATATCCGCTCTTGATTGGATGGCCCTGCTGATCCTTCAGACCTCCAGATAGATTTAATTGGAAGACCGCCCCAGATTTCCTTTTAGGAAGACGGATGTCATCTGATGGTTCAGTTCCTGTTGTATCCTTTTCCATCGATTTGCTCAAGTCGGAAATGGCAACATAGACCTTTTTGTCTTTATTGTTGGCCGTAATGCCTTCCATTTTATTAAATTCAGAAGTGGCGCCGAGTATTGCCGCATAACGGCGTGATTCCATAAATGCAGCAGCTTTTTCCATACCAGGCTTTACCTTTAGATATTCTGTTTTTCCATAAGAATATTGTTTGATCGCCGTAAAGCCTTCTGCCGGCTTTTCCGATGTTTCAAAAATATCACTGAACTTGGTACCTTTATCAATGATTTGCTTAATTTCAGAATCAGTTGCATGTCCAAGATTAATCCACTGAAGGTTGCCTGATCCGCCACTTTCAGTACTAGTTTGAACGAATTTGGCAGCATACAAAGTTCCAGCTGAAAGATCGCGGGCTTTATCGGCAACATACATGAACATCATCGTATTCTGTCCGTCATCTCCAAAGAATACAGTACGGTTATCAGCCATAACCTTAGAAAGTTCATGGGATTTACGGCCCATGCTGTAGTGTTTAACCACTTTGGTTGAACCGTCGGCGTTAATGTTAATTTCCGGAACATAGCCATAAAAATAAGGATTTGCCTTTTTCTCGTCCCCGAAATACAACTTAGCAAAGCTTTTAGTCCAAGTAGCTGCCTGAGAATTTGGATTGGTTTCAAATTGGCGTGCATCAGGCTCATATTCTTCAGAACCTAAATGTGTGTTCCATGGAGAAACAGAACCATTACAAGGAATCCACAATCCGTTTACCTCAGAAAAATCAATTTTCTTTACCTCAGCTGCTTTTAATTTGCCTGTCTTTTGATCCTGGTCCAAACGTGTCAAGGACATGGATGCAGGCACAAGTCCATAAGCAGATTTTCCTGCCGCATCAATCGTGTCGTATTCATAATGGGTAACCATAAAGTTTTGCCCTTTAATTGGCTTTAGGAAGCTGTTGCTGTCAGGGGCATCTGATACAAAGTATGTTTTTTCAGGAACACTTGGGTCCACGATTGGATTTCCATTAACATCTATAGGTGTACCCGCTGCAATTTTTTCGCCCTTTACATCAGCGATTTTGTCTTCAGATTTAAATAAATATTTATATGTGAGAGGGAAATTTTTGACTGAGCCATCACTGTACTTCACATCAACAGAGGCATTTGTATATGTTTTTACCATTTCATCAATAGTTTCAGGAGCCTTCATGCTGTTAAATTTAACAGAATCAATCTTTAAATTATTGTCTTGTGCATGCACTGCCGGAACAAGTGCTGGGATCATTAGTCCAAAAGCTAAAGCTAGTGATACTGTTTTTTTGCTTCTTATTTTTATAGCCATGATTTCCTCCACAATTTTAATTTTTTTAACCTACTTCATTAAACAATAAAAATGTAAAGGGCATGTTTCCAGAATTTTCGAGTTTTGTAAATTTACTATTACATTAATGTAAATGTCAAAAGGCTGCCAAGGGCAGCGTTTTGTCTATAGGACTCTCCACCAAACAGACGAAGGATATTCAAAAAAACCAATTTCAACTGTTTCCCCGATCCTCGGAGTGGCAAGGATAACCCCCCGTTCCTTTGCGGCTTTGGAGGCTCGTTCAACTGGGTCCGTCCAGCTGTGCAGGGCCAGGGTGAATGCACCCCAGTGAATAGGAATCATAACTTTTCCTTTTACCTCGAGATGTGCCTGTACACTTTCCTCAGGCATCATATGGATGGCCGCCCAGCGTTTGTCGTATTGTCCGCATTCCATCAGAGTTACATCAAACGGGCCATATTTTTCGCCTACTTCCTTGAAGTGTGGCGCATATCCGCTGTCTCCGCTAAAAAAAATTTTGGAATCCTGCCCATTTATTACCCAGGAACACCAAAGGGAGCCATTCCGGTCAAGTAGACTTCTTCCGGAGAAATGCCTTGCCGGTGTACAAACAAAATTCAGGTTATCAACCCTGACTTTGTCCCACCAGTCATGCTCTGAAATCTTTTCTTTAGTTATTCCCCATTTTTCCAAATTGGTCCCGACTCCAAGAGGTGTAATGAATCGGTCAACCTTGTTTTTAATTTTTAAAATAGTTCCGTAATCAAGATGATCATAGTGATTATGTGAAAGCAGGACAATATCAATTTTCGGCAGGTCTTTGATTTCAATTGGAAGTCTGCTGCTGTACCGCTTACCCCCAATCATAGGAAAAGGGGAAGGAACTTTGCCAAACATAGGATCGATCAGGATAACTTTACCGTCAATTTCCAGCAAAAATGCTGAGTGTCCAAACCAAGTGATTCTAGTGCCGCCTTCTCCATTCCCCTTTACGTAAGTTTCGACCGGAATAGGAGCGCCAGGTTCTCGTTGTCCGCCTTTTTTCATAAAATCTCTTAAGGTACCGATATTTTCTTTTAAACCCATATTCATAAAGGTGGGTATTTGATTAACGAACTTGCTGTTAACGAAGTTTTTTGAACGATTAAGTTCGCGCCTTCTCTTTTTCGAGATTGTCCCTCCAAAAACCGGGGCAGCCAGCATAAAAATAATACTGAAAAGAATCAATGCCGCGAAGATTAGAATTACTATTAAAGCGATATACATACTCTCCACTTCCTTTAAAAAATAGCAAACCAAGTCTGATAAACAGTATATACTGCTTTGCCTCATTCCAAAAATACTTTTCATTCTTTATAATAGCGAGGGTTTTTCCTTGCATATAATTAACATTCACTCATATATTTCTGGTAAACTATTAAACAAAATAAGCGTTTTCAGGAGACAAGTATGCTGCCTAAATTCCACTTTAAAGGAAAAAGCCTATTCGCTGCTACTTCCTATTTCACTTTTACTCTATATATCTTTTATAGTATATTTCTTTTATTTTTTAGTCCCTATCGCCAGTCTGCCCATTCACGATTTGAGGATAGCGGAGCTGCCTATAATCTTGTCCCTTTCTGGACGATACGCAATTATATTAAAGCATCCGACCATATTAACTTCAACGCCTGGTTCTCTAATTTGGCGGGCAATGTTCTGGTATTTATGCCTCTTGGTTTCTTTCTTCCTCTGCTTTTTCCCAAGTATTTCTCATTTTGGCGTACTCTTCTTTTGGTTATTACATCAACCATCCTAGTAGAACTTTTGCAATTTCAGTTAAAAGTTGGCAGTCTTGATGTTGATGATATTATCCTTAATACCATAGGAGGAATTATGGGATTTATCGTCTTCAAAATTGCCTATCTATTATTCCGGTTTTTTTATAAAAGAACCTTTTAAATTTTAATGTTGATTTTCGCTCCTAGCCCCTCGCTTTCCTCGGGCGGCTCGGGACTTTCCGCTACAATCAGCATAAATAAAATCAACACTAGTTGTTAACAATGCCCTATCACGGAATCCCAGGCTGCTTAACTGAAAGCAGCCTTTTGCTATTCCTATAGATTTGTTTTCCATTCCTAAATAGACGTCCTTATAAATAAAATATAAAATAATAGTATCTCAATTTTAAACTATTCGTTTCCTAATATAGACAAGGGGTTATTCAATGAAAATAATAGATAAAGTTTCACAGCTTAAAGTGGAAATTGGCAAGGTTATTATCGGAAAAGAAGATACCGTGGAACTGCTGGTTATTGCTCTGCTGAACGATGGGCATGTGCTGCTCGAAAGTGTTCCGGGAACAGGAAAAACACAATTAGCAAAAAGCTTTGCTAAAACAATTACAGGTTCATTCAAACGAATACAATTCACACCCGATTTATTGCCGAGCGATGTAACAGGAATTCAATTTTTTCATCCTAAAGAGCAGGATTTTCAGCTTAGAATTGGACCCGTAATGACCAATATACTCCTCGCCGATGAAATTAACCGGGCCACACCAAGGACTCAGGCCAGCCTTCTCGAGGTTATGGAGGAGCGGCAGGTAACGATTGACGGGGAAACCATCTCCCTTCCTAATCCTTTTATGGTCATTGCGACACAGAATCCGGTTGAGTCACAGCAGGGAACCTTTGCTCTTCCGGAAGCACAGATGGATCGTTTTTTTATGCAAATTTCACTAAGCTACCCAACTATGGAAGAAGAAAAGCAGATTATGCGTGCTTATCGCAATGGCACTCCCTTCAGCAAACTGGAAGCAGTTCTTTCCCTTGAAGAAATCGCACTAATGAAACAAGAGGTCAAACAGGTTACACTCTCTGAAGATGTAGAGGACTATATTTTAAAAATTGCAGAACTGACTCGAAATCACGATGAAATTGAGATGGGAGTCAGCCCGCGTGGAACTCTGGCATTAATGAGAGGAGCTCAGGGAAAAGCGTATTTACAGGGCCGCAGCTTTGTCACTCCGAAGGATATCAAGGATGTTGCGGTATGCATGCTCGCCCACCGTCTTGTATTAACGCTTGATGCTTCCTTGAAAAAGACGAACAGCCAGGTAGTGGAATCGATTTTAACACAGGTGGAAGTTCCTGTAGAAACAGGCCGGGTCCGCAGATGATATGGAACAAGGAAATACAGGGAATCCAGGCACTTGAAGCTGTTACAGCCATTTCTGCTTTAATCCTGTTCTTCAGCCTTTATCAGCCCTCTTTCTGGTTCATCTTTCTTGGGGCTTTTTTGCTAATCCTCAGCAGAATGAGTATCTATTATCTTAAACATGTCTCTGACCAACTTGTATTCGATAATGAAAAGAAAACCCTCCGGATTTCCATAGGCGAAGAAACTCTTTTGGGACTGAAGATTTCCCAGAATAGCCGCCTTCCAGTCTTCCAGGCCTCCTTAAAAATAAAACTTCAGTCTATTGTTGAAGGAGCTGGTTTTCCTTCTAAAAATAATGGCGACGAGATGGAGTTCACATTACCGATTCATTTAAAGGGAAAGGAAGCTGTCCTTCTGTCTATACCAATTAAAGGAATAACTCGCGGGGCCACAAGAATAAACTCATTGGAATTAACAGTAGACAACTTTTTCGGTATTGGTTCAGTTGAGCTCAAGTACAAACCTTTTATCCAAAAGGAAGTTCTGGTTTATCCTACACCCTTTCCTGTCCCCATGGAGCGACTGACTTCCTTTAAATCAAATGGTGACTTTACCGTCAGGTCCAGCATTCATGAGGAAATCCTGTCTCCCGTTGCAACCAGGGATTATGTATATTCGGATTCATTCAAACAAATTCATTGGAAGGCCAGTGCAAAGGTTCAGTCTCTGCAAACAAAAGTGTTTGAACACAAAGCCGATTATTCCTGGACCTTTATCGTAAATCTAAGAGATCCGGACATCAGGCATGGACTGGGAATGATTAGGAATATTGAGTCAATCGCCGCAAATATTGCCTTTTTAGCCCAATATGCGGCAAAACATTCTATCCCATATGAATTGTTTTTGAACCTAATAGTTGCAAACCAGTCATCTGTGTATCATTTGCCAAAGGGGGAAGGACCGCGGCAGCTGGCAAAGGTGCTGGATCTTCTCGCCCGAATTGGACGTATTGGAATTACCCTGCCAGTAAGCAAATTTCTCCACAGCGTGGAAAAGCAGCAGCAAAATTCACCTGTAGTAATTATTTGCGGTTCCTTTGAAAATTTGAATCAGCCTTACTTTTTAAAAATGAAAAAAAATAATCAGCGCTTATTTCTGCTACAGGACGGATTCGAGGATGCTTCGATCGTTCCAATTGGGCGTACGTAACCGGCAGGAAGGTGATAAAAATGAAAAATTACGTTCTTCCCGCTTATTATCTATTTTTAGAAGGCTTATGCCTATATTTTCTATTGTTTCTTTTTTATATTGGGGAAAATAAAGTTCCCCCCGTAACTGCATTTATTGCGTTTATTGCTGCAGGGATTTTATGCTTAGCCGCCTCTCTTAAATTTAAACAGGCTGCCCCGGTGATTTCATTGGCTGGCGGCATCCTGGGCGGGGGTGCTGGTTTTCTTTTGGGATTTGGTTTTATGTCTGCTTTCGTTTGTACCATTTTTCTTATTATCCGGCTGGATGCTTTTTCAAAGGACCCAACATTATGGTCCTCGGAACGAACAAAACTGCCTTTAATTATGTATTGCAGCAGTATCCCTCTTTTTATGATGTGCTGGATGCTAAAATACCATTATATTAACTGGCTCTTTGCCATTATCATTCTATTTACAGCACTGTTTAGTGCAGGAAAGCTTATAAAGAGCACAGAAAAACGAAACGGAGTACATGATACGAAAAGCTTTGGTATATTTTTTGGACTTGCACTCCTGCTTGCTGCTGTCTTCGCCGGGATTTTTATGCCCGCCATTAAATGGCTTTTCTTCAAAACAGTCGGGGTACTTGTTCTTATAGCAGCCGTACTTGCTGCCCCTTTATTTAAGCTGGCAAAGATTATACAATCTCACTCGTCACAAAATGCGATTCCGGAAAGTGTTGTAGGAAAAAGCAATGCAGCCAAAAAGGAAATCGATACATTCTATCTTCATATTTCTCCTTGGGTCTGGGTTATAGTGGCAATCCTTACAATCCTTATTGTATGGCTGCTCGTTAAAAAATTCCGAACAGACAATATAGATACAGTCGAAACATCCGGAATTCTAAATGTGGAATTCCTTTCCCCTTCAGGGGGGACTAAGAGAAGCCGTCGTTTATTTGGAACCAGTTCTCCACAGGAATATCTAAGGAAGCTGGTTTATGACCTGCAAATCTTTGCCGACAAACACGGGAAAGGACGCAAGGAATATGAAACGCTTCGGGAATGGTTTGAGCGTACAGATTTCCCTTCTCAGGAGGACTTCTTTAACGCATATGACCATATTCGCTATGGAAAGGGCGTACTCTTAAAAAAAGACGCTAGGCATTTCGAGGAATTAGTTGAGAAGGTTAAAAAGGATATTAAAGAAAAAAAAGTCCTTTAGGCAGATGTCCTTGTTTGTCATATGCAATCTGATTTGCTTAAAATAAAGCCGTAAAATCGTTTAAAGATTTTACGGCTCTTTTTATGATTTTGAGTCTTCTTTTGTAAGGCCTAATTTTAAGACAAGCGGCTTTACTGTCAACCCTTGTACAATTAGAGAAAACACGACTATGCTAAAGGTTAAAATCAGAATGATATTTCTGCCTTCAAACGATGCAGGCAGGCTCAGAACCAAAGCAATAGAAAGGCTCCCTTTTAAACCGCCCCAGTTAAGGATCGCTTTCCAGCTGCCAGGAATTTTTTTGCTAAAGGCCGTGCTAACATAAACAGCAATAGTTCGGGCTATCAGGACAATAACAATTGCAACAGCAATAAAATACCATTGATGCGCAAATTCGATATTTTTAATTTCCAGACCGATCATTAAAAAAATCAAGCTATTGGCCAGCTCTGTGATGGTATCCATAAACGCATTAATATTTTGGCTGGTCGTCTGGCTCATGCCAATCCTTTTTCCATAGCTTCCATAGATAAGTCCAGCTACAACAACGGCAATAACGCCAGATACATGGAAGTGCTCCGAAATAAAGTAGCTGCCAAAAAACAGAAGCAGTGTAAAGGCAATCTCTAAGGGATAATCATCAAATAGCCTGATGATTTGTGAAAAAATATAACCCATTATCCCTCCTACAATTAACCCTCCAATAGAAAATTGAAGAAATAATAGGATTCCACTTCCAATTCCGGCTAATCCTGATTCAATATAAGTTAATAGGTAAACCGTTGATATTTTAAAAAGAACGACCGCCACACCGTCATTGAAAAGGGATTCTGTTTCCATTACGGTTAATAGCTTCTTCGAAACACCCATTGATTTAAAAATCGAAACGACGCTGATAGGGTCAGTGGCGCTCATAAGAGAAGCAAACGTAAATGCAGTAACCAGGGGCAGTTGAAGAAAATAATAACCTGCGAAGCCAATAATAAAAAACGTTAACAATGTTCCCAGGAATGCAAGAGACATGGAGGAACGGCGGTAATCAAAAAAGTGGTTAACATTCATCTTTAACGATGCATCACCAAGCAATATCGGTAAAAAAAGCGAAACGATAATGGCATGAAAAACCTCTGACTTTGTTATAAAATTCTCCGACGCTTCAAAAAAAGGAATATCCGTAAGTCCTAATACAAGCCCTACCACAACAAGTGCAATAGAATACTGCTGCTTTATTAATTTTGCTCCGGCAATAACGAAAATAGAAACTGCCAGCAAAATAAGAATTTCAATAAACACTCCCTGAAAATCCACAGGCTTCACCTCTAATCATCTCATATTAGTATCATATACCACCTACTTTTTTATTTACTCTTTAAAATGAAAATCTTGTTGTATTCATTTTATTGAGATAATGAAAATAGCTTAATCCTAAAATCCTTATGGATACATGTTCAATATCCTAAAGCTTGAGGTCATTTTTAATCAAACGTTTGATTAATAATATTACTTTTTTAAAAACACTTTGACATAAAAAAAACGGCAGATTCATCACTGCCGTTTTACAATATGGTATTGAAAAACACGTCTGCCGGTAATATCTTAAGCAATTCTAATTCCTGTTCCTCTATTATTCCTTAACATATGGTATGGTGAGTGGGCCAAGCGGCAGGACTGCAACTGTCATGTTTTCACCATAAACCTGTTTTAGTTCCTGAAGGGTTTGCTCAATATTATGAGTTGGCTTGAGCATTGCTCCTTTTACCTGATCATCGGAAAGCGTTGAATAAACGTAAACATCTGACCAGACCTGAATAACTGCCTGTTTTTGGACCTGCCATTGGTCAAACATTTTAAATTCAGGATTATTAATAAGATCCAGCAATCCTTGAGGGCTATCAGCTAGTTCGAAAATTTTAGAGTAATTACCATGGCTCGGCAATCCATCTGAACATTCGGATGCCATAATAATAGCTCCCCCTTTTTTGACAATCTTCTGTGCAGCACTCATTCCTTTTACTGCCTGGTAAAGATTCTGGTCAAGAGGATAACCAGAATTTGAAGTGATTACCACATCAAACCGGTCTTCACAGCGAATCATGGCATGTTCTTTAACAAATTCGCATCCTCTATCATGGGCTTCATAGAGCTCTCCAGCAAATACAGATGTTATTCCTTTCTCTTTGTTAAGAGTAACATTCAGCATAAACTGTGGTTTGCAGAGTCCGTTTATTTCCCTTGTCATATCCTGAACAGGGTTATTAACCATATTTCCCCATGTGGAAAGTGGATCTCCGATCATTCTGGCATTATGGAAGGTCATGATTGTTTCGAGCCCTGCGATTCCCGGCATAATCCCTTTAGGTCCCCCAGAGAATCCAGCAAAAAAGTGCGGTTCAATGAATCCTGTTACAATTCGGAAATCCGCTTCAACATATTCCTTATTTAAGTAAACATCACATCCGAATTTGCTATGTCCGACATTTGATAATGTATCCTTATCATGGCAGTTATTATTAATAATTCGGATATTATTAACTACCCACTCGCCCAGCATTTGCACGAACTCTTCCCTAGTCTGGTCACGGTGAGTGCCTGTACCATTTATTACAACGAAATTCTCGAGTGGCACATGATTAAGCTCTTCAATTAACAAAGGAACAAGTATATGATTCGGGGTTGGCCTTGTAATATCGCTAATGACAATGGCTACAGTATCTGTTGATTTAACCATTTCTTTAAGTGGGGATGAGCCAATCGGATTTCTTAATGCCTGTTTTATAGCTTCACGGTCATTCTCTAAGCCCGGCAGGTTTTTAGGCTCAACAATAAATGCCTGATCTGGTATCTCAACCTCAAGTCCGTTTTGGCCATACAGCAGATTTGTTTTCATATCAATCACTCTCTTTCTATTTTTTCAGAAATGTAAGGCTAACTCTAAAAAACAACCAATTTATTATTCCCGTAAATACTTTAAATTAAAAATGAAAAGATAAACCCCTGAGATTGCTCTCAGGGGCAGATTTCTTTTTACCGATGGGGCAATAACTCTGTTTTTTTGTAAT
Source organism: Neobacillus sp. FW104-15D2 (assembly GCF_058790155.1). NCBI lineage: Bacteria > Bacillati > Bacillota > Bacilli > Caryophanales > Bacillaceae > Neobacillus > Neobacillus sp. FW104-15D2. The sequence goes on from NZ_JBYTCJ010000009.1 coordinate 136,433, forward strand.
ATCAAAAGCATACCACTTTGCCAGACTTTTATGAATTATCAAGCACTGACTTTTTGGGTTTCCAGCTTATATGCCTCTTTTTTCTTGAGCCTATTTGCATACCAAGCAACTACAATCGGACATAGAATGGCACTTATGATAACACTGGCTGCAACCATTATTGTTGCAGAACCAGCTACAGAAGCATACGCAGGGTTTGCAGCAGCTACTGCAGCAGGAACACCAGCTGCATTACCAGCAGTAGTAGCGGCAGCTAATCCAGCGATTCCATTTCCGCCTGTTAAACGATCTACAAGGAATAAAACAGTACCTGTGATAACGACAACCCCAACTCCTAACAGGATCCCTGTTAAACCAGCAGTTGCTACTTTTTTGAAATCGAGTCCTGCACCAAGTCCAAAAGCAAAGAATGGAATTAGAACAGGAGCTGCTTTACCAAAGAATTCTTTGAAATCTTTGTCCAAGTTACCGATAACCATACCTAATACTAATGGAAGAATAGCACCAACCATTGTTTGCCAAGGGAAACCAGCAAGTCCTGCTGCTCCTAATGTAACCATTGTAAGGAACGGACCAGATTCAAGAGACATAATAGAGTATGCGCCTGCATCTTCAGCTTTTCCAAACTGGCCCATTAAAGCCATGTACATACCGCCGTTTGTATCATTCATAGCAGCAACAATTGCCAATACTGACAATCCGCCAAGAACGGTTCCATTACCAATAAAATGAGCAGTAATAATACCGACAATAGCTGCAACACCAATCTTACTGAATAATAAGGCGCCGCCTTTTTTCAAAATATAAGGTGTAGCTTTAAAACTTAAAGTAGTACCCATGCAGAAAAAGAATACCGCCAAAATTGGGAGCGCGCCTGTCCAAAGTGCTCCAGTAAAGGAACCGAAAAATGTAGGTGTGCTTGGAAATAAAGTGTTTAACGCTGCACCAAGAAGTAGCGGGAAAAGCATCATCGAGCCTGGGATCTTATCAAGGGTTGCTTTGATTTTCATAATGTGTAGCTCCTCTCTAGTATTATCAATTTTTTAAATCAAATTAATTACCTAAAACGCCTGTCGGATCTGTAAGGCCGTTTCAAATGCCCAGCGATCAGAAAGTATTTAGTTACTTCCAACTTTGCTTACTATTAACTCTTTTTGATAAAAAAACGAACGTACCACTTGTTCGGCAGTTGATTCTGCTAATTCGCAAGCCTTTTCCATGGCTTCTGCCAACTCCATAGGCCTGTTAATAATACTGTGAACGCTTACAACTCCGTGCTGATAAAGCGATTCAATACCCTTTCCTACAGAGCCTGCAATAATGACAGTAGGAATATTTTTGAATTGCGCTGCCTGGGCAACCCCCATTGGTGTTTTCCCTGAAGCAGTTTGGAAGTCTACCTTTCCTTCCCCTGTAATGACAAGGTCTGCTCCTTCAACCAACTGGTTCAGCTTGGTATATTCAATTACCACATCAATGCCGCGCCGCATTTCAGAAGGGAAAAAGGCTTGAAAAGCACCACCAATTCCGCCTGCTGCCCCGGCACCTGGCAGGTCATGTAAATGAACTCCCGTAGCCCTTTCTATTACAACCGCAAAGTTACTTAAACATTTATCCAGGAATTCTACATCCTTAGGCGAAGCACCCTTTTGAGGGCCAAAAACGTGAGAGGCACCTTCTGGGCCAATGAAAGGATTTTGGACATCTGAAGCTATAAGAAACTTGCATTCTGAAATTCTAGCATCAAAAGTGGCAGTGTCTATAGAAGCCGCCTTTATTAACTCTGTCCCGCCAAAACCAATTTCCTCTCCATTTTCAGCCATAATCTTTAATCCAAGTGCCTGAAGCATTCCGGCACCGCCATCATTAGTAGCAGATCCGCCTAAAGCTAGAATGAAAGATTTGAAGCCATCACTCAGCGCTTTTTTAATTAATTCCCCAGTTCCAAATGTGGTCGCTTTTAAAGGATTCAACTGAGAATCTGGAACTAGTGCAAGTCCGGAGGCCTTAGCCATCTCGATTACACAGGTTTCTCCATCTCCAAGAATGCCGTATTCAGCCTTAACCATATCTCCAAGAGGACCTTTCACAAAAACTGGAACCGTATATCCTTTTGTAGCTGTTACAAGTGTATCTAACGTTCCTTCTCCGCCATCTCCAACCGGCAGCAGTATTGTCTCTGCTTCAGGAAAAGCCCGCAATATTCCTTTTTCTATTGAGTTAGCTGCCTCTACTGAACTCATGCTGCCTTTGAATGAGTCAGGGGCGATTACTATTTTCATGGCAACCTCCTAAGTAAACGCTTTCATATAACGTAATTTCATTATACTTTTTTTAATTACTCTTTACATCGTGTATAATAAACGAAAATAAATAAGAATTATTTCATTTTTTTGTATTCTATAACTAAATTGACGGAGGAAATATGCTAACGAAGGAAATCGCTTCCATTATAGTTAATGAGACCTCTCTTCGCCTAAATCGAAATATAAATATAATGAATGAAAAAGGTGTAATTATAGCTTCGGGTGATACCAAAAGAATAGGAGATATTCATGAGGGCGCATTAACTGTATTAAAAACTGGACAGACGCTGAGTATTTCCGCTGAGCAAGCTGATAAATTAAAAGGCTCACAGCCTGGGATCAATCTTCCAATTGTCTTTCAGGAGTCCATTGTAGGCGTAATCGGGATTACTGGACATCCTTCTGAAATTCAGATTTTAGGAGGATTAGTAAAAATGGCTACGGAACTGATGATCAATCAAAATTATCTATCAACACAAATGGAATGGCAGCAGAGAACAAAGGAACTAATAATTGAAGAACTGCTTAAGGCCACGCCTTCCTATGATCAAATTAAACGCAGGCTGGGGTTGTTAGAACAACGGCTTAATCCCCCTTTTATTTCTTGTGTAATGCAAATGAACGAACGAAAAATCTCCAACAATATTCTTATCAAAAACCTGGAATTAATCATGGGAGAACAACAGGGAATTATTAGTTTTATCAATATAAATAGAATTTTCATTGCCCTATCTGAATGCACTTTCCCTGGGACAGAAAAAGTTTTTGATAAGATGGCTGCCGAGTTAAAAAGGCATAAAATCAGCTTTCGTCTTTCCTTCAGCACTCCATTTAACAGCTTAGATAAGTTTTATCAATCTTATATAGACTGTGACCTTGCACTGGACATCACAGATAATACGATTGATATAGTTCCTTTCTCCAAAGTAGAATCCAAGGCCCTAATTTATAAAACCGACTTGGCTGAAGCAGCAAAATTTTCAAAACGTATCATGAATAAAACTTTGGAAAAATATTCAGATACACTGGGAGCCTTTTTTGAAAATAATTTAAACATCCAAAACACGGCTCAGGCTCTTTTCATTCACAGAAACACATTAATTTATAGATTGAACAAAATAGAAAAAGAAACAGGATATGACCCAAAAGTGTTTATGGACGCATTAACTCTTCAGCTCGCTATATGGGCAGCCAAAAAGGTTGAAAGAGGTTAGGTATTTATTTATAGAAAAGAATAGCCTGGATTAGAAATCCAGGCTTATTTAGTTACTTTATTTTAATTTTTGTCTGCCCTCTTATCCATGATGGATAATGGGAAATTTCTAATGATATATTATTTTTTTGCTCCTGCAGATTCGGAATACTCACTCCGGTTTCAGTGGTTTCACCGTAACTTTGCCAGTCAGGAGGATCGGTATTCAATTTACTTAAGGGCAAGCAGCTCAATATTATCCAAGTCTCTATCCCCCGAACCCCTATGTTTCTAATTATTAGACCGCAGCATAAGAATTTTCAGTCCCTCTCATTAGGGAGGGATTGTAATGAAGGTCTATGATTTTGAAAACATTTTATCAAACCTTTCCCTGATATCCTCGGCATGGACAATTAAGATAAGAACGACCAGGAGGGCAGTGATAAGAATAGGTATTGTTTTATATCCAAAAAACAAAAACGATATAGGAATCAAAATGAAAGAGAGGAGCCCGGCAATCGTAAAACTTTTAGTAAGCGGATAAAAAATAAGGAATCCTGAAACAATGACTAAAGCAGATAGCGGTTCGAATGTAGTCATTCCACCAATAAAAGCAGAGATCCCCATTCCTCCCCGGAACCTGAAGAAAATCGGCTTAATATGCCCGACAAGAGCAGCGCCAAGGCCAAGCAGGAGAATTCCCTGCCCAAAACCAGCATATCCTCCAGCTAAAACAACTAGGGCACCTTTTAATGCATCTCCTAGAAAAGTTAAAACAAAAGCTAGCTTTCCAAGAGTCCTCCCAGCATTCCGTGCTCCTGGATTCCAACTGCCCTCCTGGCGGATATCCTTTTTTCCCAAAAGTCTAACGATAAAGAAGGCGGTTAAAAAATTCCCTAAAAAGTAAGCCGCAAGTACGTATATATAAATTAACATTTTATTTTCCTCATTTTGTTGAATTTCTTCACTATGATTCTGCAAGCTTCACCGCTTTTCCTGCCATTTCAAGTTTAGATGTTTCTTAATAAGGAATTAGTAAAGTGTTGTGGATTATTTCATGATTGGAGGCATGGAAGATGTATTTAGACAGCTTTATTAATCAGAAAATCCAAATCAAACTGAAGAACTTCCCCGAGGGTTTGACTGGACAGATTACAGGGATATTCCAGTCGGAGGAATGGTATTTAGTCAAACTCATTAACACGGAGAGTATGGGGATTTGGGTAGAAAACCCGTGCTACAAAAGAACAAAGGTAGCAGAAGAAGATGGCACATCCATTCCAAGCGAAGATCAGATAGAGGAAACTTGCACAACTAATCTTTTACTTCGCTGGGAATATATCAGTTCCATTATTACCTTTCCTAATGAAACAACATTGGGAGTGGATAAAAAGGCTCAATTAATTGGTTTTCATCCAAATGAACTGTGAACTTTTCCGAGGCAGATTCTTTATGGATCTGCTTTTTTTATTGAGAGCCAAAAGAGTGTTTTCATGGTAATATGGTTAAAGGCTTCCATATTCCTTCGCATTTCGAAGGTTTTGGATAAGCATAACTAGAGAACTGAACAGGAGACAGCTATGCTAACAAACTGGAAACAAATTTTAGGTCTTGCTATCCCCTCAATTGCATCCTTTGCCTCTATGACGGTAACCGGAATGATTAATCTAATTATGATTGGAAAACTGGGTGCTCTTTCAATCGCCATTGTTGGGGTGTCCAACATTATTATGTACAATGCCTGGGCTGCCTTTTCCGGAATCGGAAATACAGTTAACTATCTTGTAGCTCAAAACTATGGCTCAAATGATATGAAAAAAGGAATGGAACGGACCTATATCAGTTTGATTTTAAGTGTTTTGGCAGGTATCGCCATATTGATTATCGGCCTTGTGGCTGCGGGAGGAATTTTGAATATTCTTGGAGGTTCTGAAAAAATAGCACATATCGGAACCGGCTATCTGCGAATCCGTTTTTTTGCCATGTTTTTCTCTATCCTTACTTTTACTCTCCATGGTTTCTTTAGAGGTGTTGGAAATACAAAAACACCAATGATTGCCTCTCTGGCTGGAAATGCTATTATGATTCTTTTTACATACTCCCTTACCTACGGACACCTAGGTTTTCCGCGAATGGGATTAATCGGTGCAGGCTGGGCAGTATTTCTTGGTGAAGTTACAGCAATGCTTATCAGTGCCTTTGCGTTTTTTGTGATTGTAAATAAAAAGTTCGGATTTTCCCCTATAAAGTCCATAAGCATGAACGAGTCAAAATTAATTTTTAAAGAAAGCCTTAAGCTGGGTACTCAAGAATTCTCAAAAAGTATGGCCATGTTTGTTTTCACCGCTTTTGTTGGCCGACTGGGTACGAACGCTCTTGCAGCAAATGAAATTGCTCTCAGCATTATGAGCTTCGGATTTATGCCCGCGGGAGCATTTGGTTCCACAGCCACAATTCTGGTAGGTCAGGAAATTGGCAGAAACAATCCTGATAAAGCAAGAAAAATGGGGACAGAAACGGCTATTATGGGTGGCCTTTTCCTATTCGTTCTGGGAAGCTTTGAATTCTTTTTTTCTGAATCAGTCGCAAGAATCTATACCGATGACCCTCATGTTTATTTGCTGACAGCAAAGCTCATTATGGTCTCTGCTTTTTTACAGATTTTTGATGGCTTCTTCAATTTCTATGGCGGCGGCCTAAGGGGTATAGGAGATACAACCTTTTTACTCCGATCCTCCCTCATTCTTGCCTGGGGATTCTTTGTGCCTTTAACGTATCTAATGGTATTTGTTCTAAATCTATCAAGCTATGGCGCCTGGACTGCTTTATATACTTATCTATCCATCTTCGGCCTCGTTCTGCTGATGAGATTCTACCGCAGAGACTGGAACCAAATTAAACTAACAGTTGCCGAGTAAAAAAAGCGCCTGAGGGCGCTTTTTTCTATCTCTCTTTAAGGGATAAAACTGTCAATATGATTGATTAATAGTCCAATTTAATCGATTAATCCTTGAAATTGATTGATAAAACCCTAAATATGATTGATTACATCTAAGATTTGATTATCCTTGGGATTTATTTTAGACCCAACTAACAGAGCCAGGCCTTCGCCTGGCTTTTAAACTTAACAAGTTATCGGATTTAAAGGGCGAATCCCTTAAATGATTGATAAAATCCTCAACTTAATCGATAAGTCCCTGAAGTTGATTGATTAATAGTCCATTTTAATCGATAAATCTTGGAAATTGATTGATTTAATCCTAGACATGATTGATTACACCTAAGATTGATTATCCTTGTACCAGTTTGATTTATTTTAGACCCAATAACAGAGCCAGGCATTCGCCTGGCTTTTAAACTTAAAAAGTTATAGTTAAAGGGCCAATCCCTTAAATGATCGATAAAATCCTCAACTTAATTGATAAGTCTCTGAAGTTGATTGATTAATAGTCCATTTTAATCGATTAATCTTTGAACTTGATTGATAAAATCCTAGACATGATTGATTACACCTAAGATTGATTAACCTTGTACCAGTTTGATTTATTTTTAATCCAATTAACAGAGCCAGGCCTTCGCCTGGCTTTTAAATTTTTAAAGGACCAATCCCTTAAATAATCGATAATATCCTCAACTTAATTGATAAGTCTCTGATGTTGATTGATTAATGGTCCATTTTAATCGATAAATCTTGGAAATTGATTGATTTAATTCTAGACATGATTGGTTACACACATAAGATTGATTATCCTTAGATTAGTTTGATTTATTTTTAATCCAATTAACAGAGCCAGGCATTCGCCTGGCTTTTAAACCTACCAAGGGTGAATCCCATAATGATTGATAAAACCCTCAACTTAATTGATAAGTCTCTGAAGTTGATTGATTAATGGTCCATTTTAATCGATTAATCTTTGAAACTGATTGATAAAGTCCTAGATATCTAAAAACTAGTTGATTTATTGCGGCAGTTCTTTCTTTTCCTTCGATAAAAACCACCCGCCCATGGCAACTAAAACAAGGACGGCATAAAAGGAAATTTTCCATGCTGGAGATTCGGCAAATTCTTCCGGCATAATCGCCAGTGCAGGATGAGATAGCGAGTAAACAGAAAGCTTCACTCCAACCCAGCCTACAATCATAAATGCAGCAATTTCTAGGCCAGGCCTTGAATTTAAGAGCTTTACAAAGACATTCGCAGCAAAGCGCATGATAATGACTCCAATCAGCCCTCCTGCAAAGATAACCAGAAATTTCCCGCCATCAAGTCCGCCGATTTGCGGTAAGCCCGAATCTGGAAGAGCCACTGCTAATGCGACTCCGGCTAGTATAGAATCGATCGCGAAGGCGAGGTCCGCCAGTTCTACCTTAAGTACTGTTAACCAAAAGCCTGACTTTTTCTTTTGGCTATCTTCGTTTTCCACATGATTATTTTTATGAACCAGAAGCTTTCTGATAATATGATTCAGTGCAATGAACAATAAGTATGCTGCACCCACGGCCTGCACTTGCCATACATCAGCAAGATAGGAAATGGCAAACAGTGATCCAAAACGAAGAACAAAGGCACCTGCAAGTCCGTAGAACAAGGCCCTCTTTCTTTCCTCCTCTGGCAGATGTTTAACCATTATTGCCAAAACAACTGCATTATCTGCTGCCAGGAGTCCCTCCAGAAGAATTAAAATAAGTAATACCCATCCGTATTCAAGCAATAATGAAAGATCCATTTGTCATATCCTCCTTTTAAGATTGATCTCTTTTTGAAATGATTTTTATATGATCAGAATCCTGGCTTTCAAGGCCTTCTGTAAATGTAAGTAAGGTTTTAAACTTATAGGTTATCTGCTCTGTTGAAGCTGACAGGGATTCCGGAAGCTGAAAAGAAAATGGAAACTGGACTGTTTTCTCTGATTCAATTTGCGAAGAAGACAATATGGATATTGAATCAACAGTCTCCTCCTTTTGAATGGAACTGTCCTCCATCACCAAGTCGCAATCAATCCGTTTAATTTGCTGTTCAATCGTGCCGCCTTTAATATAGAAACAGCCATGAACAGCTTCCCCCGGCCTATAAACATCTTTATCAAGGACCAGGTCGACTTCTGCAGATCCAATACCAATAAGAGACATGTATTTTCTTAAAATCATTGGCTTCTCACCTCCCGTTTGACTTTGGCTTTTCTTTTGAACATTTTCAATCTCCATCTCTCCTTTTATCTTTTTCATCTCACACCATGGATAAAAGGACATAGAAAAAGCCTTTACCATCGTTCGGTAAAGGCTTAAAAATAAATAAAGACCTTTACCCATGGGTAAAGGTCTTGCTAACAACGTTATGTTGCCAACAAAGCCGGGAGGTCTACTCCGTAATGACGACTTTGTTGTAAAAGCTACTCCCCTTTAGGAGATTACTATTCAACTAATTACTATTAATATACCAAATTAATGGAAGTGTGTCAATACAAGTCTGTCCCCAATTAAAATTGTGCTCTTCCCCCGCGCTGCCGGAGATCTTCAATCAACTCTGCTTCTGTTAAAAAAGTGCCGGCAAGTCCTAGTTCCTCAGCAAGCCTTGCAGCAGCAGGAGCTTCGACTCTCGCCTGATGCAGAACGTCCTTTTGGCTAAAAACAAAACGAGCATCTCCATCTAGAATTGCCTTGCCACCATTAAAAATAACGATTCTTTCAAAGTTTTCAGCAGCAAAGTCCATATCATGGATGATGGTCATAACAAGCTTGTTTCTTTCCTTTAAGCTTTGGATTATTTTTCGGATGGTTTCCTTTCCAGTATGATCCTGGGCAATGGTTGGCTCATCAAGGATAACAATATCTGTATCCATAGCTAAAACGGAAGCAATGCAAAGCAGCTTCTTTTCCGAAAGGCTTAAATCATGAGGATTAACTTCCAATTTATCAGCAAGACCTGTTATTTCTAACGCTTCAATGGCTTTTTCCCTTGCAGTTTGTTTATCCAATTTTATATTAAGCGGACCGAACATTACTTCGTCCAAGACTCTGCTTTTAAAAATCTGGTCATTTGGATTTTGAAAGACAAGACCAATTTTACCAGCGAGCATAGCCGCTGATGTTTCTTTAATGTTTTGATTTCCTATAAAAATCTCACCATTAAAGGGTCTTAAAAGGCCCTTAAGCAATTTGGCAAAGGTTGTTTTACCAGCCCCATTCTGGCCAATAATGGCAGTGAATCTTCCATCGAAAACCAGGTTAATATCCGATAAAACCTCTGGTCCATTTGGATAGGAGAATGTTAAATTTTCAACTCTTATCATTTAACATTCCTCCCCAATGCTGCTCTTGCTTCCTCAAGGGTCACTGGATATTCGTCCGTCCCCTGCTTTTTCACTCCAAGTTCTCTGCATACCGATGTAAAGATAGGCGGAACAAGGCCATACTGTATTAGATCATTTCTGGAAAAGATTTTTCCAGGTGTATCAAAATCAATTACTTTCCCATTATGAAGGAGCAAAACTCTGTCACAATACTTGGCAACCTTCTCCATTTTGTGTTCTGCCATAATGACAGTTACTCCCTGCCTGGACAACAACTGAACGGCCAGAAATACCTCTTCCGATCCTTCAGGGTCAAGCTGCGAGGTTGGTTCATCCAGGACAATAATCTCCGGATTCATGGCGATAATACTGGCAATAGCCAGCCTTTGCATTTGCCCCCCTGATAAATCAAATGGATTTCTCTCCTTTAAAGAAGCAATATCCATTAAGTCCACGGCATGGTCAATCCGCTTCTGCATTTCTTCGCGAGCTATACCGAGGTTCTCAAGCCCAAAGGCAATTTCCTCATAAACTGTCATCTTTGAGCCAGTCATTTGAGTAAAAGGATTTTGAAAAACAATACCAGCCTTCAAAGATATTTCCGCTATGGAATGCTCCTTCACTTCCAATCCGTCCACAAAAACCTTACCGCCATAAGCCCCTTTGTAAAAATGAGGTACAAGTCCTGTAAGTGCCAGGCACAGTGTGGACTTCCCCGCCTTATTTGCACCGATAATTCCAATAAACTCTCCTTTTTTTACCTCAAAGGAAATATTATCAAGGTCCATTTTATCGGATAAAGGATACTTATATTTTAGGTTTTCAGCTATGATTTTGGTCATGCCAGCAGCCTCCAAACGATTGCCACCACTACAATAAGCAGAAGCCCCCATTGAATAGGTTTGCTTAAAACGGAGGTTTTTTCCTCATTTAAAAATGTCTTCTTACCCTGAGCATTAAAACCCCTTACCTCCAAGGCCATTGCCCTTTCCTTTGTATTAACAAGAGATCCAAGGACTACCGGTCCGAGCAGCGGTATAAATGCTTTTATTCTGGTAATTATATTTCCCTCAGTTTCGAGCCCTCTAGCCCTCTGGGCATCCATAATGGTGCTCATTGTTGATATCATCTCAGGGATAATTTGAAAAACAGAAATAACCACGTAGCCGATTTTTGGTGATAATCCCTTCCTCACAAGCGACTCAACTAAATCTGAAGGTTTTGTTGTCAGTACGAGAATCAGAAAGGCCCCAACAATATCAGTAACCCGTAAAGTTACTTTAAGTGCATACAGGAGACCTTCCTTATAAAATACAGCAGGTCCAATTTTTAAAAAAACTGTTTCATTCCCCGGACGGAACAGGCCCTGAATGATCACAACCGTAATAAGGACAATGAAAACCAATAAAAAAACAGGCAGTGCCTTTTTGAAAACCTTTGCCAAAAGAAGTAGCAAAACACTAAGAATGGCGCATATCACAGAAACGGTGATGGATGGGTGAACGACCGGAATCAAAATTGAAAAAAGAATATAGTAAAGCTTGCTGATAGGATCGAGATCATGTACAAAGGAATTTCTATCTGCGTATAAACTGATCTGCTTCAATCTAAATCACCCTCTAAAAATATAGCGGAAGCACCCATTTTCCGATGCTCCCGCTTGTATTATTTCAGTACTGTCTTAATCCAAGCTCTCAAATTTATTGCTGTTATTGTACATTTGAGACACGCTGCCTGGAAGTCCTCTATATATTGCAAAGCTTATTAACACAACAAGCAGTTTATCAGGCACATCAACCACGATTTCATCAAGGAATGATGCTAGCCAAACAGAGTCTGTCTTGGCTAAGACAATCGCATATAAAGCATCTCCCCAAACATTACCTGTCTGTCCTCCCCAGAATCCGATATTGATTGGTGTCGAAACGATCGTTGCTACAAGTCCTACTATTAGTCCTGCTAGGGCTGCCTTCGACCAGCTGGTCAGCCAGCCTTTATAAAATAAAATTCCAACTGCAAGGCCAATGGCAACACTTGTTATTCCATAAACAAACGAAATTGGATCGACTGTAAGTCCATAAATAACGTTGTTTACTGCACCCGCCAGAGCACCAATGATGGGACCTGCCAGAATACTTGCCAAAACAGTGCCAATTGAATCCAGCCATAGCGGCAATTTCAAAAGCCCTGCAAAAAGCTTTCCGATATAATTTATTCCTACTGCAGTTGGTATTAATACAAGAGCTGCTGTTGAAAATTTCAAAGACCACATGCTTTGTTTTTGCATGAGTGAACCCTCCCATTTGTTTTCTTAATAAATATCAAGCTATTAAATGAACGAGCTGGATTCATGCTGTATGCTGCTGGTCAGGAATGGAATGAAGTGTGAAATGATACAATAGCTTCCAATGCAGTCCGGATTTCTCTCTCTTCTCCGAGCTTTGCGGCATTGTCACCATCAATGTAGTTATTGATTCCCCCTTCAAGATTCTCCTCTTTTTCTACTACTACATTTAATATGGATGCGGTCTTTACACCCCGCAAGCCGCCAATTACAAATAAAGCTGCCGTTTCCATATCAGAAGCAAGTATTCCTTTTCCCGCCCAATATTCGTCAATCAACTGTTCTTCATCCGTATAAAATCTGTCATGACTCCTGACAAGACCTTTAAAGTGTGAGTAAGATAATCTTTTCGCAGCACCTGCTATATGAAACAGTAAATCTGTATCAGGAACAGCTGGATATGATTGATCGATATAGGCCGCTGATGCTCCGTCATTCCTTACAGCACCTGAAGCTATAATCAAGTCTCCCACCCTAATTCCAGGCTGATTGGCTCCGCAGCTTCCTATTCGAATCATCGCTTTCACACCAATATTTTTTAATTCTTCAACTGCGATTCCTGTGGAGGCCCCACCGATTCCTGTTGATGTTATTAAAATAGGAATCCCTCTATATGAACCTGAAATACTTCGATACTCACGGTTATACGCAATCTCTTTGGGATCATCTAAGAACTCTGCGACGGTTTTAACCCTTCCAGGATCACCCGGCAGCAAGGCATATTGGATCCCAATATCTTTTCCTACTCTTATATGTGGCTGAAGACTTTTATCCATTGCTGTCTCCTTTTTACTTGGTAATATTAACTATATTTTACATTATCAAGACAATCAAAAATAGAGGTTTCCCGTGTGGGACGGCCTCTATTTTATTTTGGAACTTTTTTTATTGAGAAGGTTCATTTTCTATTAAAATAATCATACTTTTCATCTCATTTGGAGCTGGAAGACCATTTTTTTATAAAAATATGAGCTTTTAGATAAGGAATGCTAGAGCTGGCCTTTGAAATAGATGGTTTTCGCGTCAAAATGCACGATTTTCGCTTTAGAATGCACGATTTTGACTCCGGAATGCACGATTTCGGGTTCGGAATGCACGATTTCGGCTTCGGAATGCACGATTTCGACTCCGGAATGCACGATTTTGACTTCAAAATGCACGATTTCGGCTCCAGAATGCACGACTTCCCCCTGGAATGCACGAATACTTCAGCTTCAAAATTCACTACTCCAGTTTTAGAATGCATGGCCACGGCTTCAGGTTGCCCCTATCCGCGGAATAATCCCCGTGCCAATGACTCTCTTAAACTTTCCTTTCCCAAATTGGAAAAGGATGGTCCGGGCAATTAAGAATTTACATGTCCAGTCTTTAAAGCTGTTTGATAGTTTTTAGAAGTCCGAACTTCGATGGTCAGCGCACCACTTTTTATATAAGCCTTTAAAAGAAGAGGAACGCCTGTTGTATTTTGGAATCGGAAATCCAAACCGCCGTAAGATACAGTTGCATCTCTTCCCGTTGGAACATATCCGACATGCAAGGAATGGTGGTGCTTTTCAACATACGCTACACCCAGTTTATCTATTGCATTGTAGAGAGTGGATGAGGTCTGGCAGATTCCTCCGCCTACACCGTCTACCAACTTTCCGTCCACTGCTTCAGGTGCATGCTGATATCCATGTGCCAGATCACTCGGACCTACGGTAGAATTAAATGAAAAGGTATCCTTAACACCAAGAATTACATTATTAATGGCCTGAGCAGACAGTTCAATATTTTTAGATCTTCCCACTACTGAACTATTAAATCTAGTTGTATAGGAAGCTACGACTATTTCTCCTAAAGAAGGAACTTCTTCCGGCTTATAGCTGCTGTCCGTAACATACAATGGCAGTTCAACTGAACCTCCAGCTTGGGAGGCATTCATTATTTTATCAAGCAGTTCTTTTTCCTCTAAAATTACTTTTGGTTTCCCCTTAACAATGTTGCCTCCTGCATCAATATGGTCAGGTACCATACGCTGGTCGTATCCTGGTGTGGTTTGGGTTCCCCGGGCTAATTCCTTTGCCCATTTTTCCATTTCCGCCTTGTATTTTTCATTATCGGTTCCATATCCGAGATCTTTGGGTGTAAAAGTTTTAAGTTCCTTTTTGGTTATTGGATCGATAACTTGTATCACAACCGGCTTTTCCTCCTGTTTTGGTTCTTCTTGTTTAGGTGCTTTATTTTTCGGAGGTGAAACCTGCTTTTCGAGTTCAGCTACTTTCTTTTCCAGTGCGGCTTCCTTCGCCGTTTTACCGGCACAGCCAGCCAATCCCATTAAACATACCGCCAGAACGATTAAAAAAATGAATTTAACCTTTACCATATTTCCCCCAAATTTATCTTTTTTTATAGTATTCCCGTAAAACTAAATGGATTCCTCTCACATTCTAAAATTCTATTCGATTATTTGTTTAAAAATTCCATAAAACATGAAAAAAGGGCACTTTTTAGCGCCCCTTTTTCATTGGATAATTTTAAAAGGCCAGACCGCCATATTCGTTTCCTTCTCCTTGGGATGGACGATCTGCAGTAAATACGTTACTCCTATTTCATAAGGTTCATTTGGAATAACTTTTATTTGATTATCCCTTTCTAAAATTGTTGTGACCGGCAGCTCCATTCCGTCCATTTTTTTTAGAGTGATTTTATACGAACTCAGTTCTGATTGAGAAATTGGATGATCTAGTGGAATCGTCCAAGCTTTTCTTGTATCGGCTGCTACCTGCTCATCATGAAACTCAAGCTTAAAACCGGTTTGATCCAAAACTGGCTTTTTGGTTTCTGCATCTAAAACAGACAGCGTAGTGTATTTTGGGAGCTCTATTCTTCCAACTAGATGCGGATAGACAATTACCTGGGCATACATCTTTCCCTTTTCAGGCAGAAGCTGCCGAATATATAGCTTCACTTGCTCCAAAATTTGTTTCTGCCCTGTTAATTCCATGCGATACCCTGGATGTGGTTTTTGCCCCAGGGAAATCACGTAAAGTGAGCCGAACCTATGAACACCTGGATATTCTTTTGCGATCAATACAAAAGCTCTTTCCAAATCGGATAAGCTGCTTTCATCAACTAGCTGAAATGACATAGGATCCTTCATTGGCTGAGTGGCGATAGTTTCTCCCCCCCTTATAAAAAATGCTGTGGCCACCGAGAGAAAGATAATAGCTCCCAGCAGCAATATAATATGTTTCTTCATAAAACCTTACCCCTTCCAGACTTTTTTATTTCTACTATTATTTACCTTATCCCTTAAAAGTACTACTTTAGGAAGGCTTAACATTTTTACCCGATAGAAAATTAACAATTATCTGTCATTATATAGTAAGATATATGAGGATATTTCGAACACCGAAATTTAAACAAAGGGGGACAGTCCATGTGGAAAAATAGAAACGTATGGATTTTATTAAGTGGAGAATTTATTGCAGGTCTGGGATTATGGCTTGGGATTATAGGCAATTTGGAATTTATGCAGGCAAATGTGCCCTCAGATTTTATGAAATCACTGCTTTTAGCAGCAGGACTTCTTGCAGGAATCGCAGTTGGTCCTTATGCCGGAAAGCTTATTGATCAAACGAGCAAAAAAACAGTGATGCTTGCTTCGGGATTAATGCGGACAATAAGTGTTCTATTTATGCTTGTTGCCATCCACACCGACTCTGTCTGGTGGATGCTTGTTTTCCTGGTTATTCTCCAGATATCAGCAGCCTTTTACTTTCCGGCTCTGCAGGCAGCTATTCCGCTGGTCGTGTCTGAAAAGGACTTACTGGTCCTTAATGGAGTATATATGAATGTCACTACACTTGCCCGGATTATCGGAACAGCGGTGGCCGGGATTCTTCTTGTGGTTATGCCGCTTCAAATGGTTTATATTCTCTCTCTTGGTGCATACGCTGCTTTGTTTATTTTCACCTGGTTTTTAAAATTCGAGGAAAAAATAGAGCCAATGAAAGAGAAGTCCGGGGCCAAACCTGCAGGGTTTAAAGATGTTTTCCCCATTATAAAAGGGCTTCCTATTGTGGGGATGACCCTGGTTCTGGTTCTTATACCCTTACTTTTCCTTGGCGGATTTAATTTGCTGGTTATGGATATAAGCGAGCTGCAGCACAGTCCAGCTATTAAAGGCTGGATTTATACAACAGAAGGAATCGCTTTTATGACAGGGGCCTTTGTGATCAAAAAGGTCAGTGATAAATTATCCCCTTATCGGATTTTATTTATCTTTTCATTTGTGATTGGGTTTGCACAAATTATTCTTTACTTGGCGGACCAGGCCGTTTTTACAGTTATGGCATTTTTTATCTTTGGTTTTTCAGTTGGCTGCTTTTTCCCGACTGCTGCAACCATTTTTCAAACCAGAGTACCAAAGGAGTTTCACGGCAGATTCTTCTCCTTCCGTAATATGCTTGACCGGATTACCTTCCAGGTTGTTCTAATCCTGACGGGTTTTCTCCTTGATGCAGTAGGACTCCAGGTTATGTGTGTCCTTTATGGATTTATATCGATTGTGCTCACAGCTATTTTTTATATGAAGTTTAGAAAAACAACTATAGCAGATGAACTCGAAAGGCAAGCTATATAATATTTTTAAAAGTACTTTTCAAGTAACGGGTTCGGCTGACAAAGTAATGTCAATTGAACCCTATTTTAAAACAACTTGGTCGTTTCCTACTTTTAAATATATCCTTAAAAGAAGAACGACAAAACCGGCTAGTATCGTTACAATCAAATTGAAAGGGTATAATAGATAAATAGCCCACTTGCTTAATCCACCCGATAGAAAACAAAAAGAACCAGCATAAAAAAACTAGTTCTTTTACTAATTACATTTCATTTATTCTTATATCTGTAAAAGACTGGCCAAATAGCTCACTTTTGATTAATAATTCCCCTAGTGCTTCTCTTTCATCATATGCTTTTATCACTTCTGAGAAGATAATATCACTGCCATTTCTTACAACAACTTTATAGTCGTTCATTGCTTTACCACCTATTTTTTTATTTCTTTGATTACCTGATTTTACTCGAAAAATCCCCTTTAATCCATTAGGAGCTCATTTCTCTATTTTACTGCAGCACAGATTAATCCAAAGTAGGTCGGAACTTCGTACGAAAGAAGTTCAATTTTCCGTTCAGCTGGCGGTATGGCTCCAGCTAGAATCAGGGTCTGCCAAATTCCGTCAGGCTTAGCTGCTTCAATGAATTCTTCATCAAATTCGGCCATACCCTCAAGCTTATTTTGTTTTATAAGGGAAACAACCTCCTCATCAAGCTTTTTAGCAGCTGGATCGAATCCGTACGGTCCATTTTCGTCATGTGCATGGGCCCAATCGCAGCTCGCAATCAATCCAACGCGTTTTGATGATGCTTCCACCGCTTCCCTTAAGGCCCGGCCAAACTCCACATGCTTTTCGTACGAAAGTTCTCTTGATGGATTGATGACAACAATTGGTACCTCCGGCATGAAACGAAGCGGGACCATAGCTCCCCAATCGATTGGCAGGCAGGATATTGGCCCGGCAGAGGTTCCGAAATTAATTGTTCCCACAGGCACCCCTTTTCCGGCAGCCTTTTCAGCTATGCTTCTTGCAAACTCTCTATCCACTCTTTTCTCCATTTCGAAAAAAATTCCATCTTCATCGACAGAGCCCATCATTCTTTCAGAGTCAGTTATAGAAAACTGTCCATTGATCCTGGTTCCATGAGGGGTTAAAACCACGATAACCTCAGGCTTCGCTTTTTCCATTTCCGTTCCAAGCTTAAACATGCTCTTGCGTGTTTCAGACATTCTTCCCGGATCCTTTCCCGCCAATTCCGGAATGATTTCCGTACCGTGAGGGGCAATACCGGCAAAAACAAATGGATTCATATGATTCATTCCTCTCTTAGATAATTCCTATCTATTTAATTAAAGAACCCTTTGGAGAAATCCTGCAAAAAACCGGACCCAATAATGGGAATCCGGCTTTTTTCTGAGCTATGCTGAGTATTTTTCCAGGAAAGACTGCTTTAATTGCTTTCTTGCCCGGTAGAGCCTTGTTTTTACGGTTGCTGATTTTAGCTGAAGGAGTCCTGCAATCTCCTGCTCCTTTAGTCCGAATTTCACCTTTAATAGGAGAATGTCCCGATATTCGGAAGCAAGGCAGCTAATTCTTCTATTCAAGTCAGCCTCAAGAAGACGTGCTTCTACTTCCTTTTCGGTATTCATTTCAGATGGAACTTCCCAATTAAGCTTTTCCATCAAATTTTGGTCTGCAGGAACCCACCTTTTTCTTTTTTCAGTTCGAATGAAGTCAATAGCCGTCCTGGCAGCAATGGATGACAGCCAGGCCCCTACTTTTTCAACGTTATCTATTGTGTCCATTTTTTTAAAAGCTTTAAGAAAGGTTTCCTGCACGACATCTTCTGCAAGAAACCGGTCCTTTGTGACTGAATAGGCAATATAGAAAAGCCGTTTGGAGTGCATTGAGTGCAATTGTTCAAAATCGTGGCGCACTACGCCTCCACCCCCTTTTATTTAAAATGTTCTTTTATAAAATCAGGGACGTGTTTGTCATCAAAGTAGAAAATCTCATGGAAGTTTCCGCCCTTATAAGTAAATACACAATGGTATTCTTTCCTGCCGACACTTGCGCTGTTTATAGCTTCATTCATTTGACCTGGATCTGTTATTTTTAAAGTCTGTGGATCCTTTTGTATTTGCTTGGCTTCCCTTTCAGGATCGGTCTCTGGATCTAAAGTTTTTTTGGCCACAAAAATAGCATCCAGGTTTTTAGCTGTTATTTTAGCCTGTTCAAGCAAACCCTTTTTCTTAAGCCACTCGTTGGTATTTTTATAAGTGGGGCTTAACTGAAGGTTTATAAATTGACGCTTGCCAACGCGAATTTCGATATTGGAGCCTCTTGACTTAAAATAAGTTCGATCATCATAAGATTCTTCCAGAATGTCTTTTTTAAGCAGGGCAATCGCTTTTTTTACATCCTCAGGAGAAGAAACAGCAGCACTGCTACCATTCGGTCCATTGGAATTAAAAATGATGCTTTTTACCTTGTTTTCTTTCACTCTGAAAATATCGTAGGTAGTCCGCTTAAATTCAGCAGATTCATAGATTGGCTTATAAAGATCTGCATAATACTTTTCGTACATTCTATATTCACGGATCACTTTTCCGCCGTCCTTCAGGTTATAAACCAAGAAGACTAATTGCCTTTCTTCTCTAATATCATTAGAATCCTGCTTACGGTCCGCTAAAATCTGCTTATGAAGCCTGCGTACGTCTTCAATATTTGCTTTTTCCGTCATTGGAAGCGGCGCATATGGAGACCCATAAGCATCTGTGTATACATCTCCATTTGGCCTTGCAATATTCAAACTGTCCGTCATTAGGACGCTTTGTATTTCATTTGATTCAGGAATTCTGTTCTCATAAAATCCCAGGGTTTGTACCCCAAGAATCAAAACTGTAATCACACCTGAAAAAGTGGCAAGGCCTTTGACATTCCTGAAAACTCTCCAGGTTTTCTGCAATACCATTTCAGCAGCAAAGTAGCCGATTATTGCACCAATTGCGTAGCCGATTATTGTCCACCAGATATCGCTGTTGGATGTTTGGCTGGTTTGGCTGAAGTATGTTCCTCCTGTAAGCATGGCACAAAAAGTGGCGCCGTATTTAAATACTCCCCGTAAGCCTTTAAATGCGATTGCCTCTGAGGCAGCCTCCAGCTTCCTTTTTTTATAAAGGAACAAAGAGAAAATATATAGAAGAATAATTAACACGCCGTAAACAGACGCCATTGTCCAGGTGAATTTATGGCTTTCTAGTTCTGCCGCGTAAGTAAGCGGAGACATTTTTTCAACCTGTTTTGTTAAAAAGTAATCACTTGGATATCCAAATAAAAAGACTTTAAAATTATAAAATGCAAGAAGCATAATACCTACTGGGAAAAAGAGAAAGACATACGTCAATACTGCCTGAACGGCCGAAATTCCAGTAAGCATCGCAATAAATACTGCGGCTGTAAATAATACAAGATCAACGAGGATAGTTGTTCCTGCCCAATAAAATACATCCTCAATGTTAAACACCTTTGATAATCCCATTGCCGAATGAAGGACGATTGTTAAAATCGCAATAAGTATGACAGGAATGATTAAATATAAAACACCGTTCAAAGCATAGCTATGAAATAGTTTTTCCCGCTTTAGAGGAAGACTGTGCATCAAATCAGACGCCTGTTTAACATGAAGATAACGAAACAGGAAAACAGCGAGCAAAACCGGAACAGCCAGGGTCAAACTCATCTGTATTTGAAATGTAAATTGATAAAGGTTATCTGCCCTTTGAAACGGCATCCTTATTTCATCTGAATACCTTTGCATAATACTCAGTGGCAATGCGATAAAGAGGCCAATAAAGTAAACGAGGGAGACCCATCCAGTGCTCCGGACAATCTGTGTGCTTATCTCCTTATTCCACAATGACGTTTTGGATGGCATATCCATAATCCCCCATTTCATAGATAAAAATTTCCTCTAAAGTGAGCGGAAGCAAATCAAAGATAACTGGGCTTTCTTGCCGGATCTGCTTTACAATCTCCTCTTCATTTCCTTTTACAATGTATAAATAAATGCTGCCTCTCTTTTCTTTGTGAAGCACTTTTTGGCCTTTTAAAAATTGTTCCGGCAATCCGTCTCTAAAGGCTGTCTGAATTTTATGAACATCCGATTTCAATTCATCCAGTTCTTTCTCGATAAGCATTTCACCATTATGGATAATTCCAATATGGTCACAAATATCCTCCAGCTCCCTGAGATTATGTGATGAAATTAGAATGGTCATCTCTCTGTCCGCCACATCCTGTATCAGCAGGTTTTTTACCTTTTTTCTGGCTACCGGGTCCAGTCCATCAAGCGGTTCATCCAGGATCAAGAATTCAGGCTTGGCTGAGAGAGCCAGGATAAATGCAGCCTGCCGCTGCCACCCCTTGGAAAAAGTATGGATTTTTTTATTTATATCCAATCCCAGATGATCGGCAAGTGTCAGAAACCGCTGGTCACTCCAGCCCGGATAAATACTTTTATAAAAGCGTGCCATTTGTTTAGCTGTGTAATGATTCAAGAAATAAGGCTGGTCTGGTATATAAAAAAGCTTTTGTTTAATATCGGTATTTTCATAAACCGCTTCGCCGTCAATTCTCACCACTCCGTTATCCGCCTGGTATATCCCTGCCAGAAGCTTGATTAGTGTTGTTTTTCCTGCCCCATTAGAGCCAATTAGTCCGTAGATGGAGCCTTTTTGTATCGTCAGGCTGGCATTTTTAACTGCTTCAAACCGGTCAAATGCCTTGCTAATATTTTTCATCTCAATCATTGCTTTCGCCTCCCCCTTTTGAAGCATCCAAGTCTTTTATCAATTTAATTAGATCATCCGCCGGAATGCCAAGATAGAGCGCTTCAAGGATTAACTTCCCAAGCTCCTTTTTGACGGATTTCATTTTTTCAGTATCTTTTTTAATATCAATTGGATTAACAAAGCTGCCTTTCCCTTTAACAGAATAAATAAAGCCCTGAACCTCTAGTTCCCTGTAGGCTTTTTGAATCGTGTTCGGATTGATTGTGAGCTCCTGTGCCAATGTCCGGACGGATGGAAGCTGCTCGTCAGTTTTAAGTATGTCATTTATAATCAGTTCCTTTAATTTATCGACCAGCTGTTCATAAATGGGTTTACGGCTCCTCATATCAAGCTCAAACATAGTGACCCCCAATCTGTACTAAGTGTACTATTATTGTTAGTACAGTTTGATTATATTCCATCCATTTCCAAAAAGTAAAGTACTTTCCAAAAAAATTACTTTTTTTAACAAAGCTTCTGCATGCATGGTTTTAATTACGAAGGTTAAATTATCAAGGTGAATTATTTTTTGGGGAGGTAATTTCGTGGATAATACACACGAGTTTGTAGAAAAATTGCATGAACGCCAAAAGAAGAATGAGGAAAGCAAAAAGCGCCAAAGCAAAAAACACCAAAGTGAAAAGTTACCGAACAAGCAGCATTAAAATATGAAAGGCACTTTGAAAAAGCTGTGGCACAGGAGCACTTGAGTTCGATGTTGACTTATCGCAGGGAGAAGCGCGATGGACACTCGCTGGGCGCTGGAGCTAGATATTTAAAACTCTGTACTTTATTACACACAAAAAAAACGCTCCGGCTAGCAGCGAGGCCACTGAAAAAGTCCTTAAAGGATGGCGGTTGTTAAATTGGCCGGTTGTTTTCCACTCCAGGATGCTTCGCT
>NZ_JBYTCJ010000010.1:0-153350 GCF_058790155.1 Neobacillus sp. FW104-15D2
ATGGCTCCAGAAGAGGAAGTCATAAACCCGAGCTCCCTGACCAAATTCCGTAAATTAAGGTTGCCGGATATTAACCTCCTAGATTTGCTTATAAATAAATCAGTGGAGATTGCTTTAGAAAAAGGGATTATCAAAAGTAAATCGATCATTGTCGATGCCACCCATACTAAAGCCCGTTACAATCAGTTGAAACCGAAGGAAGTCCTGATGGAGCGTTCAAAGAAGCTCAGGAAGGCGATCTACCAAATCGATGAATCCATGAAACCCAAATTCCCTTCCAAGACAAAGACCGATGTTTTGGAGGATGAGATTGCCTATTCACAGAAACTAATTGAAGTGATTGAACAGGAAGAAACCCTCATTCAATACCCGGCCGTGAAAGAACAGTTGAACCTATTGAAAGAGACGGTCTCAGATGACCTGGAAAAGCTCCAATGTTCAAAGGACCAGGATGCGAAGGTGGGACACAAAACCGCAGACTCTTCTTTCTTCGGATACAAGACGCATCTAGCAATGAGTGAGGAACGAATTATTACGGCAGCTGTGATAACTACAGGCGAGAAAAATGATGGCAAGCAGCTTCAATCTCTTATAGAGAAAAGCAAAGAAGCAGGTATCCAGGTTGAGACTGTGATCGGCGATGCTGCATATTCAGAAAAAGACAATATTAAGTACAGTAAAACAAACAAAATCAACTTAGTCGCAAAATTGAACCCGAGTGTTACCCAGGGATTCCGCACAAAAGAAGACGAATTTGAATTTAATAAGGACGCTGGGATGTATGTCTGTAAAGCAGGACATCTCGCAATCAGAAAGGCGCGCACCGGAAAGAAAAACACAGGCAGAAATCAAGTGGAAACCCACTATTTTGATATTGAAAAATGCAAGCGTTGCCCATTTAGGGAGGGCTGTTATAAAGAGGGAGCGAAAAGTAAGACGTATTCAGTTTCGTTAAAATCAACTGAACACCTAGATCAGGCAGAGTTTCAGGAAAGTGAGTACTTTAAGGAAAAATCCAAGGAAAGGTATAAAATAGAAGCTAAAAATAGCGAATTAAAACATAGGCACGGGTATGATGTAGCCACATCCTCGGGTCTAATTGGTATGGAAATACAAGGTGCCATGGCCATATTTACAGTCAATCTAAAAAGGATTCTGAAGCTGATGAAATAAAAGTAGAGAGTAAAAATGTAAACTGAAAACAAGAAAAAAGCCGGATTAATTCCAAAAATATGGAATAAACCTGGCTTTTTTCAATTGTATTTTCTCAGTAGGACTATAAAATCGGAAGATTTTCAGTAGCCTCTTCCAAAGTGCCTGTTCTTTTTTTATTTATAAGAATTGCTTCTACATTCCACTCTCCATTTTTGTCTATTTCGTGAACTCTTCTGTTTTTAGATAAGAAAAAGGCAAAACATTGATTTAAATCAATTCTTTTGACCAAAAATTCTATTATGGTTGAGTTAGAAACTTTAAATATAGGAATGGAGAGGAAATCATATGGAATTTCAATTGGATGGCACAAGAGCAATTATTGATGTAAGAGAAAGAGTTTTACGTGGAGAACATCCACGAAAGGAAATCCTGGACTTTGTAAAAAGCACACCAGTGGGCACAGTGATTGAGGTTCACCTTCCACATCGGGGCGAGCCATTGGCTGCCGGTTTTACCGCCATGGGAATGAATGCGATTATTAATGAACTTGAACCCGGCCATTACAGGCTGATGGCTTGTCAAACTTGAAAATCGAAGGTAAATCGCCTCCCAATTTAAATTGTTGAACCTTTAGCTTAAGTTTCTCCTATAGCTGTGATGTAAATTACATTTTTTCTGATGGGAATGCTTTATATTTAATACAACAAGGAAAGTAAGGGGGAATTTCTAATGGGCTTTGCTACTATAAGAATGGAAGAGTTCGGGTGTCTCTCTTGTTTAAAAAAAGTAAAACGCGGCATTCAGAAGGAATACGGAATTGAGAATGTTACCATACTATTTGATTATGGAAAAGTGAAATTAACTTTTAATGAAGAACAGATCGGTTTGCAGGAAATTCAAACCAAAATCAACCACCTTAAACTTAAAACCTTCGATTAAATCAAACGCCCTGGAGGAATATCCAGGGCTATTTTCTTTATATAATTTTTGAATCCAAGATCATTTCTTTTTCCAAATGGCTTGCGCGGATGCCAAATTGTGGACTTAAATTTTTAATCTCTTCTCCTAGAAGCAGTTTAATGGCCAGATAGGGATAATTCACACCGGAAAGGCAGCTAATATGAAGGCCTCCGCTCATTCGGGGGTTAATTTCCAACAGTTTTGGAATTCCCATCGAGTATTTAAGCTGGATATTAAAAACATACGGAAGCCTGAATTCCTTGTAAAATTCATGAGCAAGCTGGATCAGCTCGTGGTGCTCAATAAGCTCCCTAACTCTGCCGTCCCCTTTCATACGCGGGATGGCTGTATATAATTTTTTCGTTGATGCTAGGCAGTCTATACTATACTCAGTTCCATCAAGGAATTCCATTACCATTAAATCAGAAAAATGTTCCTTTTGGCTTAATATTTCATAGGCATAATGATAAGGTATACGATAGCCATTCCCTCCGCCAATCAATTGTTCGACCGTATCAATATTTTCCTTTATGACTCGAAACCCGCAAGCTCCTTCTCCTACGGCTGGCTTTATGCAGACAGTACGTCCCCGCTCTCTTAATGTTTGATAGGCATACTTAAATTCTTCTGCATTATTTACAACAAAATATTCAGGAATCGTTATACTTGTTTTCTCCCCAACAACTTGATAGGCCTTTACTTTATTATCAAGCATCTTCATTAACTCGTAATCTGGACAGACCAGCACCTTGACTCCGATGGAATGAAATTTTTCAAGACTTTTAGAAATTAAAACATTTTCTTTCCTTGGGATAAAAATATCTATTTGGTGGTTTTGACAAAAATTCAGGCAAAAATCAACGTATTCCATTCCGTCCACATCAGGCTCCAAATAAGCGAAATCGCAAACCTGCAGATACAAGGCATCCAGATTTGCATGGGTTCCATAAATAGTGAACTTTCTATTTTCCGGGTTATTTTTTATTAAATCAATAAAATGGGCTGCAGTTGTAAACCAGCGGTTAAACCAAATGTTCATCTTAACCCTCTTTCATGTTGTAATTGGCTTTTCCATTATTTGTTCTTTTATCGAATTTTATTAAAAATAATTCGCCCATTTTATCAATAAGTGGACAAGCGTTTATGCTTGTCTCCATTTTTTACATACTATGTTGATGTAAGGTTCGAACATTACAGATTCCAAACCGAAAGGGGGGGATATGTAATGGAATTAGGATTAGTAGATTTTCTTGTTGTAGTGCTGATTTTAGTAGCATGGCTTCTAGTAAGTCTTTTAAGCCCTGGAAGTGACACTACTGAAAATGCACTTCAAGCTGCAGCTTGTACAATTTTGGGCTGCGGGGCTCCAGTATAATGCTTTACCTCTTTTCTCATAGGGGCCTTGGAAGAATTTATTCTTCCAGGGCTTTCTTCTTGATAATAATGGTCTTCCACTCTGGGAAACAGACGTAAAGCTGGTGTTGGTCCTGATCTAAAAAATCCGGCAGACGCTAAGACACACTATAGGTTCTTTTATGCCTTAGTTGGTTTTGGATGGGCACTCGCTTTGCCCGCGTGAGTCTCCCACCTTTAATCAACATTTCATAGTCAGCCATGTCACAGGCATTTAATATTAAAAGTTTCTTTTCAAAAAATACAGATTGGAGAATGATGTTATGCAAGAATCACCACTACCAAAAGATGAAATCAAAACATCTAATATGGATTTAACTCAGTTGGCAAATTTACTAAAAATGCATCTAATTAATTCTGAAGAGGCTCCGCAATCTGAAAAACAGGAGGCAAAAGTAAATACCGATCATCTCAAAAAAGCAGCATCACAATTGTTTAAAAATCAGTCAACTTTGGATATGGGCTCTTTATTAAAAATTGCTGGAAGCCTTGCCGGGAATAAGGAGATTTTAAATTCAATTAAAGGAATGACAGGTGCAGCTTCTTCTTCTTCTGACCAAGCAAATAGCCAGCTGGAAGAGAAACTTGATCATTTGGCAAACGAGATAGTTCTTTTAAGGGATGAAATCAAACAACTTCGGGAGAAAAAGTGGTTTTTCTTTTAATAAAAGAAAAGACTCTGGGGGATTTTATTCTTTTTTAATAGACAAAAGGATCTATTCCCAATTGAATAGATCCTTTTAATATGAATGAGTCAGAGACACTTTATTTCATCCGGATTTTGTCTTTGGAAGCTGTTTCGCCTCTGCTTTTCTTGCATCAGCCAGTATTCCTCAACCCTGCTGCAATTCCGCTGATGGTTAAGAGAACCTGGGTCATGAGTTCATCATCGATTTCTTCAGTGTTCCTCAGTTCCTTTATCAGTTCAACCTGTATATGATTCAGCGGGTCTACATAAGGATTGCGTCGATGGACTGAATCCTGAATATTTGGCGCGTTGTCAAGCAGCTCTTCATCCTGTGAAATTTGCAGGAGAATGGCCTTTGTTTTGTTGTATTCTTCCACAATATTATTGAAAATACGGTCGGCTATTTCTTTATCCTCTACAAGTGCACGATATTCGCTTGCCGTTGTAAGGTCTGCTTTCATTAAAGCCATTTGCAGATTATCCACTGTTGAGCGGAAGAATGGCCATTCTTTGTACATTTCCTGCAGTAAAACCACATTTTCTGGATTCTTTGCAGCAAAGTTTTGAAGCCCTGTTCCTGCTGCATACCAGGCAGGGAACAGCTGGCGGCTCTGCGTCCAGGCAAATACCCATGGAATAGCTCTCAGGTTCTCAAATTGAGCGCTGTTCTTCCTGCTCATTGGGCGAGAGCCAATATTTAATTCCGCTAATTCCTTTAGTGGTGTTGCCTGATTAAAGTAAACCAAAAAGTCAGGATCAGCAAACACGAGGGATTGATACTTTACAAGGGAGACTTCGGAGATTTCCTCCATTGCCTCTTCCCATCTAATATCCCGGATATGCCCCTGTTCTGATTCCTTAGATACCTTTGCTGCTGCGAGCATCAATGTTGATGTTGCCTGTTCGAGACTTCGGTAAGCGATATCTTCAAGTAAATACCTTGATGATAAAACCTCACCTTGCTCGGTAATCTTGACTCCATCACCCAAGGTTTCTGCCGGCTGAGACAACAGGCTCCGGTGCAATGTACCGCCGCCCCTTCCAAGGGAACCGCCTCGGCCGTGGAAAAACTTCAGGCTTACCTGAAACTTTTTCGCCATCTCATGAATCTCAAGCTGTGCTTTGTACAGCTTCCAGTTGGCTGTCAATGTACCGCCATCTTTACTGCCATCGGAATATCCCAGCATGATTTCCTGGTGATCGCCCATTGTTTTCAAGTGGTTACGGTAAACTGGCATTTTAAACAGCGTCTCCATAATTTTTGGACCTGCTTTTAAGTCATCAATGGTTTCAAGCAAAGGTGCTACATTCAGGTCATTCTCAATCGAACCGTCCGCATGAAGACGGTAAATCCCTGCCTCTTTTGCCATAAGCAAAACCTCAAGCAGATCGCTGGCCGACTGAGTCATGCTGACAAGGTAAACGGTGATTGATCTTTTTCCGAATTCAGCATGCGCTCTTTTGATAAGCCTGAAAACTTCAATCATTTGCTGTGTTTCTAAAGAATAGTCTTCATTCATTAAAAGAAGCGGTCTTGGATCATTCAGCAGGCTGTCGAGCAGGCTTACTTTTTCACTCTCACTTAATTCTTCATATTTATCAGTAATCCGAACTTTGCGAAGAATCTCGGAAACAGCCGCCTCGTGCTCACCGCTATGGTTGCGGATATCAAGCGTAGCGAGATGGAATCCGAACAATTCTACCTGGCGGATTAGCTTGTTCAGCATTTTGAGTTCATAATTTACAGGATGATGCTGACGAATACTTGTGTGAATCATAAGTAAATCCTCAAGCATTTCTTCGGCTTTCTCGTATCCAATTTCCGAATTACCGTCGTTGCGTAGACGTTCAATCATTACAGCAAACTTTCGTCGGTAGACTTCAGACTCGATTGTCCAGCGTTTATCTTCAGTTAAGTACTTCTGCTCATCTTTCTCAAGGGCTTCAATAAAAGCCTCAGGTACAGATACTCGAAGGGACGAGTGACTAAAACGCTTCATTAATTCAGTCAAAACTGCCTTGTATTTTTTCAAAACAAGCCTACGCTGCCTATTTAAGGTTTCCCAGGTTACAGCTGGAGTGACATTTGGATTTCCATCCCTGTCGCCTCCAATCCATGATCCAAATCGAAGAAACTCGGGAACCTTCCATTTATTGGTGTTGTAATGCATGTTCAGACTCTCTTCTACCTCCAGGTGGATTTCAGGGAGTACGTCAAACAGCGTCTGGTCAAAATAGTAGAGACCATTACGGACCTCGTCAATGACAGAAGGTTTGTTATGTCTTAATTCATCTGTTTGCCAGAGAGCTGTTACCTCATTAAACAGGCTATCTTCTAATTTGGTTCTTTCTTTTTTTGAAAGAATTGGAGAATCCAGCTGTTTTAGGATATTAGCAATCCTTTTTTGGATCTCAAGAATGGAACGTTTTGTTGCCTCGGTTGGATGGGCTGTAATGATAAGTTCCAAAGATAACTTGTTTATTACCTTTTCAATTATTTCAATCGTAATTTCATTTTCTTTCAATGACAAAATCGCACTTTCAATCGATCCCGGCTGGACATTTACTTCCGATTGAAGCTGATATTCCCTCCGCCTGCGGATTCGATGATTTTGTTCTGCCACGTTAATTAAATGGAAATAAGCGGAGAAAGCACGGATAACCTGCTGACGCATTGGCGGAGTAAGCATGGTAATTTCCTGCTTTAATTCGTCATACGTTTCCTGGTGTTTTTGCGTGCGGAGTATCTTGCATAATGCTCTTATTTTTTCAACTTTATCAAGAAGCTCCTGGCCGCCATGATAGATTAGGATTTCGCCCAGTATATTACCAAGCATTTTTACATCCCTGCGCAGCGGCAGGCTGCTGTCATTTGTTTTTAAACCAGTGGGCATGTACTCATCCTCCCAAACACAGATGTTTGTGAATTTTTTAAATATTAATATAACATATGTTTTAAAAAATGTCCGATTTAAGCTTGTATTACTATTTTTTTTTACGTTTAGAATTGGCAAAAACTTTCTGTTTCCGTAAATACATACTATAATGAAATTCATTAGATTAATAATAAAATTCTTTTTATACATATAAGCAAGTAAAGGGGCACGAGAATCTATGAAAGATGAGTTAAAATACTTCGGCGAAAAGCTTATTCAGGATAGTGAAAGGCTGGCCATTAAACTTGAGGAACACTTAAATGACAACTACTCAAAAAGTCTCCGAAATGCCGGTATGCCTTTAGATGAATTAAGAGAGATCCGGGCAGAAATAATTCATGGTTTAGGAGAAGCATTGAATGGTGATGAGACTGATATTTCCCAGCGTCTTGATAACTGGGGAGTAAAAGCTGCAGAATTTGCCCTCCGGTATGAGGTCCCATTAAGCGGGTCTATCCGGGCTGTTTCCTATTATAGATCTGTCCTATGGGATGTTTTCACAGAGGAGTTAGAAAAACGTGACTTTGCTGCAAAAACCATGCTAGATATCGCAAAGATTATTGATCCCATGATTGATCAGGTCTGCAATGTCATTGGTGAAGTCTACGAAAAGCATAATTATCACATTATGACTGCCGCCTACACAGCACTGGATGAATTATCGGTTCCCGTTGTACCCATTACAAAAGGAATTGCCGTTATTCCGATTGTTGGTGAAATTGACGCCCGCCGCTCCAGCCTGATTATGGAGGTTTCCCTTAACGCAGGAACAGAGCACCAATTAAATCATATTATCCTCGATGTTTCCGGGGTTCCAATCATCGATACAATGGCTGCGGACCAGCTTATGAAGATTATTAGCGCATTAAAGCTTACCGGAGTTGAAAGTATTCTAACCGGCCTTCGTCCAGAGATCGCTCAAACAATTGTCGGACTAGGGATTGGATTTTCAGACATCCAAACACAGGCCAATATGCGTAAAGCTCTGGAGACCTTAGGATTTAAACAAGTAAAGTAATGGCAGCTGTTTTGGTGAGACGGGTCGTTGGAGGATTTTCACTTTGCTCACCTGGCGCCAGCCTTGTCACTTTCACTGGAAGGCTTGTCTGCTTTTGAAGTGTGCATATCCAGCTTAAATCGGGCACAAGATCCGTGACTCGGGCATTCATATCTGGGTTTCGTGCATTTAAGTTGGAAAATCGTGCATTCTTCTGTGAAAATCGTGCATTTCCCTTAAAAAAACGTGCATTCTTCCGCGAAAATCGTGCAGTTCCCTTTAAAAATCGGTTATTCCTCATCCAAAATCGTGCATAAGCCTTTCAATGCTGTGCCTTTCTTTTTAAAAGCCTTTAAAAATGCCTGTTTCCCGATTATTTGGGCATTAATTTTCCTAAATTTGATCTAAACAACAGGGACTGGCATCAGCAGTCCCATTATTTATCCCATTAACAGCTTCATAATAGCCTTTTGTGCATGCAGACGGTTTTCAGCTTCGTCGAAAACAACGGAATGCTTGCCGTCAAGGATTTCGGCCGTCACTTCTTCGCCGCGGTGTGCCGGCAGACAATGAAGGAACAAATAGTCCTTTTTCGCATAGCTGCACAGCTTTTCATTTACCTGGTATGGCGTAAAGATTTTCATTCGTTCCTGCTGTTCTTCTTCCTGGCCCATGCTTGCCCAGACATCTGTGATGATCACATCGGCATCACTTGCTGCTTCAGCAGGGTCATTGGTCAGTATGACTTCTCCACCTGTTTTTGCCGCTTCCTTTTTCGCACGCTGGACAATCATTTCATTCGGTGCGTAGCCTTCCGGGCTCGCAACAGCAATTTGCATGCCCACCTTTACAGCACCTTCGATCAAGGAGTGTGCCATGTTATTTCCGTCACCTACATAGCAAACCTTAAGTCCTTCCAGCTTTCCTTTGTGTTCATGAATGGTCAGCAGATCGGCCATTACCTGTGTGGGATGATGGTCATCAGTCAATCCGTTAATAATTGGAACATCCGCATGATTCGCCAGCTCTTCAATTTTTGAATGTTCAAATGTTCGGATCATAATGCCATCTATATATCGTGAAAGAACCTTTGCGGTATCTCCTACTGTTTCACCGCGTCCCAATTGAATGTCGCGGGAGCTTAGAAAAATAGCGTGCCCTCCAAGCTGCAGCATCCCCACTTCAAAGGATACACGGGTTCTGGTAGAGGATTTTTCAAAAATCATCCCCAAAACTTTTCCCTGCAGGAAGGAGTGCTGCTTTCCTGCCTTTTGCATCTGTTTTAATTCTTTTGCCTCATCAAGCATATAGAGAATTTCTTCTTTAGAAAAATCATTTAGTGTTAAGAAGTTTTTATTTTTAAATTTAGGCACTTTCTCGTTTTGCATTTTTAAAGTGTAAGTCATTCTCCTGCCCCTTTCTATACGAACGATTGATTCATTTTTAAATATTCATTGATATCCAGACATCCTGTTTCGAGCGCCTCCGGGCATCGGATAAAGCTTTGGAAGGTTTCAAGATTTGTAAAGCATGCAACCTGATACCTTGTTGCCATGGACCTCATCTGGAAACCGAGAGTCTGGCTGTTTCGTCCCTGGGTCGGTATGTTAAGGACTGCCGAAATCTCTTTATCTTTTAAGAGCTGTTCTGTTTCTGCCAGGCTGGAAACCTCTCCGGCATGAACACCATGGCTTTTTAAAAATTGTGCTGTTTTCGGAGTGGCCAACAGCTGATGGCCCTTTTCAGCTAATTCCTTGATTAATGGAAGTGCCTCAGCTTTGGATCTATCGGTAATGGCACATAAAATTGCTCCTGATTGACCTGATTTCTTTGACCCTTTTTTAAATGCTTCGTCAAAAGTCATTCCGATACCGATTAATTCCCCGGTCGACTTCATTTCTGGTCCCAGGATATGATCGACATCCTTCAGTTTTTTATCTGAAAAAACTGGCTGCTTGACGACTGTATAGCAAGGCTCATTTAAAAGTCCGAGTCGGTGTGTGATTTCTCCAAGCTTTTCGCCCAGCTGGCAGCGGACCGCCCATTCAATCATTGGGATTCCGGTTACCTTGCTCATGATTGGCGTCGTTCTGGAGGCTCTTGGATTGACCTCTAAAACATAAACTGTGTCGTTAAAAAGGACAAATTGAATATTCATCAGGCCAACTACCGGAAGGCTGCGGGCAATTCTTCCCGAATAATTAACCAGCGTTTTCTTTGTTTCTTCCGTTAAGGTTAAAGGTGGAAATACAGCGATGCTATCACCGGAATGGACTCCAGCTTTTTCGATATGCTCCATGATTCCCGGAATAACAATATCTTTCCCGTCGCTGATTACATCGACTTCACATTCAAGCCCAGGATAGTAGCGGTCCATCAACAGCGGCCAAATTCCTTTGTCTGCCTGCTGTAAAAAGATCTTTTTATAATTAGCTAAGTCGTCTTCACTGTTTAAAATAAACATTGACTGTCCGCCGATTACGTAGGAAGGGCGTACAAGTAAAGGATAACCGAGTTCAGCAGCGGCTTGATCGATCTCTGCAGCAGTTTCAACTGTTTTCCCTTCGATATGAGGAATATCAAGATTGTTTAAGAGCTGGTAAAACTGTTCCCTGTCTTCTGCAGCATCGATGCTGTCCATGCTTGTTCCCAGGATTGTCAGTCCTTCTTCATGAAGGGCTTGAGCGACATTTATTGCCGTCTGGCCTCCAAATTGAATCAGGACCTCTTTAATTTGCTCTCGTTTGATAACCTGGAGGATATCTTCTGCAGCAAGCGGTTCAAAATATAATCGGTCAGCAACCGTATAATCAGTACTTACTGTTTCTGGGTTGTTATTGATAACAATTGCCTCATAGCCTTTCTTTTTAAGCGCCAGAGCGGCATGGACAGAACAGTAGTCAAACTCAATTCCCTGGCCGATGCGGATTGGTCCGGAACCAATTACAAGAACCTTTGGTTTGCACGAATCTAGTTCCAGTTCATCTTCACCATGATAAGTAGAATAGTAGTACGGCGTGATTGCCTCAAACTCAGCGGCACAGGTATCGACCTGCTTATAAACCGGCTGCAAACCGAGGCTCTCCCAGTGCAGGCGCACCTCTTTTTCCTTCATATTAAAAATGCTGGCAAAAAGTTTATCGCTAATTTGGTTTTTCTTTGCGCAAATAGCCAATTCCTGAGGAATCTCATCCAGTGATTTGCAGGATCTCAGCTCTTTTTCAAGATCTGTCAGTTTTTTAATTTTAGCGAGAAACCACAAATCAATGGCTGTGTTCTTTTGAATTGTCTCTATATCCGTTCCTCTATAAAAAAGCTCGGCGATTTGGTAAAGCCGTTCGTCCGTGACAGTTTTAATCGATTCAGCCAATTCTTCATATGCCGTTTCGCCAAAACGGTTGCCTGTCAGGCTGAAGACTGGTGTGTTTAAAGAACGGATTGCCTTATTTAAGGCTCCTTCAAAGGTTCGGTCAATCGCCATTGCTTCACCTGTTGCCTTCATCTGAGTTCCAAGCGTCCTGTCCGCTTCAGGGAATTTATCAAACGGGAACCTCGGCAGTTTGACAACAATATAGTCAATTGCCGGTTCAAAGGAGGCAAATGTATTGCCTGTTATAGGATTGACAATCTCATCAAGATGATAGCCAATAGCACATTTTGCAGCAATCCTTGCAATTGGATAACCTGTTGCTTTCGAAGCAAGTGCCGATGAACGGCTCACCCTTGGATTTACTTCAATAATGCAGTACTGATTGGACTCAGGATTGAGCGCGAACTGAATATTACAGCCGCCGATGACACCAAGAGCGCGAATAATTTTTAAAGAAGAATCCCTAAGCATCTGGTATTGAGTATCCGTTAATGTTTGAGATGGTGCGACAACAATGGAATCGCCGGTATGAACACCAACCGGATCAAGATTCTCCATATTGCAAACGATAATACATGTATCATTTGCATCTCTCATTACCTCGTACTCTACTTCCTTCCAGCCTTTGATACTTCTCTCAAGCAAAACCTGGCCAATAGGGCTTAAGGATAAACCCTTTTTCAAAAGAGGAACGAGTTCTTCCTCGATATTGGCAAATCCTCCGCCTTCGCCACCGAGCGTAAAAGCAGGACGGCTGATTAACGGGAAGCCTGTTTCTCTTGCAAAATACAGACCTTCTTCCACCGTACTGATAGAAAGGGAATCAGGAATTGGTTCATTTAATTCAATCATCAATTGTTTGAATAGCTCCCGGTCTTCCCCTTTTTGAATCGAAGCAACAGATGTGCCAAGAATTTTCACACCGTACTTTTCTAAAATCCCTGCCTGATAAAGCTGGACTGTTAAGTTTAATCCTGTCTGTCCTCCAAGTGTACCAATCAACCCATCTGGCATTTCTTTTTTAATAACCTCTTCTATGCTTTCAACAGTCAAAGGTTCCATATACACTTTGTCAGCTACAGCAGAATCGGTCATGATCGTAGCGGGATTATTATTTACCAGAACTACCTCAAGGCCTTCCTCCTTGAGGGCAAGGCAGGCCTGTGTTCCCGCGTAGTCAAACTCAGCGGCCTGGCCGA
The DNA here is from genome assembly GCF_058790155.1 of Neobacillus sp. FW104-15D2. Taxonomy (NCBI): domain Bacteria; kingdom Bacillati; phylum Bacillota; class Bacilli; order Caryophanales; family Bacillaceae; genus Neobacillus; species Neobacillus sp. FW104-15D2. Next base: position 12,719 of record NZ_JBYTCJ010000010.1, read on the forward strand.
TAACAATAGGACCGGCACCTATTACTAACACTTTCTTAATTTCTTTCAATCTAGGCATTTAGCATTTCTCCTGTTTCCGCAAGCTGCTGGACAAATTTTTTAAAAATATGAGCTGTATCGTTTGGGCCCGCATTGGCCTCCGGGTGAAACTGGACTGTCTGAAGCGGCAGCGTTTTATGCTTAAGTCCCTCCACAGAATTGTCATTTACATTTTTATAGGCAATATCAAAGGTTCCCTTATCAATGGTATCCTCGATTACTTCATAGCCATGGTTCTGAGAAGTAATCCACACCTTGCCTGTTTCGAGTTCCTTTACAGGATGGTTGGCTCCCCTGTGACCAAATTTCATCTTTTCAGTTTTGCCTCCAAAGGCGAGGGCTATGAGCTGATGGCCCAGACAAATTCCAAGAGTAGGTAAGGCCTCTGCCATTTTCTTAATCTCCGGAAAAAGCGGTGCAAGTGCCATTGGATCCCCAGGGCCGTTACTTAGTAATAAGGCATCTGGATTGAGGTCGCTGATTTGCTGGCAGGTGTAGTTGTAAGGAACTACGGTTACCCTGCAGCCCTCTTCAAGAAGGGAGTCAAGGATTGACTTTTTATAACCATAATCAACCAGGACGACATGTGGTCCCTTATTCCCATGTGCTTCCGGCTCCTTAACAGAAACCCTTGGAACCTGACTGCTGGAAAAATCAGAAATCCATTCCTGTTTTTTGCCAGCGAAGGATTTATCCGATATCCAGCCTTTCAAGGTTCCGTGTTTGCGGATTTTTTTCGTAAGGCTTCGGGTATCTATCCCCGCCAGGCCCGCCACTCCGAAATGGCGCAATTGTTCAGAGAAGGATTGATTGGCCTGAAAATGGCTCGGTTCATCACAATGCTCACCAATGATTACCCCAGATAAGTGCAGGGTGTCGGCTTCGAAATCAAAGGAATTCATCCCGTAATTGCCGATCATTGGATAGCAAAACACCACAATCTGGCCTGCATAGGAAGGATCGGAAACGATCTCCTGGTAGCCTGTCATACTGGTGTTAAACACCACCTCGCCACAAGCTTCACCTGCCTTTCCGATAAAGCTTCCTTCATATATGTCGCCGTTCTCCAAGATGAGATACCCTTTATCCATTGTTTTCCCCTTCCTTAGGCTTTTGCTAGGATCTTACCTAATGATTTAATAAACTGATCACATTCTTCTTTTGAAGCAGTCAAAGGCGGAAGTATCCGCAATACATTCGGACCCGCAGTCAGTGCCAGGACCTTTTCTTCTTCTCTTAATCTATTTACAAGTGGCGCAGCCTCTGTATCCATTACTAATCCCAAAAGCAGCCCTTTTCCTCTTACATCTTTAATTTGGATATGCTTACTTTTTAGTTCAGCCAGTTTTTCGAGTAAATAATTACTGAGAACCTGTGCTGCTTCAGCCGCATTATTTCCAACAATATATTCCAGGGTTGCAAGCCCTGCTGTTGCTGACAGTGGATTTCCTCCAAATGTACTTCCGTGTGTGCCTGGTCCAAGTACTTTAGCTGCTTCAGTTGAAGCAATAATCGCCCCAATAGGAAATCCTGACCCTAATCCTTTTGCCAGAGATACTGCGTCAGGCTTTATTCCGTATTGCTGAAAAGCGAATAAAGTTCCTGTTCGGCCCATCCCTGTCTGTACCTCGTCAATCATCAGCAGCATTTCTTTTTCGCTGCAGATTTCTGCTAGCTTATTCACCCATTCCTGATCAGCAGGGACGACACCGCCCTCACCCTGAACAAGTTCCAGCAAAACGGCGGAAGTATCGAGTTCCTTTAATTGCTGTAAAGCTTCTTCGCTATTAAACTCCAAATAGATAAAGTCATTTATTAAAGCTGAGAAGCCAGCCTGTATTTTTTCCTGGCCTGTGGCTGACAGTGTAGCAAGCGTACGTCCGTGGAACGATTGTTTAAAGGTTACAATTTTATTGCTTCCGCCCTTTTCCGCTCCATACTTTCTTGCCAGCTTTATCAAAGCCTCATTTGCTTCAGCTCCGCTGTTGCAAAAAAACACCTGGCCTTCAAAGCTGTTCTGAATTAATAGTTCGGCAAGCTTTTCCTGGGCCGGTATATGATACAAATTGGAGCAATGCCAAAGGTTTTGCAGCTGCTCCTGTACTTTTTCGTAAACAGCATCAGGGACATGCCCCAAATTACATACCGCTATACCTGAAGTAAAGTCCAGATATTTTTCTCCTTTATCATCCCAGACAAAGCTTCCTTTTCCTTTTACGAGGGTGAGTGGAAATCTTGAATACGTGTTCATTACAGCACTTGCTTTGAGCAGTGACTTAGGCATGCAATAACTCCTCACTTGTATATATTTTTGTTCCTATTTTTTCTCCATTACAGTAGGCGGAAATGGCCTTTTCTGCTTTTCCGCTGAAAATGAGTACTTCTTTTACTCCGTTTATTAATGCTTCCTTGGCGCCGTTTACCTTTGGTATCATTCCTCCGGTAATGGTTCCGTCACCTATCAGCATATCGGCCTGATTGGTGGAAACATCAGATAAAATTAGTTTTTTTCCGGATTCCTCACGGTAGATGCCCGGAATATCGCTCATTAATAACAAAGGACATTTTAAAGCTGAAGCGATAGCGGCTGCAGCAGTATCGGCATTAATATTAAGGCGCTGCCCTGAAGCGTTCTTTCCCACTGGAGAAACTACCGGAATATAACCTTTCCCGCAAAGATCAATGAGCAAATCTTCTGTTATTTTTTTCACTGAACCCGTATATCCCAGTTCTTCGCTGATTTGTTCTCCTTGGATCAGCCCGCCGTCTATACCGCTGATGCCAACTGCCCGGCCCCCTGAGGACTGAATGCTCCTGCAGATCATTTTATTTACAGAACCGCTTAAAGCCATCTCGATTACATCCAGCATTTCTACTGTCGTTACTCTAAGACCGTTTACGAAGGCAGTTGGAATATCCAATTGGCCAAGCAGACGGGTAATTAATTTACCTCCGCCATGAACAATAATAGGCTGATACCGGCCTTCAGATTGGATTTCAGCAAGTTCCTGGTAAAAGGAGGGAGAAACATCATCTATAACACTGCCGCCTGCCTTAATAACTAAGTATTCCATTTTCCAGGTCCCTCCTTACGTCCTATACGAGGCGTTGATTCGGACATAGTCATAGGTCAAGTCGCAGCCCCAGGCCACTGCTGATTCGAGACCTTCGTTTAAATTAACACTGATTTTAATTACTTCATTATTAAGATAAGCTTTCGCTTCTTCCTCACTAAATGGATATGGCAAACCGTTTTCAACAACTGTAATCGGTCCGATTTTGGCTGAGATTTTTGAAGGATCAAGCTTTTTGCCACTGTAGCCGACTGCACAAATAATCCTTCCCCAGTTGGCATCGCTTCCGAAAACGGCGGTTTTTACAAGGGCTGATCCTACGATAGTTTTGCTAATAGCTGCGGCTGTTTCCTTATCAGGACAACCGATAGCTTCCACTTCTATCAGCTTGGTAGCGCCTTCGCCGTCGCGGGCGATCATTTTCGCAAGTTCACGCGAAACATAGGAGAATCCTTCCAGGAACACCTGCCAATCCTGATGTTCAGGTGATAATGGTGAATTTTCCGCAAGGCCATTTGCCAGAGCAAGTACCATATCATTTGTACTTGTATCTCCATCAACTGTAATCATATTAAAGGTTTGGTTCGTTGTTGCCTTTAATGCCAAGCTTAATGACTCAGCTTTGACATCAGCATCAGTAGTGATAAATCCCAGCATTGTAGCCATATTGGGATGTATCATACCCGATCCTTTGGCAGCTCCGCCTATGATAACTTCTTTTCCATCAATGAGGACCTTTACTGCCACTTGTTTTTCAGTAGTATCTGTTGTTAAAATCGCCTGTTCAAAATTTCCCGGCTGTTCGATGGAAGCATCTATTTGATTGATTCCTTTTACAATTTTTTCAATTGGAAGCTGTTCCCCAATTACCCCTGTTGAAGTAACAGCCACATAATCAGGTTTAATCCCTAACACCTCTGCAAATTGGCTTTGCATGATGCGGGCATTTTCCATTCCTTGATCCCCTGTACATGCGTTGGCATTTCCTGAGTTAACCAGAATCGCCTGAACTTTATTTTCCTTAGCAATACTTTCCTGTGTAACTATTAGTGGTGCAGCCTGGAATAGATTAGTCGTGTATACCCCCGCTGCTGATGCTGGTACTTCAGAGAAGATCCAGCCAAGATCAAGGCGCTTTCTCTTAAGCCCGCAATGCAGGCCGCCTCCTTTAAATCCACGAGGAGAAGTGACGCTTCCTCCTTGTATTTCAGTAAATACGCCCATCTCCTGCGCAATAATTTCTCCCAACTGTGTCCCCTCCAACGTCATATTAAAAATTTGCCTTGTTCATGGAAAAACAGGCGTCATATTTAGTCCTTCAGTTTCATTCCAGCCCATCATGAGATTCAAGTTCTGAACAGCCTGCCCGGCTGCGCCTTTTACGACATTATCAATCACGGAAACTACCATAATTTGATTGGTACGGTGATTAATCGCAAACCCGATGTCACAAAAATTAGAACCGTAAACCTGTTTTGTAGATGGGTAAGTTCCACCCTCTCGGATTCTGACAAAGGGACTAGTTTCATAAAAGTCCCGATATAATTCTTCAATTTGATCCTGGGTGAAGCTTTTTGCCATTTTCGCATATATGGTGCACATAATTCCCCTTGTCATTGGTACGAGGTGAGTGCTGAAGGTAACCTGGACCGGTGTGCTTGCCTGTTCAGATAAAACCTGCTCAATTTCCGGTATATGCTGGTGTCTGCCAAGTTTATAGGCTGATAGGTTTTCATTCGTCTCCGGGTAATGGGTGTTTTGAGATAATCCTCTTCCCGCCCCTGAAACACCGGATTTCCCATCAATAATAATGGAATCTGATTCAATCCAGCCCTGTTTCAGCAATGGAGTAATTCCCAGCAGCGTGGCAGTTGGATAACAACCAGGATTGGCAATAAAGCGGCTGTTTGTAATTTTCTCCCTGTAAAGCTCGCTCAGCCCATAAACAGCCTGGTCCAAATGCTCCTGTTGAGCCGGAGTTTTTCCATACCATTCTTCATACTCTTCGGGGGATTTAAGCCGGAAATCACCCGATAAGTCAATGATTCTTACTTCTTTACCAAGAAGTCCGGGTACCTCGCTTTTGCTAATTCCGGATGGTGTTGCATAAAAAACCACATCCGTTTCTTCTGCATTTAATTTTGACAGTCTCGGGATTCCCAAGCCTGTTAAATGGGGATAAATCTCCGAGATAACTGCTCCTTCACTGGAGCCTGAGACAACTGAATGGATCTCCACGTTGGGATGATTATGCAGGAGCCTGATTAACTCCAGTCCACTGTATCCAGTTGCCCCCACTATTGACGCCTTCATTTAACTCAACTCCACATGAATCATTTTTAATATGTTGATAATTATACATATTAATGGATTATTATACAAACAATAAATGATGAAAAATAAAAAAAATATTCACTTTGCTTTTTTATTATGTTACTAGGCTCTTTCTTTAGCCTTTTAACCTTAAGAGCGCCGGTTTTTATTCCACATCCTTTTGCTGTTAAAACATAAATATTCATCAAGCTGTATAAAGTGCAAAAAATCCTTGATATTAAGAAACATTAGGTAATTGTATGAAGACTATTATTGTTATACTTAGGATGCAGTCGTTAGGTTACCCCTGTTTTGATATAAAAAATTTTTTTCTCCAGCCCATAATCAGGGCTAAAAATAAAGTTTATAAGTGTTATAATTGTTGATAAATATACTAAATTAGAAATATTGGTACTGAACATGATGAATGATGAGTTTTTTTATGAGGATAATCGTTTTACCCAGATAAAACGGCGAATTTTTATGATTTTACTGCCACTTTTTGTCTTAGGCTTCAGCTTTATTCTTTATCTTTTATCAAGCGAAAGCGCGCTGGATACTATTAATGTCATTACCTTTTCCATTTTGTGCATTGGCTTGTCTATTGCCTACTTTTTTCTTTTACTAAAAAAAATAAGGTTCCGCTACATTGAACTTGCCACGAGTACCATCGGGATCTCCGTTTTCCTGCTTAGAATGTATAGGGCAATTCTGTTTACGTTGGGTACAGACGATTATTTAAACAATTTAGGAACGGTTACTTACTGGGCTTCTCTTGTCTTTCTTATTCTTTTTTTTACATTCAGGGGAAATAAAGCCCTTATTATTTCACTGATTATTTATTCTTTAATATTGGCTCCAGGTTTGTACCATTTCTTGTTTAGTCCTTATAGAACAGAGGATACACTGGATACACTTATACAATTTTATATATCCTCAATCGGAACGATTGTCATGCTTTACTATTTGCAAAAAATTATCGAGATCTATTTACAGGCAGAAAGTGCCCACCAAAGTGCCAATACGGATTATTTAACCAAGCTGCCGAATCGAAGAAATATGGACCTGCTGTTAAATGAGCAAATTGCAGCTTCAAGAGCAAATTCGTTTCCTCTTACGATATCCCTTTTCGATGTCGACTATTTTAAAAAGGTTAACGATACATACGGACATGATGTTGGGGACTCTGTCTTAGTTGAACTATCCGATTTGTTAACCGCTTATATCGGCCAGAAGTTTGATGTAGGACGCTGGGGCGGTGAAGAGTTTCTTCTGGTTTGTCCAGGTAAAAATCTAATAGAGATTCATGAGTATGGGGAAAATATAAGAAAAGTAATTGAGGAGCATCCCTTTAGGTTTGTGGGTAAATTAACCTGCAGCTTCGGTGTCGCGGAATTGCTCAGTGGAGACCTGGCAAAGGAGTTATTAAAAAGAGCTGATCAAGCTCTTTACCAGGCAAAAGAAAGCGGAAAAAATCAAATCATTGCAAAAGCAAACTAAAACTCCGGCAGAACCGGAGTTTTAGACTGTAGAGGGGGCCTGTTGATTTCTGTTCCCAGGCACTCGCTTTCCGCGGGGCGGGCGCTGAGCCTCCTCGGCACAAACGCCTGCGGGGTCTCACCTGTCCCGCTAATCCCGCAGGAGTCTCGTGCCCTCCACTCCAATCAAACTGGGTTTAGAAAGTTGGGTGGCAGAAGAACCGAGCTTATAGATATTTCCAATTCAAATAGATCAGCTTGAAATGATTAACATGTGCGGTCTACTTCCGTTTACTATGTCATTAATGAAAGAGAAATCAATGGCTGATTCCATCTTACCTACCAAATGGTCCTGAGAAACAAACAAGTCTAAATTGATCCGGTTATCCTCATTAAACTTACCTTTACTTTCAATCTTCTATTTGCATGCGTTGGACAACTTTGCGGGGACTTAAAAAATTTTCGATGAATGCGTTTCTTACTTTCGCTGCACTGAATTTAAATAGATGGTCAACTAGACATGGCGGGGTTCGAAAAAAAAGCATTCCGTACCCCCTTTTATCGACAAAATAAAACTCCGGCAGGACCGGAGTTTTTTTAGTTTATTTCGATCTCAAGCTGTCTTGTGACAGCGCCTAATACCTTTTTTTCCACGTATTTTGGCGTATAGCTGTAAAAATGGCTGAGCCGGAGGTTTTCAAATCCCTCTAGAGCGTTAATGGTATTTTCAATATATTGGACTTGATGTGAGGACGAAGCTGATGCATATTCCTTATCGGGAAGCTGCATGATATATTTTCCCTCTTTTAATACATCCTTTGGAATTCCTTTTACAGCAAGACGGTTCAGCTTTCTGTTTACTTTCCATAGTGATATTCCTTCAATCTTTTGGTATGTATTTAATCTTTGTTCGAGGTTTTCATGAAGGGTAGTCTTAAGCTGCTCCAACTTATTTACCCTTTTTTCTAACTGCTTTGAAAAAAATAAAGCCACCCGGTTTTCTCCTGTGTCTTGGCTTTTTATTGTTTTCTGCCACTTTTCTTTTTTCTCTAGTAACATCGTGCTGCTTCCTCCAATTCTCATATTCACAAAAACATTCGAGCCCCTCAGTTGTTTTCTGGGTGCCTTTCAATGGTACTTTATGGACAAAATGAGTGAACTGCCGCTCCCTTTTGACTATTGAACTGGCAAGCCTCCTCTCGTACTCACTCCGGGTCTTGCCAGGCCGTTTTTCCGGGTAAGTACCACAACGACATCTCCTGCAAAAAAAGACTGCTCCTTCAGGGATTTATTCCCCGACAGAACAGTCTATATGGTACATTTAAGCTCGACTCAAACTTCTCTTCTTTGTACGTTCTTTCATTTCAGAAATGGCGAAAGAACTGCCAAACCATAAAATAAATCCTGATATAATACTAAACATCCAGTTTCCGCTTGCCTGGAGAACCAGAAGAACTGTGGCCACACACACAATCCCTCCGATCATTCCAAAAACGGAACCCTTCGCAATATTTGCTGCTTTTTTAGAACCAGAGGAAATGCCCATCATTAAAACGGCTGTGAGCATTACTGCCGGAAAGGCTGCGAAGATACCGCCAAGTATTTTCCATGGCGAGATAACGGTTACGAGATAGCTTAAAGCTACTGCTGAACCTCCCAATAAAAATCGAAGTAATAAATCATGTTTTTTCATGCTGTCCACCTTTGCTTTCTTAATTGGATGTAATCATTACAACAACCATAGATACAACAAACCAGCATACTATTGCCTCTGTCAAACCGCGCTTCCATCCCTGACGAGGCAGCAGGTAACCCGTTAAAATCGCGATAACAATATTTATAGCCATTCAAAATATGGCTCCCTTTGACAACAGAATCGAATGAGAAATAAGTTCTTGTCCATGAAAATCCAGACCGTTTGTTAAGAGTGCTGCCAAATATACGGCAGGAAAAGCGGCAAAAATTCCACCTGCCCTATCTCCCAGCTTACGTGAAATTAAGGTTGAAGCAAGTACAGCTGTTCCTCCAAGAAGAAATCTGATCAATAAAGCACCCAAAGACAATCCACTCATTTTTGTTCGCCTCTCTCTGAATATAAGAAAACTATATTATGATGAATAAACCTAAGTTTGTGAAAGTAGTCACAAACCTTGCTACAGTCTCTATTTTAACGCAGAAACCGATAATTCCTTGTGAACATTTTATTAATATTTTCGAAGCGTTTACATTCCGGGCAAGGAGTATATAGGTTGAAAAACTAGCAAATAAGAACATCTATCAATTTTCTTTATTTTTCATTTTAAATCTCAATGAAACTTTTAACCTTGTGCCTACACCCTTTTACTATTTTTCACCCTTTTAGTACCTAGGGGTTGCAAAAAAAGCGTGGGCGGGTCTGAAAGCGGGTCTCATTCGGACAGACATGGTAAATATTTATGGACTCTGTATTTTCCTTCATTCATTTTTAGTACAATAGTCCGAAATAGGAAAAGAAATGAATTATATCCCAATTTATGGGTAAATTATTTTAAGTGTGAATTTCTTATAAAAGACAACAGGGGGTACTGCAATGGAAAATCAAAACTCCGATAATCAAAAATATTTGTGGGCGGATGTTGTAAAATCAGTAAAAAAATTGGACCCCAAAAAGCTGGAAATCGTGAAGTCTACTTTACCAATTATCCAGGAACATGGTGAAACGATTACAAAGCATTTTTATCAAAGACTGTTTAAGAACCACCCAGAATTGAAGAATATTTTTAACATGACACACCAAAAAACAGGTCACCAGCCCAAGGCACTTGCGAATGCCGTTTATGGTGCGGCAGCCAATATTGAGGATATGAGTGCAATTATGCCAGTACTTGAGAGAATCGGGCAAAAGCATCGCAGCCTCCAAATCAAGCCTGAACAGTATCCAATCGTTGGAGAGAACCTGCTGGGTGCAATAAAAGAAGTTCTTGGCGATGCGGCAACTGATGAAATAATCGATGCCTGGGCAGATGCTTACGGTATTATCTCCGATGTATTTATCCGAATGGAGGACAAGCTGTACAAATATGCAGCAACTCAGCCTGGTGGATGGGCTGGCTTTAAGGATTTTATTGTTGCCAATAAAATTCCGGAGAGCGATGTAATCACTTCCTTCTATTTAAGACCAAAGGATGGCCAGGAACTTCCGCGTTATACTCCCGGCCAATACATTACCATTAAACTTGATGTTGAACAGGAAGAATATACTCACCTGAGACAGTATAGCCTCTCTGACCGTCCAGGACAGGATTATTATCGGATCAGTGTTAAGCGGGAGGATGCCCCAACAGAAGAACTTCCGCCTGGCGTGGTTTCAACCGATTTGCATAAGCTAATCAATGAGGGAGATATCCTCCCAATCACTTCGCCTGCCGGAGATTTTTATTTGGATATGAATAGCACCCGTCCGGTTGTACTTCTAAGCGGAGGTGTCGGACTTACTCCGATGATGGCTATGCTGAATACGATTGTTGAAGAGCAGCCAGAAAGACAGGTTACGTTTATACACGCCTCGCTTAACGGGAAAGTACATGCTTTTAAGGACCATGTACGCGAAATGGCAGAGCAGCATGAAAATGTGAAGTCCTATGTAATTTATGAAAAGCCGACTGAAGAGGACAAGGCAGCTAAAAATTATGATAAGGATGGCTATATTACGCTTGAGTGGATGAAGGAAACACTAAATTCAAATGACGCTCAATACTATTTCTGTGGACCTCCACCGTTTATGAAAGCCGTTAATTCTTTTCTTAAAGGCTTCGGCGTTCCTGAAGAGGACATTCATTATGAGTTCTTTGGATCCTTTGGTGATTTGGAAGGTTAAAATCCATATGAATAAAGCTCCCGCAGCAACGGGAGCTTTATTTATTATGTATTTTTTTAATACTTTTCGACCGTTCCCACTTACTTTTATTTAAAATAATCCCACTTATAATCAATGCTTAAGATACCGGCAATCTCAGGAAGAGGTCCCCTGTCCTTTTTCACAGCCATTTCAGGCTTTCGGAAGCATGCCATTTTTTCAAAATATCCGAATTTCCGGCAGACTTCAGGCCGTGCTGAATAAATACCGCATTTATCATTTTCAAGGTCATAAAAAATGCAGGTCCCAAAATGCCGATTTTGATTGGCAAGCTCCTCTCTAATCTTGGAGGGCATTGACTTTACTTTTTTCTTTATCTTTATAAGTTCTTGTTTGGTCACAGCGACAGGACCGCAGCAGAGCCCTCTGCATCCCAGGCAAGGCAACATTTCCAAAAATTTCTCCCCTTTTCCCTTATTTCAAACTTTCGAAAACCTCTTCCCAATTTAGTGGCCTGGCAAGCCGGTTTTCCACCTGCGTTAACGGTTCAAATCCAAATCGTGAATATAAGGTATGGGCATCCTGCGTAGCTAGCATAAAGTTTGTTCCCTTCAACCTTGGATGGCTGACAATAGTCTCGATTAGCCATTTACTTAATCCTATTCCCCTGTATTCCGGGAGGACAAAGACATCCCCATGCCAAGAAAATCTCACCAAATCGGAAACAACTCTTGCAAAACCTGCCTGTTTTCCCTGACCCTCCTCTGGATTCCCCTCATAAATGCCGTAGCAAAGAGTAGAATTTCTAATAAGTTCATTAATTATTTCCATTGTAACGCCCTTATCCCACCAATAGGCCTCATTCTTTAAATAATGGTGTATGGCAGATGGATCTAAAAACTCTTTATTATTACTGATATAAAAGCCATCTTCCTTTATCCATAATCCATTTTCTACAGCATCCATTTGATTTCCTCCTTTTTCTCCAACTTAACGATTCAGCTAAATTTGCTCGTTGATATCAATTCTGGTGCTTGCCGACGCGTGCGGGATCCCTTCAACCTTAAGTGCCTAACCTTCGAGGTCACCTTAGTCCTGACGGTGAAGTAAAAGGAACAATTTCATGTTAGAACCTTCAACGCATGGGAAGTGCTAGTGCCGGCGCTGCCTCAGGACATGCGATTTTAGCCGGCCAGTGCTTTGCCGGAGCTGAACAAGCCGCTTCCGCTCTTCTCTCCTCGTAACCTTCGCTCCTGAAGGGTATCCCATAACCCGCTGACCTTTCATATCCATTCCAAGCAACATTGTCAAAATTAAAATGAGCTTTTACATACCCATTTTAAAAAATAAATCTTTACTTGTCTCCATTTATGTCATTACTTTGAACTAACTTGATATATTTTTTAAATATAGTAGGATAGTAAAATAATAGAAAGCCAGGAAAGAAGGACTTAAAAAATGACATACAAAATGGTCGTACTCGATTTAGATGATACCTTACTCCTAGATGACCTTACGATTTCTTCCAGAACCAAAAATGCTTTGTTTGCTGCACAGGAAGCAGGCGTGAAAGTGGTCCTTGCATCTGGACGGCCAGATTTTGCGATGCATCCTATCGCAGAAGAACTAAGGCTGAAGGATTTTGGGAGTTTTATTATTACTTTCAATGGAGCAAAAATTATTGACTGCAAAACCAATATTGAGATTTTTAGCAGCGTGTTAACTCCTGAAACCGCTCATAGACTTTACGATATCAGCCAGCGCGAAGGCATTCTTATTCAATCCTACTTAGGGGATGAAATTATTACAGAAACACCTAACCGATTTACCAATATTGAGGAAGAAATTACAGGGATGAACATTAAATTGGTAGACAGCTTTAAAGAAGCCATTAATGAACCAGTCGTAAAAGCACTTATGCTTGCTGAACCTGAAAGACTTGCTGAAGTGGAGAAAAAGCTGCAGAAGGAGTTAGACGGAGAAATCAGCACCATGAGGTCCAAGCCTTATTTCCTTGAATTTACGAATCTTGGAGTAACCAAAGCGACAAGCGTGGAACATTTGATACAAAAGCTTGGAATTAAGCGTGAAGAAGTGATTGCCATGGGTGACAGCTATAATGACCTGGCCATGATTGAATTTGCGGGACTCGGTGTTGCAATGGGTAATGCGCCTGACGATATAAAAGCTAAAGCAGACTTTGTGACAGATACCAATATGAATGATGGTGTCGCCAAGGTCGTAGAGAATTTTATCCTAAATAAAATAATTTTCAACAACTAACAAATAGCACAAAAGGCATCGATTTTCCTCGGTGCCTTTTCTTTTATCCCATTGAGTCTAATATTAATGAAGCAAACAGCCCCAATGCGGTAAAAAGTCCTGTAATAGAGCCCCCCTCTTCATAAGCTTCGGGCATCATTGTAGAGCCAACCATTGCAATAATTCCTCCGCCTGCGAATGAAGCAATGACTGCCATTACCGTATCCGGAGCGTGATCAAGAAAAACAAAACCAGCCCATGAGCATATAGAAGATATAGCGAGAACCGTAAGCCAGAGTGACAGAACCGTTTTCCTGCAAAATCCCCCTTTTAGTAAACCAGTAGTACTTGATAGGCCCTCGGGAATATTTGAGATAAAAATAGCAATAACCAGCAGCCAGCTAATCCGGTGCGTTTCCACAAAGGTAGCACCTATCATGATGGATTCAGGGATGGCGTCTAAAACAGTACCAGCAAAAATGGCCATTCCGGATCCTTTATACCTTCTTTGACTGTCAGAACGTTTCCTGTTAAGGGCACCTCTTTTTGAAATTTGCAAGTCAAGCAATGTAAAAACGCCTGCCCCCAATAAAAACCCTAGCCCTGTTGCCTTGATCCCTCCGCTATGTACAGCTTCCCAAAGCAAATCATATGTAGCTGCACCAATAAGGACCCCTGTACCAAAAGCCATAATAAGACCTATTATTTTCTTTTTTATAGGAAAAAACATTGCCGCCAAGGCACCGAACAAAACGGCAGATCCGGAAACGGCACCCCATAAAGCGGCTGTCCACATAAAACAACCTCCTTTTTTATTTACAGTTTTTCCTTAACGTTGAAAAAGACTCTTGTTTATTCAAAAAAAAAACAGGCAATGCTGCCTGTTGACCAAAAATTATTTTGGCTCATGGTAATTTAATGCCTGTTCACTATCCAAATAACCCTTAGTTGTCGGGTCCTGAACAATTCCCAGCATAGATAAAATAACAAAAATAGCATTCACCAGTGTAAGAACCCACTCTTTAACCGATTCTGTTAATTGAAAATCGGTAACACCCATCATGTGAAGGCCTGTCAGCAGCAATTCTAATACAATCATCAGCTGGGAAATAAAACCGATTACCCAGCCTCTGTTTTTCAACCGGACCTTCCAGTTAATCATCCTTATCCCCCCGTTATAATGGCTTTTTTATATACTATGTTTAAAATTCTGCAGGTTGTCCGCCCTTGTCCCTAACAGCGAAATTTTTTCTATCTATAAGTAATTTAATAATTCATATTGTCTTTTTTTTATAAAAATCCTTATAATATAACGCAGAAACATTTTGTATCATTCCGCACTTGCGATAAAAGTCAGGAGATTTTTATGAGTAAATTAGAATATATAAAGGATGCCGCTATTCAATTTTGGAAAAGAAGGCATCTGACGCAAATATTACTGCTTATTTTGCTTACAGTTATTTTGTTAACCATTCTCTATTTCGCATGGCTTGCCAGCAGAACAAATGTCGAGTCACTAAAAGATGGGCTGAGCCAGTCCACAACCATATATGATAAAGACGGAGATGTGGCAAGTGAGCTTCAGCCTAATCGTCTTAAAGGTATTTCAATTCAGGATGTTCCTAAATATGTACCGGAAGCGGTCGTTTCAATTGAGGATGAACGTTTCTATCAGCATGGCGGTTTCGATATTAGAGGTATTGCGCGTGCCTTCTTTGGAAACCTTTTAGCTGGTGGTGTAACAGGAGGCGGCAGTACCTTAACCCAGCAGCTGACGAAAAACGCCCTGCTTTCCCCTGAAAGAACTTATAAACGGAAAGCAGAAGAATTATTTCTGGCTGTTAAGCTGGAAAAGGTTTATACAAAAGATGAAATTCTACAAATGTACTTAAACCAGGTTTATTTTGGCTCAGGTGCCTGGGGAATTGGGCAGGCATCCCAAAAATATTTTGCCAAGGATATACGGGATATTTCCATAAGTGAAGCTGCTATGCTCGCGGGACTTGTACAGGCACCGACAGCCCTCGACCCTTATAATCATTACGACAGGGCGATGAAGCGGCGAAATGTGGTACTCGGTAAAATGAAGGAACTTGGATATATTAGCTCCGCTCAATATAAACGGGCGATTAATGAAGAAATCCGCCTGCATGATGGCGGAGGAACAAAAGCGGAAAGAAATTACCCTTATTATTTAGATGCCGTATTGGATGAGGCAATCAATAAATACGGACTTACCCAAGAAGAAATTTTTACGAGGGGCTACCGTATTTATACAGAGATGGACCAAAATATTCAGTCCGGACTTGAGAAGGTTTATAGCCGCCGCAATTTATTCCCTCGCGGACCAAATGGGGCACTCGTTCAAAGTGGTTCCGTTCTGATGGACCCATCAACAGGAGGAGTACGTGCCGTAGTGGGCGGCCGTGGCGAGCATGTTTTCAGGGGCTTTAATAGAGCTACTCACTTAAAGGCACAGCCAGGATCAACAATGAAGCCGCTAGCCGTTTATACACCTGCTTTGGAGGAAGGCTATGATGCAACCTCCATGCTTCAGGATAAGTCAACTTCCTTTGGTAACTACAAGCCGGAGAATTTCTCAAGGACATATTCCGGTGAAGTGCCAATGTATAAAGCAGTTGAAGAATCTTTAAATATCCCAGCTGTTTGGCTATTAAATAAGATTGGCCTAAATAAGGGAATTGAATCGGCAGAAAAATTCGGAATTCCTGTTAAGAAAGTAGATAAGAACCTGGCTCTTGCGCTTGGCGGCATGTACAACGGCGTATCTCCTCTTCAAATGGCAAATGCCTTCTCGGCTTTTCCAAATGGCGGAAAACGCGAGGACAGCCATTTTATTACGAAGATTGTTGGACCAACTGGCAATATTCTTGCTGAGCATGAACCCGAGACAACGAAAGTTACTTCTAAATCAGTGGCTAACGAAATGACCTCCATGTTAATGAACGTTGTTGAAACCGGAACAGGACGAAGAGCACACATCCCAGGGTATGATATTGCTGGTAAAACAGGCTCTACTCAGCTTCCGTATAAGGATATTAATGGAACAAAGGACCAATGGATGGTTGGATATACACCTAATCTCGTAGGAGCTATCTGGATTGGCTTTGACCAGACTGATCGTACGCATTACCTTCCAAATAACAGTTCAGGGAATGTTGTCCCTATTTTCAGAGCCATGATGGATGAATCACTTCCTTATATTAAAAAGGAAAAATTCGAAGTGGAATCGGTTAACACCCAGCTCGCTAATAAAGGACAAACAGCTGAAGAAGCCAGAAAGGCATTTCAGAAAAAAGCGGATCAAATCCGAAAAGAGTTAGAGGACAATGCCGGCAAATTAGGCAAAAAACTAAAAGAGGAAGCACCAAAATGGAAACAGGAGCTCGATAATGGGATGCAGGGACTTGGCAGGACCATTGATGATATTATTAGAAAAGTTCAAGGACAATAGCCATACAAAAAGCTGTGCGGAAACCCGCACAGCTTTTTCAACTTTTCTTGGCAACCCCGTCTACAAAGACAGATTCCTTGAGCAGGGTCCGTTGATAACCATTATTTTAATACCCACTTTTCAATGGCGAAGGCTACTCCGTCTTCATTGTTAGTTTTTGTCACAAAATCAGCTTCAGCCTTGACTGCTTCCTGGGCATTTCCCATAGCAACCCCCAGTCCTGCTTCTTTAATCATAGCCATGTCATTTAAACTGTCCCCTACTGCCATTACATGCTCGAGCCCGATGCCGAGCTTTTCGCATACCGTCTGAAGGCCCCTTGCTTTGTTTACTCCAAGTGCATTTACTTCTATATTAATAGGACTAGAATTGCTTATTTCAAACAATCCTTTGTCCTGAAGTTCTTTCAATATCAATTCCCGCACATGAGCATCCTCAATATTAAAACCAAATTTCAGCCATTCACCTGCCAGAATATCCTCTGGCATACTATCATTCCAGACCTTATCTACACCAGTAGCCCAAAACTTTGTCCCATGCTTTTGAGAAAGCTCCCACATCCACTGCACGAGATCGGATTGTACAGAATTTCGTTCGACTAGTTCTCCGTTCTGATCCCAAATCTCACTTCCATTCACCGTTACTAAAAAGGATGAAAGCTGCAGGGATTTCGCATGCTCCCTGGATGTCAAAATAGATCTCCCTGTACTTAATACAACATAAATCCCTTTTTCCTGTGCCTCTTTGATTGCTCTGCGGTTGCCTTCTGAAATCTCATCGCTGCTGTTCAAAAGGGTTCCGTCCATATCAAGTGCCACTAATTTTATATCAATCTCTTTTTGCTTATTTTCCAAGATTATGATCCCCTTTTTTACTATTTAATAGTATTAAAATATCCATATACCGTTTAATCAAAACATAGGACAAAAAATGGTTTAATAAAGAAAAACCGGGATTAGCCCGGTTTTTAGATTCAGATTAACTCACATCGTGCTAAGTGGGCAAATTGGCTCCTGCTCCATGATTATCTGCTGAAGTTCCTGTAAAGCAGCATGGAGTCTTTTTAAAAAGTTCTGGGAGCTGCTCCGCTTCTGCTTCTCTTAATGGTGGTGATGATGGTCCTTTGATGGATTGGTAATCACAAATTCTTCTTTTGGCACAAAGAAATACTGGAGCCAAACTCCGTCAAGAAATTCTTCTTTTTTATCTAAAAGGATATCGATATCCTTATCCGTTTTCACAATTTCATCGTTTTCAGTCGGAGTATCTAATCTAATATCATAATGGGCGTGATCGCCATGCATATGTGTCACATATACGCGAATCATCTTTCCCTCTGCTTCTGGCCTGGCAAGCATTTCTTTTAAAACCTTTGCAGCATTTTTGTTGATTTTGCACTTCATGTTAAGTCCTCCATTCGATTTTTTCATTCCCATTATGCCATATCTTATTAAAAAACACTAAAATATTCAATTTGTGGGTATTTTTATTATTTCGATAAAACGAAATTCCCCCCAAAAGAACCTTGACAATGTTTTATGTCAAATAAAAAGACTTCCTTTTACAAAGAAATTCCACTAAAGGTTCATAAATCCTTACTAATTTTGTCACAATTAAACCTTATTTTATATGTTATTATCATAAGCGTAGTGTTTTCTTCATACTCTCATGCGATTGTGATCACCAGTTCCGCTTGATATTGTGAAGATTTTCACAACAATATTAGAATAATCATTCAATTCATTATTTAACAATTAACTTTTTATTTAGAGAGGAGCTGACAGAATGAAATCCAAGAAAGGGTTCTTGATTTCGTTCATGGCGCTGATCCCTATGCTGTTTCTGAGCGGCTGTGACACACACATGGTCGTTTTTGAACCAAAGGGGCCTGCTGCCAGAGAAATACTTGGTTTAATTAACTGGTCGCTTGTACTTATGCTGCTGGTTGTAGTAGTCGTGTTTGGCCTTTTTGGATATATTGTCTGGAAATATCGTGACAGGCCGGAAAGGAAGGATTACGAGCCTCCTGAAGAGCACGGCAGTACTGCTCTTGAAATTACATGGACTGTTATCCCTATTCTGATCGTTATTGCCCTTACTATTCCAACGGTTAAATCTATTTATAATTTGGAGAAAGTACCAAAGGGTTACGAAAATAAGAAGCCAATTACAATTAATGTTACTTCCGCTGACTGGAAGTGGATTTTCAGTTATCCTGAACAAGGAATTGAGACTGTAAACTATGTAAATATTCCAGCTGGAACGCCAGTTAAATTCAAGCTGACTTCTGCCGGTACCATGCAATCCTTCTGGGTTCCTGCACTTGGCGGACAAAAGTACACTATGAATAAAATGGAAACTCAGCTTTATCTGACAGCTGATAAACCAGGCGAATTTTTAGGACGTAACACAAACTTTAACGGCCGAGGCTATGCTGATATGGAATTTACTGTTGAAGCCAAGTCTCCACAAGCGTTTAAAAAATGGGTAGACGAAGTTAAGAATACTGCTCCAAAACTTTCTGAAAAGAAGTATGAGAGCCTTTTAAATCCTACTCACCTTGGCAGATTGACTTTTAACGGAACACATCTTGCATGGGTTGACCATGGAAAAATGGATTCAAAAACATATTTGAACCCTGAAAAATACCGAGTACACGGTTATCAGGGACAAATTTTTAAAGATGAAGAAACTAGCAAAAAGAATGATAAAAAAGATGAAGCAATGAATATGGATGGCCATTCAATGGACGGTATGGACATGAACGGCCAGAAAGACGGAGGTGGTCAATAATGGGCATTCTACTGGGCAGCATTCAATGGAATGAGATCTTAATGGGCGGCGACCCACTTATTGTTGGTTCCCAAATCGCCATTGGCCTTACAATGCTTGGTATTCTTGCCGGCCTGACTTTTTTTAAAAAATGGTCATGGCTTTGGCGTGAATGGCTGACAACTGTCGACCATAAACGAATTGGTATTATGTACATTCTAGCTGGTGTACTTATGTTTTTCCGCGGAGGTATGGACGGAATTTTAATGAAGGTCCAAACTTTGACACCGGAAGAGAAATTTTTAAATGCGCAGCACTATAATGAAATTTTCACTACTCACGGTGTTATCATGATTCTTTTCATGGCAATGCCCTTCCTAATTGGTTTAATGAACGTTGTTATTCCGCTTCAAATCGGAGCTCGTGACGTTGCGTTTCCACAGCTGAATGCTTTAAGCTTCTGGCTGTTCTTTGTTGGAGCAATGTTGTTTAATATTTCCTTTGTTATCGGCGGATCACCTGATGCAGGATGGACGGCTTACTTCCCTCTTGCGGGTAAGGAATTCAGCCCGGGCATCGGTAATAACTATTACGCAGTTGCCATTCAGATTGCCGGTATCGGTACCCTGATGACAGGTATTAACTTTATTGTTACGATCTTAAAAATGCGTGCCAAAGGCATGACATTATTGAAAATGCCAATGTTCTCTTGGACTTCCCTAATTACGTCTATTATTATCGTAGCTGCTTTCCCTATCTTTACAGTAGCTCTTGCATTAATGACCTTTGACCGTATTTTCGGAACTCACTTCTTTACAATAAGCGGCGGCGGTATGGACATGATGTGGGTTAACCTCTTCTGGTTATGGGGACACCCTGAGGTTTATATCGTTGTTCTGCCTGCATTCGGTATGTTCTCGGAGGTTATAGCAACCTTCTCGAGAAAGTCATTGTTCGGTTATAAATCAATGGTTGGTTCCATCGTAGGTATTGCATTTTTGAGTATGCTTGTTTGGGTCCACCACTTCTTCACTATGGGTGCAGGACCAGCAGTTAACTCTATTTTCTCGATTACAACTATGATGATTGCTATCCCTACCGGTGTTAAGATGTTTAACTGGCTCTTTACTATGAGAAAAGGACGTATTCAATTTACAACTGCTATGCTTTGGGCACTTGCATTCGTTCCGAACTTTGTTATCGGCGGTGTAACAGGTGTCATGCTGGCAATGGGTGCAGCTGACTATCAGTATCATAATACCCTGTTCCTTGTTGCTCACTTCCACTATGTACTTATTCCTGGCGTCGTATTTGCGGTATTTGCAGGATTATACTACTGGTGGCCAAAAATGTTCGGCCATATGCTGAACGAAAAGCTTGGAAAGATCCATTTCTGGTTCTTTGTTATCGGCTTTAACTTAACCTTTATGCCAATGTTCTTCCTTGGTTTAAAAGGTGCAGTAAGACGTTCTTACACTTTCTCTGTCGAATCTGGTTTCGCTCCATTGTTCCTTGTTTCCGGTATTGGTGCGTTTATACTTGCGATCGGCTTTGGTGCCTTCTGCTACAACATTTACTGGAGTGCACGTTATGCAGACCGCAATATCTCAAATGACCCATGGGATGCAAGGACTTTAGAATGGGCTACAGCAACACCAGTACAGCACTACAACTTTGCAAAAGTTCCAGAAGTTAAATCTTTAGATGCTTTCTGGCACATGAAGAAAAATAAGGTAAGCCTCGATATCAGCGAGGATGAACTTGAAGAAATCCATATGCCAAGCAATTCTGGTCAGCCTATTATTATGGCATCCATTATTGGTGTAGCCGGCTTCTTCCTTGTTTTTGAATGGAAAATTGCAGCTCTTATTGCCGCTGTAGGTATTCTTGTTGGTTTGATCGTTCGTTCGTTTGATTACAAGGATGGCTATCATGTCCACATCGATGAAATTAAGAAAACTGAAAGCAAATGGCGTAAGGTAACTAAAGGGGTGAATAATAATGTCGGCTAATGTGAATACTTCCCTGCCGTTAGAATATCAGACAGAGCAAAGCAGGCTGAATATTCTTGGCTTCTGGATTTTCCTTGGAGCCGAAATCGTCCTGTTCGCCACTCTGTTTGCAACGTATTCAGTTTTAAAAGCAAGATATGCTGGAGGTCCTACTCCAAATGATCTTTTTGAGATAAAAGGGATTTTGACAGAAACAATTTTACTTTTAACTAGTTCTTTCACTTGCGGTCTCGCAATCTTTGAAATGCGCCGCAATAATAGAAATGGATTGGTTGCCTGGATGATCATTACCCTATTGCTGGGTGCTGGTTTCGTCTTCATGGAGATCACTGAGTTTATTAATTATGTACATGAAGGTGCTACTATGCAAACCAGCGCGTTCCTTTCAAGCTTCTTTGTATTGCTTGGAACGCATGGTCTCCACGTTAGTATGGGTATTGGCTGGGCAACAATGATTATTATCCAGCTAATGAGAAAAGGACTAACACCAATCACTGCCCGTAAGACCTTTATTATCGGGCTTTACTGGCACTTCCTTGACGTTGTCTGGATCTTTATCTTCACATTCGTATACTTGGCAAGGATGGTGGGTTAATATGCATAATCACTCAAAAGGTTTTCCGTTGACTCACGTTCTTGGTTTTATCGCATCACTTGTTTTAACATTCGTTGCACTAGGAGTGGCATTGCATACTTCCCTGTCATATAAAGCAATTATCTGGATCATCGGCTCTCTAGCTGTGGTCCAGGCTCTCCTTCAGCTTTATATGTTCATGCACATGAACGAAAGCGAAGAAAACCGTGCAACAAATACCATCAATATTTACTTTGCAATTTTTATGGCAATTATACTCGTGGCAGGCTCTGTCTGGGTAATGTCATTTGGGATGTAATATATATGGGAACAGCCCGCTCAGCAATGAGCGGGCTGTTTTTGTTTTATCTTAGGGCTTATAAATTTATTAAAGACAAACTGATTCATTATTTAAGGGGAAATGTCTCCAATAAGCCTCCTTGATGACAAGTCCATGTATTTTTCAAGGCTAATTGTCTTTAATACGCTTATTTTGGGCAGCAATGAAACCAAAACGTGAATCGCCTTCCCTCTTAAGGACAAACTCAATCATTATTTAAGGGAGAATGTCTCCAATAAGACTCCTTGAGGTAAAGTCCATGCAAATTTCAAGAGAAAATATCTTTAATAAATTCCCTCCAACATTATTTCTTCTCCTCCTGCTTAAACAGATCTGCAGGCATCTGGATAATGGAATTAGAACCCCCGCTTACATATGGCTGGGTCCCGTTCCACTTTTTAATCCAATTATCCTGGATTATCGCTGGCGTCATGGATTTTGTCAGTAATTCATTGGCCTTCGCCTGGGCATCCGCACGGATTCTCGTCTGCTCCGCATCGGCTAGGGCGTTAACAATGGCTACATTCTTTTTACCCTCTGCCTCTATTTTTGCATTTATCGCTTCCTGTTCTTTGTTCTTTTGTTCCCGTTTTAAAAATTCCTGTTTGTTCTGGGCATCCGAAATTGCCTGGAGCGATACAAGTGTTTGTTTATCTGGACGCACATCGGAAAGCGAGAAGTTTTCAATAATTATGCCATCTGGCTTCAAGCGTTTGATAAGGAGTTCCTGCATCTCCTTTGTCACTTCTCCCCGCTTTTCAGCATAAACCCCAAGCACCGAATAATGAGTTGAGACCTCCTGCATGACTGTTTTAATTTGTGTTTTTAAATAGCCTGCCTGGATTTCCTCTTGTGTCATCCGCCTGAATTTAGTAAAGATATGCGGCAGTTTAGCCGATTGCATTTTATAAGAATAAACGACATCGACATTAACAGACTTTCCGTCAATGGTATTAATATTGAACGAATCATTATTTGATGACCCTTCAGTATGGGCTTTAGTGAGATAAACTGTTTCTGTGGAAACTGGATATTGTGTCACTTCCTCCCATGGCCACACCAATTTCATTCCCTGGCCAAGTACTTTATCCTTAATTCCTCCATTTAAGCTGTACACCACACCTTTATAGCCAGGTTCAATCTTCACTGTTAAAGTAAAAAAGCCGATGACAGCAATTAAAATGATCAGGAAAGCAGCAACTATAGTAATAATTTTTCTCTTATTGTTCTGGAATAGAGGTACAACGTTGTTTCCCCCGCGATTATTAGCCATTTCCATTCCCCCAGATTCCAAGTTGTAAAAGCAGCCACTAAAATGGGCAGCCGCGAATATGCTTTATCATACGAAGATTCTGGGCGAATGTTGCTTCTTCTATTTGAATTTTTCAATAATAAAAGGTTCTGTTATTCTTGAGTGCTGACTTTCGCTCTTGGCGCTCGCTTTCCGCTCTGATCTACAAAGTAAAAATCACAATATGCCTAATGAAAAAGTCCAGGGACCACTGATCCCGGGACTTAAAGCTACTTATAAGATAAGGCTTTCTCTGACAAAAACTTTAACGTTTTTTCCATATCGACATCAGCTTTTAAATGGTTAGGTGTCCATGGAATGTGAATATGAGGCTCAATGCCTTTTCCTGTCATTCCCTGGCCTTTATCAATTCGTGATAGTCGAGATGTCGGGTATAATAGTTCAAACCCTTCCTGCCATTTTTCACTAGTTAAATTGGCATAATCATTTAATCCCATTGTCGCTCTTCCGATTATGGTTACTTTTCTTGACTTTTTGCAGACCTCAACAAAGGAATCCCCTGCACTTCCACACATATAATCTGCCAGTACAACAATAGATTGAGGGAGAATTTTACCTTTAATAAAGGTTTCAGGCATTACATCAGTGAAATCAAATTCGACAAACCCTTTCCCTTTGTTTTTCTCCCATTCTTTTTTGAAAATCTTAAGAATAGACAGTGCTTGCTCATCCTGTATGTTTTCCATTATTGATTCTAGTTCGTTAATCTCCCTTTTTGCATTTGAAAGGGTACAATTAAACAGCATTTTATCTTCTTTGTCAGCAAGCTCCACGCCCTCTGCCGGCATTATATACGGAAGCAGTGGATAGTAGCTGGCGTCACTTCCACCATTATTTACTCGAACATCGATGATCCAGCGTTCTGCTGTTTCAAGGGCTTCCAGATTTTCCGCCATCAATGCTGTAATAGCATCAGGATTCATAAAATCAGTAAAGGTTAAAAGTAATGTTTTCTCATCCAATTCTTTAATTGAGTACTCAGGGATATATGGCGGTTTTTCATAAAAATGAAGTGGTATTTCTTTAATCACTCCGTTTTTATCTTCAATTTCCCCATATTCATAAAGTGAAAGAATTTGTGTCCAGTTTTCCCGTTCTGCATTCTGCTCATTTAGCAAACGGCTGTGACGTTCTTTTAAGTCAGGTATAGAATATCCTCCCAAAGAAATAAAGGACATCCCTCTTTCTATTAACATTTCCACGTCAGAATGCGTAATATACAGACGGTCTTCAAAACGCCGCACCTGAAATCCGCGTGTCTTTTTAGTTTGAGAACTTAAATCCTTAAAGAAAATGTGGAGGTCTTTAAAATCTATTAAATACTCTTTTACTATTTCAAAAAAAGTTTCTCTATTTAGCTGGCCTTTCTCCTTTAATTCTTTTATCTTTTTTAGATAAAATTTCGGATTGTCCCAGCCCTTTTTGTCTATACAACCTGAATAATCGTTATGCATAATATCTACAATATCCATAAAAATAAATTCCATGTTCCCACCCCTATTTGATAAAGTCCTTCAGCTTCATGTTTTCTTCTAAAAGTAATTCCCGGAAGACTTCAGCTGCGAGAATGGTATCCGTGTCATGGCCGCTTTCCGCTGACCAGCACGAGGATAATACAGAATGACAATATCCCCATAGGAAAAGTCTTTTCTTATTCAGTTTTAATTCCCTTGTGAAAACTTCCGCACGGTTTCGTATCATATCTTTTAGGTTCGTTTGGGGCCATTTGTTCAGAAAATATTGAATAAGATCGTATTCCCTTTCTCCTATTAATCCTTTTGGATCAATAACTGTCCAGTCACCAACATTGTTTTTTAAAAGATTATAATGATGAAAATCCCCGTGAAGTAAATATTCTTTGTTTGTCGTTTCAATCATGTATGTAAATAAGGCTGAAGCTTCTTTTATCTGCTTTGCTGAAATGTTACCGAGACCATCTTTATTCTCCCGTGCTATTTTCTTCATAGCCTCTTCTCTCGATTTTATGGATGGCAGATTTGTCCCTAGTGGAACCTCGGTCCAAAGCCGGTCTAATGCCTCGGCAGCCAAAACTACTGCTTTTGAGTCATCCTCCAATTCGGCAAGCATACTTCCGGGAAGTACCCTTTCTAATAGTAAAACTCCTCTTTCCCTATTATAATCAAGCAGTTTCACCATACCTCTCCCCTGGAATAGCTGAAGTGCTTCAAGCTCGGACAAAAACTCCTCCCCTGGCACACAAAGTTTTAAAACTGCTTCCTGTCCGTTGGGTAAAACCGTTCGTGTGACATAGTTATAGGACAAGGAAAAAGGTTCACCTATTGACAGATTCCACTGCTTTTCACAGTATTTGAGAAGGCCGGGAAAAGCATCAATCCACGCTCTTCCTTTTTCACCATGAACGTTAAGAATCGTTTGTTTAAAACGTTCAGTTAGCATGATTTACACCGTTTTTGAAAAAATGCATGTGTCCCTCAATTCGTTTCCTACAATCGACAGAGCATCATTTTTCAAAATTGCATCCAAAGTAAAACCAGCTCTTTCTGCAACAGCACGACTTTTCAAATTTTTAGCATCACAGCAGATTTCTACCCGTCTTGCCTTTAATTCCTTGAATGCAAATTCGGTGATTCCATTTACCGCTTCCGTCACATAGCCTTTTCCGCTATGACGTGTATCTGCCCAGTAGCCGATTTCAAGCTTGGGAACTTCCCAGTTAATTCGGTGCAATCCGGAGGAGGCAACCAATTCCCCCGTATCACGCAGGAAAACCAGCAGTCTTAAATCTTCTCTAGTTAAAAACTTAACATGGGCCTCCCTGATATTTGCCTCTAAATCCTGTTCTGTTTGACTAAAGTGAGCAAAGGGCATCCAAGGCTTTAATTCCTCCAAAGATGCCTCCATTGCATCGTAAACAGCCTTTCCGTCACCGGGTTTAGGCATTCTTATTAATAATCTTTCAGTAGTAAACTCTGTAGGAAAATCCAATAAAATAGGTTTCAAATTCTCTCTCTCCTCTTTTGCCAATTCATGAATGCAAAGAACACTTCTAGAATAGAATCTAAAACTCCTGCTTTTGGACATTTTCCGGTCAAGCATAGTGACATAGACAAAGCCAGAACTTGGAACTTACCTTCACTACTTAGAGAATGTCATCGTGAGAGTAGCTATTAAAAAACGGTATTTACTCCATGACAGCAAAAGCGTGGATTGAATAACAAACGGCCAAAATTTTTTTAACAAAAGTCTCTGCTATAGCTCATTGTTGTTTTCCTTAATTTGATTGAAGCAAAAGGCGCGAGACTCCTTCGGGAAAAGCGGTCCAAGGGAGTCTCGTATATTTTTGCTCACATTTTCTTCAAATTGCAACAATCACTTAGAAAAGAACCTTTAATAAAGATCTTTTGTATATCCTAATTTTAAACCGGCATCAATGTCTTCTGCTTTTCTTCCGCATATTTTTGCATGGTCAGCAAGAATCTGTGCCGCCCATGGTAATGTCTCTTTATCTGGCCAGGTTTCTTTCTTCCAAAGGCCGCTTCGGATTGTAGCTTTTGCACAGTGAATAAAACATTCTTCTACATTTACAGCGATCCCGAATTTTGGACTTTTCCCATTAACCGCCATCTTATCAAGGATATCCTCATCCCTTATTAATGTAGCCTTGCCATTTACCCTAAGCATTTCTCCAAAGCCAGGTATAAAAAAGATGATACCCATATACGGATTTTCAAGAATATTCATCATTGTATCAGCTCTTCGGTTTCCTTTTCGCTCGGGAATCACCAGCTGATGATCATTTAAAATATGAACAAATCCCGATTTATCCCCTTTTGGAGAAACATCGGTTTTTCCAGCCTTGTCCGTAGTGGAAACCACAATAAAAGGCGACTTGGAAATAAAACTCCGGCAATGTTCATCCAAATAGTTAATCACCTTGTTCTGTACCATTTCGCTGGGTGTTCCGAGCAGTTCACGCAATTCTTCCTTAGAAGTTACAGCATTTTTAAATTGATATTCTCCCATAAAAATTCCCCTGTCTTTTATTTTCTTGCTTTTATCTTCTCGTAATTGCTTTAATTCTGTCAAAAACTTTTTGTTATTTATTTTTAAAAAGGGGTAAAGATTAATACCATTATACGAAGGGAGACTAGCACTTATGTGGATTGTATACTTAAGTCTTATCGTTATTGTTGCTTCCCTTGCTTATCTGGGCTGGTTTGTTTTTAAAACCTTGAAGGCGGCAAAGCCGACAATCAATGCTTTAAACCACACCGTGGCAAGAGTACAGCAAAAGACAGATAGAATAAAGGATGAAACGGACAAACTGACACTGAACCAGCAGGAATTAATGGCCGATATTAATTTTAAAAAGGAAGCCGTCAACTCAGTTGTAGGTGAAGCAAAGCAAACCGCTTTTTCTGTTAAAAAACTGTTTAAGTTTAAGCCGATGGCAATCGTCGCAAGAAAACGCCGCAGCCGAAAGTCAAGAATGCGAACTGCTCCGTATTAAAATTAATTTGAAGAGAGGCTGGTCTCCTGACCAGCCTCTTTTGATGTTTTCGCGCCCTAAAAGGACACTAACTCTCCTTCCTTCCCAGCACCTGTTTTACTGCTGCTTCAATTTCTGCATACCCCGTGCAGCGGCATATATTCGATTCAAGCCATTCTTTAATCTTTTTGTCATCCGCATCCGGGTGCTTATTAACCAGAGAATGGCAATTCATGATAAACCCAGGGGTACAGTATCCGCATTGAAAAGCAAAATGTTCCACAAATGCTTTCTGGATAGGCGCATCATGAAGGCCTTCCACTGTGGTTATATCTTTACCCTGTGCCTCGACAGCGAGCATGAGGCAGGATTTCATCGGCAAGCCATTCACATTCACGGTACAGGCACCGCAGTCTCCATTTAAACAGCCTGGCTTTGAACCTGTCAGGCCGAGTCTTCCTCGTAACGTATATAGAAGGGTATCGGCTGACCTGACTGTTACCTGACGATCCTCTCCGTTAATTTTCAAAACAAGATTATGTGTTTTCAAGCTTAAACCCTCCCTCCTGCCAGCTAAGAACGTCGTCCAGAAGATTCTGTAGTGCAAAAAGGCGGTACTCTTTGGATCCTTCGACATCATTTAAAATAGAAGAAGGCAGTACCTTTAGTGCCTCACGGATTTTGTCCTCCTTGTTCGAATCTTTTCTGTTTAACGCTGCTTCCACTTCAGCAGATCTGAATGGGAATGGGCATAAACCGCTTAACCCTACTCGAAGACCATCCTCTGCATCCATTGCCGCAATGGTAATTAACGGATAGCCAGTTTGCCATTGCTGCCGGCGTTTAATATGGATAAAAGGGGCATTTAGCCATTTTCTTTCTGTTAACAACTGCACCAGGAATTCACCTTTTTTAATCTGGACTTTTTCCTTAAAGGCCTCACTCATTTTTCTTGCGGTTATGCCTCTGCTGCCAGCAATAATTACTGTACTGTCGGTGAGCAGAAAAGGAAGGACTGCCTCACGATAAAAAATAGCCGCGCAGATATTGCCGCCAATGGTTATTTTCCCTCTGGCTGTATGGTCCGCCACCTGGCTCGCCACACTCGTCAAAAGAGGAAAATAATTAACTTCTTCTGCCGCTGTTAAAGTAAGCGCGCTCCCCTGAACAAGAAAGTCTCCAGAAAAGCCTTGTGCGTGGCATTCGGGAATATTTTTTAAATCGATAATAGCTTCGCTATAAGCCATATTCAGCCTTCCCAACGTGATAAGCTCAGTGCCGCCTGAATAATAATAGGGGCTTTTCCCCTCCTGATCCAGCCTTTGAAAAAGCTCAGCTGCCTCCTGCATGGTGGTGGGTGTAAGGTAATCAAAATCAAAGGATATCACCGGAGCAGCCCCTCCTTTGTTTTCCATAACAGCTCAGGAGTAAGCGGTAAATGGTTAATTGGCACTCCAATCGCCCTTGACAGAGCATTCCCAAGTGCTGCCGGCATGCCAAGCAGCCCATGCTCTCCCACTCCCCTTGCTCCATATGGCGCATCAAGCTGCGGGGTTTCAACAAAATCAACGATGTATTCAGGCTGTTCTCCATACCGCAAGGGTCTGTAGGTTCGCAGCTGTGGATTGAGGATTCTGCCGATTTCATCAATAACGAAGGTTTCCCTGCCGGCAAATGCGAGCCCCATACTCATTGCTCCCATTACCTGCCCTTTTGCTGCTTTCTCATTTAACACCTTCCCAATATCAATAACCGAAACGGCTTTCAGCAATTTATAGGTTAAGTCTTTACGATCAAATTCCACTTCAACTCCGTGGGCTGTAACTGTCCATTCAGGGCCTGGCTTTCCCTTTCCAGTTTCCGGATCGAGATGAGTCAAACCTCGCAATATATAATTACCCCGACCGATAATTTGTCCGCCTATAGCGTTTCCATTTGGATAGGTATATCCATAGCAGATTTCTTTAAAATGAACCCCTGTCTCCGGATCATCCCTAAGAAATACCCGGCTGTCCGCCACCTCTAAATCCTCAATAGGAGCCCTTAATACGCAGGCAGCAATTTCCTTTAGCTGCCGGATTACATCATCTGCTGCCTCCAAAACGGCATTTCCACCCATAAAGGTTCCACGACTGGCTACCGTTTTCCAGTGCTCCGGAGTAGTTTGTGTATCAACCTCCATCCTTACATAGATATGGTTAACATCCATTTTGAGCCGTTCAGCTAAAATTTGCGCCAGTACTGTTTTCGTCCCCGTACCGATTTCTATAACTCCTGACATAAGATTAATGGTTCCGTCCCTGTTAAAGGTTAAAATCACTCCAGATGGTGCATTCGTGTCGATAGTTGAGGTTTTCCAGCTACAGGAAATTCCTTTTACTTTTACAACCCTGTCGTTAACTGGAACAACCTCCCCTTCATTCCATTTCATCAGTTCTTTTAATTTCGCTATACAGGCTGGAAGGTCACCGACATTACTTTTATTTAGCTTAACCTGGGTCGGGGTTAGGTCACCTGGCCTTATAGCGTTGATTCTTCTTAACTCGAGAGGGTCCATCTTTAATTTTTCAGCAAGTAAATTCATTGTCCGTTCGATCGCAAAGGAGAGTTCCGAATGGCTAAACCCTCGAAATGGCGCGGGATAAGGGTGGTTGGTATACATGCAAAAGGAGTCACACCAAACATTTTTTATTTCATATGGTCCTGTACAGTCCGTTAAACCTGCTCTTGTTAAGTCGATAGCCTTGTCTGAATAAGCTCCTCCATCCCATAAAAAAAGAATTTCAGCGGCCTTTATTTTTCCATTCCGGTCCGCTCCGAATTTAATTTTGGCATCGAGGCCAATGTGACAGGGAGAAGTTATCATATCCTCTTCTCTGCTATTCCATAGCTTTACAGGCCTTCCGCCGACTGCCTTAGAAGAAAGATAGGCTAAAACCTCAAGCTGAACAGAGGCTTTCCCGCCATAAGCACCTCCCACCAGAGGAGTACGAACCTCAATATTGCCCTCAGGCTCGTTGAAATACTGACTGATTAGCTTTTTGGCCATGAAGGGTGCTTGTGAGGAGGTGGTAATAAGGATCCTGCCTTCGCGGGTAATTTCGGCAATCGAGCATCTTGTTTCCATCGCCACATGATCAGATGGGTTAAAAGAATACCTGCCTTCAACGGTGAACTCCACGTCTTTCCAAAAATTCGTCAGGTCTCCCTTTCTGATTTTCAGATGTGTGGCAATATTTGTACCCGGTACCGGATAACTGTCTTCATCCTTCTTATATTTGCCCAGCTGTTCATGAACAAGAGGGGCTCCTTTTTGAAACGCTTGCGCAGGCGAGTTCACAACAGGAAGTTGTTCATACTGAACCTTTACCTTGTCAGCAGCTTTTTTTGCAAGAGCGGGCGTATCTGCCACCACAATCACTACCGGCTCGCCATGATAGCGAACCTTTCCAACAGCAAGCGGCGGCCTGTCTTTAATGGCTTCGCCAATAAGTGGGAGCCCTTCCCCAGTCAAGACACCTCTGACGCCTGTGATTTTTTTCGCCTCTGACGTATCAATTGAAATTATTTTTGCATGGCCAAACGGGCTCGTTACCATCTTCGCATGCAGGAGCTCTGTAAATTGGATATCATGGGTATAACGCGCTGTCCCCGATACCTTATCCCAGGCTTCCTTCCTGATGACACTTTTACCGACTGTCCTCATCTCCACCCTCCTTTTTAGAAATCAAGTAATCCTCCCAAGTATCAACGTCCCGAAAAGCAATTGCTGGAAATTCTACCTGAAGAACCTTCTCATGAGAGCGAAGGATATTTCTGGCCCCCTGATCACCTTCTAGTGAGTTCAATCGTGAAAAGAACTTTTTTGAAAAAATAACTGGCGGCTTGCAAACACCATTGTCTGCTGCAGACACTATCCACTCCTGCCCCACTATTCTATAAACTTCTAATAGCTGATTCAGCATGGCAGTGCTGATAAATGGCTGATCTGCAAGAAGAATCATTATCGCCCCAGCCCCTGCATTTTCTGCTTCACGGAGACCCGCTTTAAGTGAATCACTTTGCCCTGCTGCACCTTCTGTTAGAACGACCTTTTTCCATCTTTTGTTTTTAAAAAAAGGACTAAGCCACTCATCCGTTCCATTTGTTACCACAAAAACATAGCTAAGTTTTGATTCTAAAGCAGATCTGAAAGCACAGCCTCCCAATAAGCCGGGACCAAAAGGGAGATTCAATTTGTTACGCCCCATGCGCCTGCTTTGGCCCGCTGCAAGAAAGACGCCTATTACTCGGGAACCGTCCACAAAGGTATATTCCTCCTTTTTTTCGGTTTATACAGGCTCTGCAGGATTTCAGCCATAATACTTACAGCTATTTCCGTTTCATCGGCTGCTCCAATATCAAGGCCTGCCGGTGAATAGATTTCTTCAGGGATTTCACTTGTACCCAGTAGTCTCCTGGTCCGATCCCTCGGTCCCATAACACCAAGGTATTTCAGCTTGTTCTCCTTTAAAAGCTGCACCCACTCCTGATCCCGCTGAAAATGATGGCTCATAATTATGACATGATCCTTGTCATTGAAAGATATCTGGGGGTAAACCTCGTGCGGGAAACCGATTATGATGCTTTCTGCCTTTGGAAAATGCAAACTGCTTGCCAGTTCTTCTCTCCAATCACAAACCGTAACGGCGAATCCATTTTCTGCAGCCAGTGATACTAGGGGCCTTGCATCCTTTCCTGCACCCATGACATACAAGCGCCGTTTCGGCTCATACATTTGCAAGTAAACGGGCACAGAAACAGACATTACCTTCTTAGTTCCAACAATTTTTTCTTCTTCCAAATGAGTAATTTTTACTTTTTCCTTTTCCATTAACTCGAAAAAGTCCGCAAAGACTTTGTTCGGCCCTTTCCATCGGCCAAAGGCATTTCCATTCTCTGCGATAAACAGCTGTTCAAATTGCCCGTTTAGTTTTTTGACATTCAGTACGTTTATTCCCTTGTCCAAGAGGGCTTTGAGCAGCCTGTAAACCTTTTTTTCGTTTTCGCCAATTCTTTCAAGCAGAACATGAATAATGCCGTTGCAGCCATAGCCCTGACCCCAGGATAGATCCGACTCTTCAGAAAGGTCATATTTAATAATTTGCGATTTACCTGTTTTAAAGACTTGCTCCGCTTTTGATTTTAGTTCCTCTTCAAGGCATCCCGGACTCAACAGTCCAACTAGCCTGCCGTCCTCAAGAAGGAGCATGCAGGAGCCTTGCTTTTTATAGGCAGACCCTTCTACCAGAATGATGGTGGCAAGTACAGAATCGCAATCCATTTTTTCCAAAGCATTATAAATTAGATGGAAGTCCTTCAAAAAAACTCCCTCCTTTTTACTTCATTCCTTCTATATTTATTAGGCAGGGCTGGTCCCTTAGACTAAGGAAATCCTGCTTAAAGTTTCTAAGGCTTTAACTTCCTGCATAAAATTGTAAAAGAAACGCGACTTGTCTAGCTATCTCATGAAAAGACATTTTTTAAAAAAGGAGCGGAAGGCATGAAGCTTAAAAAATTTATCGATCCGCTTCCCATTCCACAAGTTCTAAAGCCACTCTCGAAGGCCAAGGATTATACCTATTATGAAGTTGTTATGAGAGAGGCAAATCACCAGTTTCACAGTGATCTGCCTCCAACAATCATTTGGGGCTATGAAGGCGTGTATCCAGGGCCTACAGTTGAGGCAGAAATGGGAGAAAGGGTTTACTTCAAGTGGAAAAATAATCTGCCATCCAGGCACTTTCTGCCTTTGGATAAAACCGTTCACGGCGCACATCCCGATACTCCTGAGGTCAGAACAGTTGTTCATCTGCATGGAGGAAGGACAGAACCAGACAGTGATGGATATCCCGAGGCCTGGTTTACCAGCAGCTATAAGAAGACAGGGCCCTTTTTCAGAAAAAAAATCTATGAATACAGCAATCTTCAATCATCACGCTGCCTTTGGTATCATGACCATGCCATTGGAATTACTAGGCTTAATATATATGCAGGCCTGGCTGGTTTTTATCTAATTAGGGATTCCTTTGAGAAATCACTAAATCTTCCTGCAGGTCCATTTGAAATACCCTTAATGATTCAGGATAAGTCCTTCCTGGAGGATGGGTCGCTATTTTATCCTGAAGGCAGCGATGCTAATCCTAGTAAAATGAAACCATCAATCGTTTCAGAGTTTTTTGGGGATACCATTGTGGTGAACGGAAAGGTTTGGCCGTTTCTGGAGGTAGAACCGAGGAGCTATCGCTTTCGAGTCCTAAATGCATCAAACTCGCGTTTTTTCCGCCTTTACCTTGAACCCTATCAATTCATGTTTCAGATAGGCACAGACAGCGGGTTTATGGAAAAACCAATTTCCATTCAATCGATTACATTAGCACCTGCCGAGCGAGCAGATATTATTGTAGATTTTTCAACTTTAGCAGGAAAAACCATCACTTTGAAAAACAACGCCCCTGCAGGTTTTCCATCAGGTAAGCCTCCAGAAGCGGAGACTACCGGCAGTGTTATGCAATTCCGGGTTACAAAACCCCTTTCAGGAAAGAATCATACTGTCATTCCGCCAGTTCTAAGTAAGATCCATTGGCTTACTGAACAATCCGTTAATGATGTGCGCTATCTGGAACTCGGTGAAACAAAGGATCAGTTTGGAAGAAAGGTCATGCTGCTGGACAATAAAAAATGGGATTCCCCTATTTCAGAGAATCCCATTGCAGGAACAGTAGAAATTTGGAATTTAATTAATACCACACAGGATGACCATCCCATTCATCTGCACCTGGTACAATTTCAAATTCTGGATAGAAGGCCGTTTGATGTAAAAATGTTTAAGAACACAGGTAAAATAAAATTTACCGGTAGTCCGATTTTACCTAAGCGCCAGGAAAAAGGCTGGAAGGATGTCTCACAATCACCACCGGGGATGATAACGAGAATTATTGTCCCCTTTTTTCCTTATACCGGTTTATATGTATGGCATTGCCATATGCTCGAACATGAAGACTATGAAATGATGAGACCTTATCAAGTATTGCCGCCTTGAAAAGCGCAAGGCCCGTTCAGCGAAGCAACTTCCTGAGCAAACTTCCTGTAACGGCTTCTTCGAATATACGACTTGCAGCTTTGCGACGAGCTGAACATAAGCCTCCTTGAAAAATCTTTGGCGCAAGGAGCACCTGAGTTCAATGTTGACATATCGTAGGGAGAAACGGGATGGACACTGGGCGGTGAAGCTAGATTCCTATAACTTTGTTTGGGTTTATCCACAAGATTAAAATCTATAGTTTCCTTAACAACAAGTAAAGGGCCGTAATGAACGGCCCTTTTGATTTTAGTATAGCTTTATCGTTTTCAGGGCTTGTTCCAAAGAATGGAAGAACTGGACATTAGAAAGGGTAATTCCCAGCTCGGCAAACGTCTTGCTGATACCTGCACTCATTCCAGTCATCACTGGCGTTACACCCAGCAGATTTAGTGACCGGATTAGTTTATATAGAACCTCAATACCAACCAAATCAACCTCGTATACACCTGAAAGATCAATAACAATTGTTTCAAACCGATTTTTCACACAAGCTTCCAATGTGTCCTGGATAATGGTTTCAGAACGGAATTCATTAATTTCACCAATGAGTGGCAAAACCGCTGTCGCTTTTGAGATAGGTACAATGGGAGCAGATATTTTGAGATAAAGCTGTTCCGATTTTTTCAGCAAGTATTCCGCATTCCGTGTAAAGGCATTGCTGAACCCGTATACAAACAAATTAAAAATATGGTCGATATCAGCTATCATTTCAACCAATATTTCGAAGGATATATTCATGTTGCGTGTTTCACGCTGTATAAAAAACAAAATTGCTTTTTTATAAATAGAAACAGACAATAGCGAAGGACCGAGTTCTCCGTTATTTTCAATGGATAATTTCCCCATTGCTTCTCCCCAGGCTGATGCCCTGTTCAAAACATTGCCTCCCTGTAATCCTTCGGCAATAATATGTACGCATTGAAGAAATATATTAACCGAATGTTCCTCTTCTTCCTTATCTTTTAATTTATAATTGTATTCCTTTAGCATCCCATGCATCATTTCACGTGCAATCTCCTCGGAATGGGAATACATTTTTTTACTAAATTCTGTATTTAGCTCGGCAAGTTTCATCTTATTCACCCTAAATAGTGATTTTCTACTATTATACCAGAGGTTACGAAATATTTAGAAATTTAAAGGTTTATTTTATTTGACACAAAACCAGGTTTTATCTATGATTGATTGTTGTATTATACAATTAACATTCAAAACATTTACTGAATCTGTCAGACAACCTCTGGAAATAGTAAAACCGTATAGATTTTTATTGAAATCATGCCCTCATCTTAGAAAAGGACGAATGATATGAAAAAAAACAGAGCTTTATTTTTAACTGCTGTGGCTAGTGGTACGATGCTTAATCCCTTAAACTCTTCTATGATATCACTAGCTTTGCACAGTATTCAGAAGGACTTTCATCTCTCCTTTACTACTGTCTCCTGGCTGATTTCTTCTTTTTATTTGGCGAGTGCTGTAGCCCAGCCTGTTACAGGTAAAATTGGAGACCTGTTAGGCCGAAAAAAAACATTTTTAGCAGGACTGCTGCTAGTAGCCGTATCAGCTATTGGAGCACCTCTCGCCTCCACTTTCCTGATGCTCATTATCATGCGGCTTTTTCAGTCGATTGGAAGCAGTGCAATTTACCCATCTGGAATGGCGCTCATCCGGGACAACATACGTGAACGCCAGGCTTCTGCGTTAGCCGTTCTTTCCATTTTTGCTTCCGCAATGACAGCGTTGGGACCAACGGTTGGTGGATTTTTGATTGTCCTCGGAGATTGGCCTGCTATATTCTGGGTTAACTTCCCTTTTATCATTATTAGCTTTATTTTGGGAATGTACATGTTCCCTTCAGAAACGAAAAAAGAAAATACCAGCCTGAAGGAGTTCCTCGGTAAGCTTGATATGCCTGGAATTGGCCTGTTTGCGGCCGGCATGGTCTTGCTGCTATGGTTCCTGCTCTCCTTCAAAACGAAAATCCATTATGCCTCCGGGATAGGCGGGATCCTCCTATTGGGCCTTTTTGTCTGGCGTGAACTTAAGGTTGAAGCTCCCTTTATTGATGTAAGGCTATTTAAAGCCCATCCAAAGCTATCTTGGGTTTACCTGCAATTTATCGTTCTCAATGTTTTCTTCTATTGCCTGTTTTTCGGACTTCCAAGCTACTTTCAGGATGGAATGGGTTTAAGCGTGAGGACAAGCGGTCTTCTTATGCTGTTTATGTCTGGTGTCAGTATTATCATTTCAACGATAACCGGTAAGTGGGTAGACAAATCCGGAGTACGCCAGCCAGTTCTGGCATTTGCCTTTCTATCTCTTGCAGGAGCTGTCTTATTTACCCTTTTCTTTGTAGATGCCCCTTACTGGCGGATGGGAGTCATACTTTCTCTGCTAGGGCTAAGCTACGGGATTGGGAATGTGGTTTTACAGGCTGCGATGCTGGAAGCAAGTCCTCGTGCTATTATAGGAACAACCTCAGGACTCTTCCAAACCTGCCGCTATCTGGGATCAATACTTTCTTCTATTGTTCTGGGGATTGTTTTTGGAAAAGAAATATCCGGCTGGCATATGCAGGTTCTGGGAATGGTGCTGATTACGATATCAGCTATTAGCATTGTCATGAGCTTACGATTTGCCAAGTCTGAATCAGATGACAAACGAAGTGTTTTAAGATAAATAAATACTTAAAGGACAAAATCATTTGCAATGTGTCCTTTTATATTTTTTTACCTACTATTTTTATTTGGTGAACCAGTGTGTTACTATTTTGATATTAATCATTCATTTTTAAAGGGGAAAAAAGTGCTTGGAACAAAATAAAAAAAGATATTCAAAAAGATTATCCGTCTTCCTAATTATTGGCCTGCTCTTCCTGGTTACTCTCTTTATCCCTACACCCTATTATCTCTATCAACCTGGCTCTGTAGAAGAACTTTCCTCGAAGGTAAGTGTTGAGAACGGCCATAAGTCACATAATGGGAAGTTTTACTTAACAACCATCCTTTCAATTAAAGCAAGCAATGTCTATTATTTGATATACGGAAAGTTTGCCCCGCATACTCAAATAATGAAGGAAGAAGAAGTAAAGGGCGATATGTCTGAAGTTGAATATAACAGACTTTTAGACCATATGATGAAGACCTCTCAGGAAAGCGCTATGGCTTCGGGACTAAAAGCCGCTGGTGAAAAGGTTGACATTCAGCAAAAAGGCGTATTTATTTCCAATATTTTGCCAGAGTCTAAAGCGAAAGGTGTTTTACAGGTGGGAGATATCGTTACCTCCGTTGACGGAGTTCCTACTAAAAACACTGCCGACTTTAAAAAATACTTAGCAGGCAAACCAAAGGGATCTACAGTAACAATAGAGTCCTTTCGAAAAGGAAAGCAACATACCAATAAAATAAAACTTATCCAGATCGATAAAAAAACAAAAACAGCGGGTCTCGGAATCTATCCTGAGGACGAAATTTCTGTTAAAACTCCAAGGAAGGTTACCTTCCACACGGAAGACATTGGCGGCCCCTCTGCCGGCCTGATGTTTTCTCTTGAAATATTAAGTCAGGTACTTCCTGAGGATTTGAAAAAAGGATATAAAATAGCCGGAACCGGCACAATGGACCTAGAAGGAAACGTTGGACAGATCGGCGGAATCCGGGATAAAATTGTTGCCGCGCATAAACAAAATGTGGATATCTTCTTCTGCCCTGCTGACCAGGGTCCCGATGATACAAACCAAAAAGAAATAACAGACGAGGCCAAAAAGCTTGGATATAAAGATATTAAAATCGTACCTGTAAAAACTCTTGGGGATGCAAAAATTTATTTAAATCATCTAAAACCTAAAAAATAGATAGTTAGGCAGGCCTGTGACTTCCAGGTCTGCCTTTTTGTTTCCCTATTCGAGAAAAGAGATTTTATTCCTCCTTGATTAAAAAAGAATTTCGACAGCCTTTTACATAAACAGACATCTAAAAATGAGGGATTTCCACGCTTGCTTAAGTTAACCTTCTTTTTTTGACAAGAATTGTTAACAAAAGTCGTAATTTTTCAATTTCTTTCAATCATGTTCTCAGTTACTATTAATTTATATAGAAGCGCAGTTGCGGCAAAACCCAAGCGGAGGGATAAATGTGAGTACACTCATCGAAGAAAGACTGGTTGAAGATTATACATTATCGGAAGATGAATCATTGGTTTTTAGAGTACATAGCGGAGACACGGAAGCTACGGAAATCCTGATTCATAAATATAGGAATTTTGTGCGATCTAAGGCGGGTAAGTATTTTTTATGCGGCGGAGATCGGGAAGATATTATTCAGGAAGGGATGATTGGCCTCTATAAAGCTAT
Source organism: Neobacillus sp. FW104-15D2 (assembly GCF_058790155.1). Classification (NCBI taxonomy): domain Bacteria; kingdom Bacillati; phylum Bacillota; class Bacilli; order Caryophanales; family Bacillaceae; genus Neobacillus; species Neobacillus sp. FW104-15D2. Next base: position 52,150 of record NZ_JBYTCJ010000010.1, read on the forward strand.
CCGCGATTTTAGGGGAGACAAGCTCTATTCCTTCAGGGCTTTTGCCGAGCTGTGTATTACAAGGCAAATTATATCTGCTGTAAAATCCTCCACCCGAAAAAAACATATTCCCCTGAATTCTTATATTTCCCTGGATAAACCAATTTATGATGATGAATCAGCGCATACGCTTATTGATGTTTTAAGCGGACCCGAAGCTCTTGATCCGGCTGAGCTTTTTATTGACCAGGAAGTAAGCTCCGACTTTGAGCAAAGAATATCCGAAAAATTAAGCGATTTGGAAAAGCAGGTTTTATCTCTGTACATTGCCGGACATTCTTATGTTGAGATTTCCGAGGAACTGGACAAGCACACAAAATCTATCGACAATGCCTTGCAGCGTATCAAAAGAAAGCTGGAAAGACATTTTAGTATCAGCGATCTTTATCCATCTGCAAGATAAACTGGCAATAAGAGGCAGGCTTAAAAGCCTGCTTTTTTGTTTACCTCCCCCTGTAAAGGGAATAAATTATTATTCACAAATTTAAAGGAGGATGCATTATGGCTACTAACACTAAGATGATGGGAATGGGTTCTTTAGCAATTGGAGCCGCAACGTATATTATGCAAAATAAAGAACTGCGGGACAAATTGATGGGACAAGTTCAATCAATGATGCCTGGCAGCAAATCTTCTTCCAGCAAAAGTTCAATGGATGAAACATCTACGATGGATGGAACATCCACGATAGATAAAACGTCCACAATGGATAAAACAACCACAACAGATCAAAAGTCAATGGGCAGCATTCTTGGGGCTTCAAAAGGAAAATTGCTAAGTTCTCTTGCTATGGGAGCTGCAGCCTATTTAGCGACTAATAAACAAGCCCGCAAAAAAGTAATGGGGCAAATGGGAATGTCAAAATTCAGCTCTAGCGAATCGGCTGACACCGGCAGCACTGGCAGTGAAGTTTATAAAGACAGTCTGCCTTCCACATCTGTTCCTAGTGGAGCATATGATGATGAAATGTCTAAGACTCCTTCATTTGGAAAAGCTTCTTATAATGGAGATATGGTGTAAAAATGAAAAACAGGACCCCCAAATGGCGGGTCCTGTTTTTTTTGTTCTTTCTTTTAACATAGAAGAATTTGCTGATTACGTGTTCAAACCGACTCAGGCCTTTTCTTCCGGTCTTGTTCGAATGGAACCGGCTTTCGGACTCGCCCTTGCTTTTTTGGCTTTCCCCTGTCCGAATGGAACCGGCTTTCGGACTTGCTCTTGCATTTTTGGCTTTCCCCTGTCCGAATGGAACCCGCTTTCAATCTTGCTATTCTCTGTTCGATTGCGACCTATTATGCCTGCTGTATCGACTGTTTTGAACCACCAATCCCCAGATTTTATTTTTACTCCTCAAATATTTCTTTTCCAAATTTTTCTTTAATAGTAAGGTAGATTATAGATTTTTATTTTTTTGAAACTTATTCGTCCCATGTTTGCTCTAACTATTGAAAGGAGGTTGGGAGATGGAACATGAGGAGCTCGTTAGGCTTGCTATTAAAGGAAATGAGAAAGCATTTGAAACACTCGTAAAACAGCAAAGTGAGAAATTATATAAAACTGCATTTATGTATGTACGTAATAAAGAGGATGCCTTGGATGTCCTTCAGGAAACTATTTATAAAGCATTTATCTCAATTGAAAAGGTGAAGCAGCCGGAGTTTTTTCATACGTGGCTTACAAAAATACTTATACGGACCTCTTTTGATTTACTTAGAAAAAGAAAGAAACTCGTATTAGACTTTACTAAGGATACCCCGACAAAAACAAATGATATTGATGGAAAGATAGATTTAATAACCGCCATCTCAAAGCTAAGCGAAAATTATCAAACGGTAATTATTTTATTTTTCTATCATGATCTTCCTAACCGAAATATAGCGGAGATAATGGATATTCCCGAGAATACCGTAAAAACCTATCTGCGCCGGGCAAAAAAGGAGCTTAAACATTCATTGGAGGGAGTGAATTATTTTGAACAAAGAGCTTTTCAATAAGGAAATTAATGAAATTGAAGTCCCTAGCTTTGAAGTTTTCTCTGCTATTAATAAAGGCCTAGAAAAAGGCAGGATGGTAAAATCTCACAAAAAAAGAAAAGCAAAATCTAATATAATTGGAGTATTAAGTGCCGCTGCTGCAACAGCTTTTTTCGCCTCAGGATTTATTTTTGCACCAGTAACGAACGTTTTAGCCGACGTACCCTTAGTCGGGTCATTCTATGAGAAGCATAGCATGCAGATCGGAGAATCGTTGCAGAAAAATAATCTAATTACAAAGCTTAACGAAAAAGCCACCTCCAATGGAGTTGAGGTTACACTTACAAGCACCTATTATGATGGAAATGTGTTAGGAGTTACTTTTATTGCAGAAGGTGATCGAATTTCATTAGACGGGAACGGAACTGAGGGGCCAGAAAGCGGATATTCATACCATTTATTCAGCGAAGATGATAGAGAAAATTGGTCTGGCGGCATGACTATGTTAACTAAAACAAAGGATGGCCACTACACGGCATCTATGGAGTTTTATAATAATAGAGATGAAAGTTTACCCAAAACCTTCAAGCTTCCCCTTGTATTCACAAATATGGGTGGTATCAAGGGCAGCTGGAAGTTCGAGGTTCCGGTTAAACAGCTTCCAATTCAAACTATTCCTATTCAGGGACAAAGCCATTTGGAGGGATATTCTATAAAAATGGACTCTATACACTCTGGAAAAGCGACCACCCTGCTAAAGTATAAAACTACTTCCCCATTTAAAGAGGATGAAATTGAAGTAGCCGCAGAGGATAGTCAAGGTAAAAGGTTATTGCTTCAAGATGCTGACACATTATCAACAAAAATGACCCAAGAGGGCTATGAAAAAAGGATTCGCGGGCTTATTACCAGTAGGATAAATAGTGATGCTAACTATTTAACTGTTCAGCCTGTAATAAGAAGAAAGGAAAAAAGAGCTATAAAATCGCTTAATAATGGAACTCCTTTTATGATTGAAAGCAGCCGTTTACATTATAAATTAAACGTTAATAAAATAAGCCAAAATGGAAATAAGCTATTCGTCAATTATTCTTTGGAGAATGTAAACAAAAAAGCGATTCGAAAAGACATCCTTCAAAATTTTGCTGAAACTGTTAACGTAGTTAAATCTAAAAAGTTTCTACTAAGTGAAAAAGGTGATATTCGTTTTGATTTAATGGAAAAGAATAGGTTAAGCGTTAGCACGGCTTCCCTTCTGCAGGATAATAGAATGGATTTTCAATCAACTTATATATTGGATAACCAAGAAGATTTTGATATAAAAGATTACTCTCTGGTTATTCCATTCGATATCTTAAGCCTAAATGATCCTATTAATATGAACCCTATTAAGGTTGAATTAAACAAATAAGGGGCTGAACCATTTCAGTCCCTTTTACCTTAATTTTTGCCACTATACCCTTTCCAAGATACCGGAATTCCAGTGTTATATGTAATTAATAAATCCAGCTTACTTGTTTCGCTTTCGATTTGACTTTTTTGTTTTAACGGACCGTGAGACTGGCTGCTTTCTGATCCATTTAATATACTTTTTAATTTCGTCATCATCTTTTAGTAATGAAATTGTGTTTAGCCTTACAGCAAGCTCTTTATTTGTATATATAGCATGAATTTGTTTATGGCAGGCTTTGCAAAGAAGAGCAGTAGGCAAAAAGGTGCCTCCCTCTTCTTTGGGAGTTAAATGGTGGACCGTTAATTCAACTTCATCCCGTTCACATAACTCACATATTCCCATTAACTTAGCCATTTAATACCACCCATACTTTTTTCGTTATCGTTTCCCAATCGGACTTCGGTTACATAACGCTTGCTTTCGTTACCGTTTTCCTTCTCAGCAATAGACTTCGATCACTTAAAGTGTACATAAGCTACTGTTTGAATCGGATTGGGAACACTTTTTTAAACACGGCTTGTTTATTCATTTCCATCGAGCTAGTATTTAATCCATAACCTCAACTAAACGCAAAACGCAATGGCTAGGCCATTGCGCGGAAGCTAATTATTTCCCTGCTGCTGTTGAAAGGCTGACTCCTGAATGGATTATTCTCTCGGGATGTGTATACACATTCATTGATTCGTTTCGGATAAATCCAATTGCGGTAATACCCAGATGGTCCGCCAGCTTTAAAGCAAGTTCAGTCGGTGCGGATTTTGATAAAACTACTGCACATCCGATCTTGGCCACTTTTAATAAAATTTCAGAGGATATCCGGCCGCTGAAGACGATAAATTTATCATCAATTGAAATATTGTTTTTCAAACAATATCCATAGATTTTATCAAGGGCGTTATGCCTGCCAATATCCATCCGCATGATGATTGGACCTTCTTTATCACATAACGCTGCATTATGGACACCGCCGGTCTGCTGAAAAACCGCTGCAGAATCCTGCATGTTTTTCATAAGACGGAAACAGTCATCTACTTTTATTTTTACAGTGTTATTTGTCATTTTCTTAGCGGTTAAGGCATCTGAGGCAAAAACAAATCCCTGCCTGCTGGCACCGCAGCAGGATGTGAGATACCTTTTTCCCTGTAAATCCTTAAAATACGGATTTTGTCGGGAGGTGGTAACATGTACAAAACCTTCCTTTTCCTGAATCCATAAATCTTCTATATCCTCTTGGCTCTTAATTACTCCCTCTGAGGCAAGAAAGCCAATTACCATGTCTTCTATATATTCAGGCGTACAGACCATTGTAACAAATTCCTGTCCGTTCAATTTAACGGTAACTGAATATTCCGTAACGATGTGGTCCTCAACACGCTCGGCGTGGCCATTTCCAAAGCGAAGGATCTCGCGTTTTACTTCGACTGGTTCCATCATAGCCATCCCTTCTATGGTAACTAACTTCTTTTTATTACCTATTCTTCTAATATCCTAATTACCCGATAATTAAACAGCCCCCGCCAATGTGGCAGGGGCTGAATGATTAGACTTTAAGAGTATGGTCCTCGTTTTGATGCTGAGCCTGATCTTCTGGAAGCTGGGTAGTCCGTTCCATTTTGCTTGTGTCTGTGCCCATTCCTTTTAGGAATTCAAACATAAGTGCAATCGACCTGTTGATTTCCGGATCCTTTAAGGATCTGAAAAGGTCAAATAGGCCAATTCGATCATCATCATCTTTCATTTCAGCTACTCGGGCAATACCTGAATTCACCTTTAACAGCATGGGTTCCAGCTGTTTAACATTCAGGGTGCCGAGAACCCCAACCATTAAAAGCAGGTTCCTCAGAGTATTGGCCGTTTCTGGAGTATCCGCCTTCTTGACAAGAATATTGAGGATTTTATCTCCTTCGGCTAAAAGCCCGCTTACCAGAGAGATAAGTCCCCGCTCATGGGCATGCTGGATAACTCCGACCGTTTCCAAAAGAGCCTCTTTATTTTTTAAAAGGGTATCTTCTATTTCACGTAAATCGTTCTTTCGCTGATCTTCTTCACTGATTCGGATACGATGAATTTGCGTTGTCGCTTTAGCCATTTACCCTTTCCCCTTTCCGCACGAGATCACCTGGGAAGATGTAATCATTACGGGCCCATTTCTTTTGAACCTGAACCCCCATTTGAGGCTGTGGATTGCCATAACGGAAGTTAGTTCTTGGAAGAGGGTTAATTCCTTCTACCTGAAGAATTTCCATCTTGGCCATCGTTTCCTTATATGCAGGAGTATCGGTATCTTTATCTGCCGCACTGCTTGTCAGATAGTTGATTGCCCCTTCACCTTGGTCGTTCATTGGCAGGTATACTTCATTTCCTTTTACCCTGGAAGTAATCGTACATTTGATTTTTAAATTGCCATAAGGAGATGTCAGACGGACGAGCGTACCATCCTTAATACCTCTTGCAGCTGCAAGCTCCGGAGAAACCTCAAGGAATGCTTCGGGAGTTTTTGAAGAAATTCCCTTAGATTTATAAGTCAGGTTTCCTTCATGGAAATGCTCGAGCAAACGGCCGTTATTTACATGGATATCATATTCTTCTTCAAATACAAGCGGACGTGTCCACTTAACCGGATAAAACCTTGCTTTTCCATCCGGGAACGGGAAGCTGTCTTTGTATAGAAGCGGTGTGTCAGTTCCATCTTCCTTAACAGGCCAAACTAAACTGTTGAAGCCTTCAAGCCGTTCGTAGGATACGCCTGAATAGATTGGCATGAGTTTTGACGCTTCATCCATAATGTCCCTTGGATGCTCGTAATTCCATCCGGCACCTAGAAGGTTGGCAATTTCCTGAATAATTACCCAGTCAGGCTTAGATTCGCCCATTGGTTCCATAACCTGATACAAACGCTGAATCCTTCTTTCTGTGTTTGTAAAGGTACCTTCTTTTTCAAGGCTTGGGCTTGCAGGCAATACAACATCAGCAAACTGTGCAGTTCTCGAGAAGAAGATATCCTGTACAACAAAGAATTCAAGTTTTTCATAGGCTGCATGGACGTGATTAATATTGGAATCAACTAATCCCATTTCTTCGCCTTTTACGTACATCGCTTTTACAGTGCCACCATGAATGCCTTCGATCATATCATGGTTGTTGATGCCAGGCTCTGGTGGAAGTTTTACACCCCATGCCTTTTCAAACTTCATGCGGGCTTCATCATCTGTAACATATTGATAACCCGGCAGCTGAGTTGGACTGCTTCCAAAATCCCCTGCTCCTTGAACGTTATTATGTCCACGAAGCGGATATGCACCAGCGCCAGGTCTGCCATAGTTGCCTGTAACTAATAGAAGGTTGGAAATCGCTGTACTTGTGTCACTGCCGCCAAGATGCTGGGTAACACCCATTGCCCATAAGATACATGTGCCATCTGACTGGTGAATCGTTTCTGCAATTGTGACAAGGTCTTCTTTTGAAATCCCAGTTACTTCCTGAGCAAATTCAAGTGTATAAGGCTGCAGGCTAGCGATATACTCTTCAACCCCATTAACACGGCTTTTTATGAACTTCTCATCGGCCCAGCCCTGGTCAATGATATATTTAGTCACTGCTGATAACCAGACTAGGTCTGATCCAGCGCTTGGGTGAACAAATAGGTCTGCACGTTCTGCCATATCATTCTCACGGAGATCCGCAACAATGAGTTTCTGTCCTCTTAATTTATGAGCTCTTCTAACCCTTGTTGCCAAGACTGGATGAGCTTCCGCTGTATTAGATCCAACAATGATAACAAGTCCTGCTTTTTCAATATCCTTGATGGTTCCTGCATCACCGCCGTACCCCACAGTTCTAAAAAGTCCAACCGTTGCCGGAGTCTGGCAGTAACGGGAGCAGTTGTCAACGTTATTGGTTCCAATCACTTGTCTTGCAAGCTTTTGCATTAAATAGGATTCTTCATTTGTACATTTTGAAGATGTGATGAATCCCATTGACTGAGGACCCGATTGGTCGCGAATCTCGGCAAATTTACGTGCTACTAGATTCAACGCCTCATCCCATTCTGCCTCACGGAAGCCGTCTCCTTCACGGATTAAAGGCTTGGTCAAACGCTCTTCGCTATTCACAAAGTCCCAGCCAAATTTTCCTTTAACACAAGTTGAAATTCCATTAGCAGGAGCATCTACGCTAGGTTCAACCTTTAAGATTTCGCGGCCCTTTGTCCATACTTCAAAGCTGCAGCCTACACCACAGAATGTACAAACCGTTTTGGTTTTGTTAATTTTTGCATCTCGTGCTGCTGATTCCATATCAGAGATAGCGAGAATGGATCCGTAGCCAGTTTCAACACCTTTTGTTATTTCAATCATAGGACGAAGTGTATCTTTTGCGATGCCGGTCAAATATCCAGCTTCGCCAACCATGCCTTTTTCCATCATGGCATTACATGGGCAGACAGTAGAACAGTGGCCACAGGATACACAAGATGATTCATTGATTGGTACGTCGTTGTCCCAAATAACACGCGGACGATCACGGTCCCAATCGATTCGAAGTGTTTCTGTTACCTGTACATCCTGGCAGGCTTCAACACAGCGGCCGCAAAGAATACATTGATCGGGGTCATAGCGGTAAAATGGATTGGAATTATCCTCTTCATACGGTTTGTGTGCAAATGGGATGCTTTGATGGTTAATTTTCATTTCTTTAACGGTGTTATGTATTGTACATCCGCCGTTATTGTAATCACAAACAGTACAGTACAGTTCATGATTATGAAGAATCCGGTCCATCGCCATGGTTTGAGACTTCATAACCTCCGGTGATACGGTATCAATTACATCTCCGTTTTTTAATTGTGTGGAGCACGAGCGAACCAGTTCCCCGTTAACCTCTACTATACAGGTATCGCATGTTTCAATAGGTCCAAGACTAGGATGATAACATACTTGCGGCACTTCAATAGAACTATTATTTAAATGCTGAATAACAGTATGTCCACGGTCAGCTTCGACCTCCACTCCATTAATCTTCACTTTTATTTTTTCTGTCAAGATGGTTTCACCCTTTCTCTCTTTTTATCTCTACAGAAATAATTAAATTTCCTCTTTTTTTCACTACCCAACTTGCCAAAAGGAAAAACATAAAGGACTGAAACTTATTGCTTTGCCTGCCTGATTGCCTGCCAGATGGTTTGCCTGAAACAGATTAAGGGAAGAAGTGAGAAAAAAAAACGAAGGGACTAATCTCTATGAAATTCATAATCTATAAAAGTAACAATCAAAATGGAAAGGATGGCCATGAGGTATACGGAACGATTAATGCGTCTTCACTTGAGGTTGCGAGTGACCTGATGTACAAGCGCTTAAGAAAAAAAAATCCGAAAGTGGATGGCCAATTGTATTTGATTGTTCCATATACATCCGAACTTGAAATCAAAAAAAACAAACTGCCATCATTAAAAGATAAATCCTTCCGTATTCTGCAATATCGGTGTATTAACGAATAGCTTTATAGTGGAATATTTTTGATGTATACTTATTTTATAAAAATTTAGGAGTGATAAATAATGGCTAAATCCACCGCCAGAAAATGGCGTGACAAGCTTGTCCGGGAAGGAAGAAGAAATCCGGAAGAATCCAGGAGCCCCTTTGCAGCTGCTGATATGCAAACAAGAGTAACTAAAAATAAAAAGGATTATCTATACCGCAGTAAACACAAGAACCAGCCCCTCCAGGAAGGAATGGATGGTTCTTTTTATTTTGCCCAAATACTCCCCACATCTCCATTTTATTTAACCCCCCTATTACCCTTAATGTTCCAAAAATAAATACTATATCCATAATTTCCAGCCTGCTATAATACAATCTAGGAAACTGAAAAAAGAAAGGAAAATGAGGATGGATATAAATCGTTTTGAGGCTCTGGTGAAGAAGCACGAAAAAAGCGCGGCAGTGAATAAGGGAAGCTACCGTTTTAAAGTGTTGCTTTTTACAGGACTTGGCTATGGCTATGTACTCTTTTTTCTCGCATTATTTTTATTTTTGTTAGGAATCTCCATTGCTATGTTTGCTGACGGCCATTTTAGTTTTGGAAATTTAAAAGTACTCCTCCTCACTGGAGCTCTTTCCTTCTTTATTTTGAAAGCTTTGTGGGTTAAAGATGAACTGCCTGAGGGCTATTATCTATCAGATACTGAAACTGCTCCATTAAGAGATGTCATCAACGAAATAAGCTCGCAGCTTAATACTCCGCCTATTCATAAGATTGTTTTAAATTATGAATATAACGCAGGGGTGAGACAGTATTCAAAGTTTGGCTTTGCCGGCCCTAAGCAGAATATTTTGCTAATTGGTGTGCCTCTTTTATCAACCCTTAATCCGGAGCAATTTAAAGCTGTACTGGCTCATGAGCTTGCCCATATCTCCCATTCAGATACTGCTTTTGGGGCAAAAATTTATCGTGTAAGGCAAACATGGGAAAGGCTTTTAGTTTCACTTGAGGAAAACGAGCAGTTTGGAACCTTTATTTTCCGTAAGTTTTTTCAATGGTATTATCCAAGGTACAATGCTTACACTTTTGCCCTTGCTAGACAGCAGGAATACGACGCAGATGCCGTTTCTGCAAGGGTAACATCACCTGAAACTGTCAGGGATACTTTATGTACAATTCCTATTGGAGCAACGTATTATTATGACGATTTCTATAATGAACTGTTTCACGACTGCTCCAAAACGAATGAGGTTCCAAATCCTTATTCCAACTTCATCATTAAATTTAAATCTCTGAACGAAGCGTACAGATCAAATCTTTTAACTAAAGAGTTAAAGTTAAAGAGTTATTTTTCTGATACCCATCCTTGTTTAGCTGACAGACTTGCTTCTATTAACGCTCAACCATCCTTACCAGCCATAGCAGAGAAAAACGCCCTTGAGGTTTTTATTCGTAATGACAGAGATATTCTACATGATTTCGATCAGTCCTGGATTCAGGAAAATGGAGACGAATGGAAAAACGATCAAAAAGAGTTTAACCAATCCAAAGTTAGATTTGATGAATTATCTGGATGCACAACTTACAGCCTTGATGAACTTTATGAAAAAGCTAAGCTGGCAGAAGGGTTTAAGGGCATGTCTGAAGCGGAAGCGATTTATAAAAAAATCATCGATTCTTATCCGGCCAATGAACAGACTGCACCTGCTTATTTGAATCTTGTGCCATTCATTTTGAAAGAGACGATAAGGCCGACGAGGCTATTTCTCTTACGAAAAAAGCAATAGAGCTGGATTGGAAGGCTCGTCTTCCCGGCTTAAACATGCTTTGTGATTACTATTTTCATAATGAGATGAGGAAAGAATTCGAAGCCATAAGAGATGAACTGGAAAAATGGGAGGATCTTGTTGATCAATCCGATGACGAATGCAACTACTTCCACCCTGCCGATTTATTTGTTACTGCTGATTCTAGCGAACAAATACTAACACATGGGATAGAACAAATCCGAAAAAATACGATCATAACCGAAGCCTTCCTTGTAAGAAAAGTACTTACTGCGATACCTGAAAGAAAACAGTATCTTTTGGGATTAAACATCATATGGCCAAAAGGAAAAAATCAGGAAGAATTCGAGGAGAAATTATACGAGAAGTATACGGAAGAGCTTAGTGCATTTGAAGACACGGGAATCGTTATATTTAAGGAAAAAGACAAACTTGAGGAATCGATTAGAAATATTGAGGGTTCTATGATCTTTAGCAGATTAAAGAAGGACCAGGCATCATAAAAAAGCGTGAGCGCCCGGCAGCTGCCTTGGATAACATCATTAAAGCTTACCTCTTTGGAGAGGCTCACGCAGCTTCGCGGCGAGCTGAAACAAAGACTCGAGGAATAAACGTTGGGGCAGGCGGATTACTTTAATTTTGCCTTAGCACGGACACTAGCTGCACCAATGGTCATGAAAGATATCAGGCTTCAAGGCTGAAAACTCGCTAGCCGCTGTTGTTAGACAAATTTTAAAGTTAAATATAGTCATGTAATCTATCAACTTGAGACTGCCCGAATCGACTCGGCGGTCTTTTTTATTAAAAATAGATGATTTTCAACAAAAAATAGACTTTTTCTGTTCCGGTATGTATTTTTGAGGATAAAAACCGGACTATTCTTAGAAAATTTTAAACTTGGTTAGTGAAATGCACGGATTTTATAAAAGAATGCACGTTTTTCCAAGAAGAATGCACGTTTTTCCACAGAGAATGCACGGTTTTCCAAGAAGAATGCACGGTTTGTCCGGACAATGCCCTTCCTATACTTACATCTGGATGTCCCACTTTAGTTTTTCTTCATTAATTCTACTATTTTGTCTTTCGGATCCCAGCAATTAAATTTATAGTCTGGCTTTGTTTCATATCCAAGCCTGTCACAAAAATAAGTCATCCTATCATTCTTTCTTTTTGCTAAAAAATTTTTGCATGTTGCACAGCAATGAAAATCCTTCATTTTAACTCCCCCAAACCAAAGCCTTGCAGTTACTACTATAATACAAATAGAATAAGAGGCTGACAACTACCTGCCAGCCCCTTAAACTTCTTTATTTACTCAGTGATTTTTGGCCTGTTTGATTCGTTCTTAATCCATAACCTTTTTGGAATAATGGATGAACTTTATCGTGATTATTAACCTGTTCCATATTCAAAGGCCATGTAAATGAAAGTTTCCCTGTAAATTGGTAGTCTCCGAAAAGAACGTCTGCTACACCGGCGCCTTCGCTTCCAGGCAGCCATGAGGCTATAAATGCATCCCAATCCTTAATTTCATCGGATACGATCATTGGGCGTCCGGATTGAAGAAGAACTACCATCGGCACACCAGAAGCTTTAACCTTATTTAATAGATCAATATCCTCCTGAAGCAAGCCTAAATCATCGCGGTCTCCAAACATTTCAGCATAAGGAGGTTCACCGATAACAACGACTGCAACATCATGTCCTTCAGCACCAGCACCATCGTTACTAAAATCAACCTTCGTGTTTGGCCCAGCTACTTGCTTAATCCCTTGTAAAATAGTTGTTCCCGGAATTAGATTTTTCTCCGGCTGACCCATCCATTGAGGTGATCCACCCTGCCAGCTAATGGTCCACCCGCCAGCCTGGTACCCCATACTATCTGCTTTCTTACCAGCAACAAAAATATTTAAGCCGTCTTTCTTAAGTGGCAGAATGTTATTTTTATTTTTTAATAATACTTGAGATTTTCTTACTGCTTCTCTCGCAATCGCACGATGTTCCGGCTGGCCAATTCCTTGTTTTACAAGGTCTCTGTCAGCGTATGGTGTTTCAAACAAACCATTCTCAAACTTTACTCGTAAAATTCTTGTCACAGCATCATCGACCCGTGTTTGTGAGACTTCCCCAGTACTAACCAGTTCTTTTGTTGTAGTGATGAATTTTTTCCAGTCATTTGGAATCATGAATAAATCAACACCTGCATTGACACTCCGTTTAACTGATTCTCTAAAGTCATTGGGCACAATCTGCTGCGGACCATTATAATCAGAGATAACAAATCCAGAGAAGCCTAGCTCTCCCTTCAGTACTTCAGTTATGAGGTGATAGTCACCATGAGTTTTTAAGCCGTTAATACTTGAGTAGGTAACCATCACGGTTCTTGCTCCAGCTTTAATGGCTTCTTTATATGGCTTGATAAACTTTTTGATTTGCTCGTCGGTATATTCTGTTACGTTTCCCTGGTCATCGCCGCCTTCGGTTAAACCATCGCCAACGAAGTGCTTAATAGAAGATACTACATGAGCACCCTTTAAGAAATCACTGTCCTTAGGGCTTCCTTGCAATCCTTCTACAAGAGCGGAGCCAAGTTTTCCAGTATCCTGTGGATCTTCGCTATAGCCTTCGTACGTTCTGCCCCAGCGAATATTTTGCGGTGCAGCAAGGACTGGAGCAAATGTATAAGAAATCCCTGTTGCTCGAACTTCCTCTGCAGTGGCGCTGCCTATACGTTTCATCAAATCCAAGTCATCTGCAGCTCCAAGTCCAATGTTATGTGGAAAAATAGTCGCCCCATAAACATTATTATGACCGTGCACGGCGTCAATCCCATAAATAATTGGAATTCCTAATCTTGAAGCCAAGGCGCCGCTTTGGAAGTTATCCACCATATCCGCCCAATCTGTTGGGGTATTTCCGGTTGTCGGCAATGACCCCCCTCCGCTTAAAACAGAGCCAATACCATAATTTTTAATATCTTCTGCCGTGACAGAAGTTCGTTCAGGCTGAACCATCTGTCCAATTTTTTCATCCATTGTCATTCTAGAAAGCAAATCTTCTACTCTTTGTTCAACCGGAAGCTTAGAATTTTTGTACGGAGCAATGGTCTCTTGTGCTTTTACATTTTTAGACATTGTCCCTACTGAGGATCCTACTGTTAAAGCTAGTAGTGTAATACCAGTAAAAATAGAATTTCGAAGTTTACGTTTGGACAACTTTCATTACCTCCAATATATTTTATGGAAAATAAATTAAAAGATATGCCTCCTCTCTTTTATTGAACGCGCTTACAATTTCACTATACATTACAAAATTTTTAGAAAAGCGAAATAATTTCTGGATTATTTTGCGTATTTCTGGACTATTTTGCCTCAATTTCCATATACAGGACTATACTCTCAGGGTATTAATCTAACAAAAACCATTTATTAGGAAGAATGAATTACTAGATGAATCCATGTTCCTAGATAGTTATTTCTTTGCAAAATATATTTTCCAAATAATATTCTGGTATCAAAAAAACAGCCTCTTTTTGAGGCTGTTCACGAACTTAACTTATCTTGGTGCCCATAAAATAACTGCTACTCCAGCTAAACAAATGAATCCACCAATCCAGTCATATAAATCCGGAATTTTCCCATCTATTCCCCAGCCCCACAAAATGGCCAAAATGATAAAGACGCCTCCATAGGCTGCATAAACCCTTCCAAACGACGGAAAGCTCTGAAAGGTTGGAATAATCCCATATACAATCAGTATGGCAGCCCCTGCAGCACCATACCAGAATGGACGGCCTTCCCTCAGCCAGAGCCAGACCAGATAACCCCCACCTATTTCAGCAAGACCTGCAAGAAGAAACATTATGATAGCTTTCAAATTAACCTCAACTTTCTTTCATAACAAATAAAAAATTTTTATAATACGCTAATTAACCTTATATTAACATTATGTTTACATTAACTTAACAGAATTGTTGGAAAAAATGGACCATTTTCCCCATGATTCGCCATTCTTCCTTCTGTTAGGATTACCTTAAGGGCAAATTTTACGAAAGTAAAAGACGCAAAGCCACGGGCCTAAAGCAGATAATATACTGACATGGCAGCCGGGCTGCAATAGATGCTTATAATGCCTTTAAACAAATAGTGGAAGGTGTTTTTTAACAATGAAAACAATTCTAATCGCGGATCATTCCCTGTTTTCAAGAAGCATCCTTAAAAAATTGCTGGCGAAGAGTGATTATCGTGTTATTTCCGAAGCAGATGACGGAAAAGAGGCTGTTCGAAAGTTTTTTCATCTTCATCCAGACTTTGTGCTAATGGATTATGCCATGCCAAAAATGAACGGTATTGATGCTCTGAAAGAGATTATGAGAATTAACCCCCGCGCAAATGTCATTATGTTTTCTTCATTAGAGTCAAGAGTCTTTATCGATGAATCCCTGGATTTTGGTGCCAAGAATTTTCTTGTTAAACCCTCTTTTCAAGGGTTAATTCCTGCGCTTGATCGGATTGAGGTATCTGCTTCTTAAAACAATCTTAGAGTAAGATAGACAGCTGTAGCAAACATAATCACTGCAGATAGCTTGTTTAATACCACAAGCACTCTTCCACCCCGATCAAGCAGACCTGTAAATCTTCCTGCTACAGCCAGACCTGCAAACCACAGCCATGATACAGCAATGCAGGAAATTGTAAAAGCTATTTTATTTGTACCGCTATATGTAAGTGAACTTGTTCCTATGACCCCAATCGTATCCATGATCGCATGAGGATTCAGAAGCGAAACTGAAGCTGCAAACGTAATTTGTTTTTTCCATGAAATAGTTACGTTATTATCACTTCCATCGGAAGGATTGCTTTTCCACGTCGCTATCCCCATGTAAATTAAAAATACAATTCCCAGTAACAGCAGTACTGAACTTATCCATGTGCTGCTAAGTACTATTACTGATATTCCCACAACTGCCAGGACAATCAGCAATGTATCGCAGAGAGCTGCTGTCAAAATGGCAGGTATTGCTTTGGAAAATCGTGGCTGGACAGCTCCCTGGTTAAAAATAAAAATGTTCTGCACGCCTAAGGGGAGAATAAGCCCCAGGGCAAGGGTAAATCCATGTATTGCTGCAGTAAACAAAGTCAGTCTCTCCTTTTAAACATTAACATTTTCTTTTTTTCTTCTAAGCATATACAAATCAGGCTTATCAATCTCCATAAAGCCAAACTGATTATATAAACCGTGTGCATCGGCCGTGCTGAGCATCAATTTTCTTACTTCCTTTAATTCTGACTGCTCCGTTATGACCTCCATCAGCCATTTGGACAAGCCTCTGCCCCGATATTCAGGAATAATAAATACATCCATGATCCAGCCTAAACGAACGAAATCTGTTAAAACCCTCGCATTACCCACCTGCCTAACAGTTCCATCCCCTCTATCCCCTTTAAAAACACCAAAGCAAAGAGACGAATTCCGAATAGCCTTTTCTACATGCTGCCTGCTTATTCCTTTTGCCCAATAGGATTCCTCATTTAAAAATTGATGTATAACTCCTATATCCAGGTCCTCTTTTTCTGTTGTGATAAAAAATCCATCTTTTTCCCAAACCGGCACTTTGTCCACTCCCCTTTGAATAAATTCTAAATATTTCGGCAAAGCTATATCTAAAAAACTCAATGGACCAGGTGTAAAATGAACGTTATCTATTATGTAAATGAGCGTGTTTCTTTAAACGGATTATCAATAGAGGAAAGTGTTTCCCTACAAAAAGATTATCTATTAAAATATCTCAAAGAGCAAAATTTCCGAATCGAATGTTTAAACCCCTATCAGCTTAACTCCTTTTATACGATTCCGCATGCACTTTTATATGATTTACAAGAGGATGGCGGGCATCATGACTGTTTGCTGGTGTATAGTATGGAAGTCCTGGATAATTTTATTTCCGCATACCCGGGAAAATGGCTTATTTTAAAAAGCTTCTTCAACTGTATTGTGGAGGCTGAATCCTCGGTCCTGCATTAATGAAGCGCCTACTAGTAGGCCCATCACGGACAAATCTTCCTCGGTCATGCATCTAAGAAATGTCCTTGAGAATGCTCATCCTGGAAAAATCTTCGGTCTTGCATCAAAAAATGTCCTTGAGAATGCTCAGCAGGAACCTCTGCATAGGACAAACGAGGCAAAGACAAGTGGCACCAAAAGGATAGCCAAGCCGACGCCTTGGAAAACTGTTTTTCTTGTAAAATGATGCTCCCTTCTTAACAGCCTACCCGGAGTTTTGACTAGTATATTAAAAAAAAAAATGGATTGTGACAAATATAGCGGGGGAACATTTCATTCCCCATCCATGGTTATTTACCAAGGCAAAAAAGGAAATGATCAGTGGTATACACTCCGCTTCTGATCAATGATCTTGCCAGTACTAATTTTCCAATCGCTGAGTTGTTTTTCTTCATCCCATTTTCTACAGTTACAGGTCGTGAACCAGAAAAGTTAGCGGTCCCATCAGGGTTACTTTTTTAAAACTCATTATATTTCTCCCCTAAAAAAACTTTCCTTTTAATAGAATCCCACTAAAAGAATGGTATAAAAAAACTGATTCTTCATAGATATATATCAATAATCTTCTAAAAAGGATGTATGATATAGTGTCAGAAAAAATCACAGTCTATTTAACAATGGAAGATGTAAAAAGTTTTAGAGAAGGGGAAGTTGTTCTTTCCCGACCCGAATCGGCTGCCATAAGACTTGAAAAATCGATGGATGAATGTGAATGGGCATTATTTAATACAGCAGTTCAAATAGAGCTTACAAACATTCTAGACGTGGTTGAAAAGAGAGAACTAAACAGCTTACCGATTGCCCCAAACGATCCAAAGCTTTTTTTTCGAATACAACGGTTTTATTAAGAATGTTATGGCTACACATAAAAGGAATCGGCAGAAATGCCGATTCCTTTTTTAACTGAACTTTTTTTGTTTCGGGTGCTTCCATTTATACATAATAGAAGCAAGGATATTGGCAAGAAAAAATAATGGGTTCCCCTGAACATTCTCCTGAAGTGCCAGCTCCCCTGCATTCATTTTATCGTACATCTCACCTTGGGACTTTCCTTTAGCTCTGTTCTTTGCTTCCTCTTCTTTTAGTGCTTTCAAGAATCGATATTGTAAAGGCAACAGCAATAAGGATATGAAGACATACACTGACAAGATTGCTAGAAATACCTATAGACCCATTTTGCCCCCCATATTTAATTAGGTTTTAGTGGGAGCATTATTTTAACCGCTGTCCCTTCCCCTTCCTTGCTTTTAACCATAATGCTTCCACCATGGTTTTGAATAATATGAAAGCTTGTCATGAGGCCTAGCCCTGTTCCCTTTTCCTTAGTCGAATAAAAAGGTTCGCCAAGCTTATTCATTCTTTCTTCTGGGATACCGCAGCCGTTATCCCTTATCAGAACAGCAGCATTCTCTTCTTCGACAAAGGAAGTGATTTCAACAGTCCCCATTTCTTCTATGGCTTCTAGTGCGTTTTGAATAATATTCATGAATACCTGTTTTAAGGAGTTTTGGTCACCTTCAACTGCAGGTAAATCATCGTCCAAGCGAAAAATTATTTCCTTATTCTTCATAAGAGCCTCGGTTTGCAAAAGCTGGATAACCTGCCTTAATAAATGATCAAGTTGGATGATGGAGATTTTTTCAGGATGTGGTTTTGCCATAGATAAAAATTCAGAAATAATGGAATCCACCCTGCTCAATTCATCAAGAATAACCGTTACAAATGCAGGATTGAGCTCTTTTTCTTGTTGCAGCATCTGGATAAATCCCTTAATGGGAGTTAGCGGGTTTCTAATCTCATGTGCCACCGCAGCAGCCATTTGGCCGACCAAAGCCAGTTTTTCTGACCTTTTAAGCAGCTCGGTTGTTTCCATTCTTTCCTGAACATCACGTGAAACTGAAATCATTTCCTGAAAATGTCCTTTTTCATCGTAAACGGCTTTTATGGTGGACTCCAGCCAAACATAAGATCCATCCTTTTTTCGACAGCGATACGTTACCCGATAATTTTGATTTATTCCTTCCTCCAAATCCCGCCATAGCTTACTAACTTTTTCAAGATCATCCGGATGGATAAAGTCTCTTGCTGTTTTTCCCAGCATTTCCTTCTCGCCATACCCTATAACTGTTTGAACCGAGGGAGATGCATATAAATAAACTCCATCCATTCTATGCAGCATGATAATATCGGAGGAATAATCCGCAAGCAGACGATACTTCTTTTCATTTTTTATCAAATTTTCTTCGATTTCCTTCGTTTCTGTAATATCAATGACCTGGGCAAGGCAGAATTCCCTTCCCGATGCTTCATCTAATATTTTGGACACATTCAATATACCAGTTATCATTTTTCCCGATTTATGAATATATCTTTTTTGAATCTGATATTCTTTCCTCAGTCCATTCGCAAGCTCAAGGTAAAGGACATCATCATTTATAAAATCATCCGGATGTGAAAAATCTATGATAGAAAGGTATTTAAGTTCCTCAAGGGAATAACCAATAAATTCGCTAAAGGCCTGATTGAAGCGCATTTCAGAAAAATCAAGTGTGCTTACCAGCTGAGGAATTCTTGATTGTAGAAAGATTTCTTTGAATAAGCTTGATTGAAACATATGGCCTCCTGGAATTCGAGAAGATAAGGTATAAGATTTAATTGAATTATCTTTATTTTCATTATAAATCCTGATTTTATATTATCAAACCAAAAAATGTAAAACCTAACAAAAATTGATCCTCACATGATGGTTTTCATTGATGTTAACAATTAACTACTCTTTTTTTGTGAAGATCACAAAAAACAGAAAAAGCCCTTGCCAAATTGGCAAAGGCTTTTGAAGATTTTTAATATTAGAATGCTGTTCTAGTCCCGAGATAACGTGTAGTCCAGTAAGAATAAGTGATATCACTTACAGCAACACCATTTGAACCAGCCTGAATCATTTTATTGTTTCCAATATAAATTCCGGCATGCGATGGACCAGTTTTGTAAGTTTGATAGAATAAGATATCACCAGGTCTTGGTGATGATACTGGTGTAGTAGCATCCCAAATTGTTGCCACTGTTCTTGGAAGCGTAATTCCTATCTTGGCAAATACATATTTAACGAATCCGCTGCAATCAAAGCCTGATGGTGTACTTCCTCCCCATACATAAGGAGTTCCTATGTATTTTTTAGCTTCTGCAACAACTGCATCAGCTTTTGAAACGCTGGATGTGGTTGTTGTAGTGGTAGTAGTTGTTGTTGTTGTTGTAACTGAAGTTGAAGTCGCTACTGCTTGTCCACCGATTTTCAAAACTTGACCTACATAAATTGTATCGGAAGTTAATGAGTTAAGTGATTTAATGGCAGAAACAGTAGTTTTATATGTTACCGCAAGTTCTGACAGAGTATCTCCACTTTTTACTGTGTAATTCACTCCAGAAGTTGAAGTTGCTGGAGCAGGAGTCGATGCTGTCGTAACAGTTTGGCTGCTGCCGCTAATTTTCAAGCTTTGTCCCACGTATATAGTATCGGTAGTCAGACCGTTTAGTGATTTAATCCTAGAAACTGATGTGCTGTAAGTTCTTGCAAGATTCCATAAATTATCTCCGCTCTTTACTGTGTAGTTGATCACGGAAGCAGATGTTGTTGTTGCTGCAGTTGTCGTATGGCTGTGAGGTGCCAATAATGATAGTTTTTGATTTACGTAGATTGTATCTCCACTTAAGTTATTCCAAGATTTTAATTGGCTAACTGTTAGATTATTTATTTGAGATATTTTCCAAAGGCTGTCTCCAGATTGAACGTTATAAATATTTTCATGCGCACTTGCAGCTCCCCCGAAAGCTGTTAACATGATCCCTGCTGCAGTTGCTGCACTAAGTATTTGTTTTTTCATCGTTGCACTCCCTTTTTGTATTTCCAAAATTATCTTAACCGACTTTTAAACACTAATAATATCTTTAAAAAATGGTACTATTGGTATTTATATCCACTACAGGAAATACAAGTTAACTTTGTAACAATAATTAGCAATATCTCCAACCCTCATAAAATAAGGGTTTTCAATGGTTATACTGGATAAATTACCAAGCATTTGTAACATTGCTGTAATCTATTTTTAATATTTGAATATAATCTTCACATTTTTGCCAACGCTGCCATAAGTCCTATGTCAATTATCACATTTAATTTCTGTAGAAATATTGTAACAAACGAGAACTCTTTCTTTTGCTCGTTAAATTTATAATGAAACTATAGAAATCTTCATAAAAAACGTATTATCCTGACTAACCTTCAGGAAGCTTTCCTAAATTTAAAAGTCTGGTGTGATGATGATGAACAAAAGCGGACATCCACATGGTATGGGACATCCTCATGGTCTTAGTAAACCAATCGATTATAACGAAAATCCGTACATTGTTATTTGGGAGGTAACCCGTGCCTGCCAGCTGAAATGCGTTCACTGCAGGGCTGATGCCCAGCTCCAGCCTGATCCAAGGGAACTGACAACTGCAGAAGGATTAAAGCTGATTGATGACATTTATGAAATGAATAATCCAATGCTTGTTTTTACGGGCGGGGATTGTATGATGCGGGATGATTTATTTAAGCTTGCTGATTATGCAGTAAAAAAAGGCATGCGGGTTTCCATGACTCCAAGTGCTACAGCAAACGTAACAAAGGAAAAAATGGAGCGGGCAAAGGAAGTCGGATTGTCTCGCTGGGGATTTAGTCTGGATGGCCCAACTCCAGAGATTCATGATCACTTCAGAGGCACACCAGGGTCTTTTGACCTAACCTTAGAAAAAATACAATATTTAAATGAATTAAATTTGCCGCTTCAAATAAATACGGTGATTTCCCGCTATAATTATGATCATCTAGAAGAAATGGCGAAGCTAGTTGGGGAATTAGGGGCTGTTATGTGGTATATATTCCTGCTTGTTCCGACCGGCCGAGGCCAAATGGAAGATTGCATCTCACCTGCTGAGCATGAAAAAGTCTTCCGCTGGCTGTATGAATTAAGCAAAACGGCTCCTTATGATATTAAAACTACCGCAGCCCAGCATTACCGACGTGTGGTTCTTCAGCAGAAAGCACGTGAGCATCTGATTGAAAAAGGCGATATCAACTATTCTGACACCATGACGATGGATCAAACCAGAATGATAGACGGATTAAAGCGTGCACCAAAAGGTGTGAATGACGGTAATGGGTTTGCCTTTGTTTCACATATTGGCGATGTGGTGCCAAGCGGACTTCTGCCAATCGTGGCAGGAAATATCCGTGAAACTCCCCTTGCTGAAATTTATCGTGAATCAAAGGTATTTAAAGACCTTCGTCAGCCTGATAATTACAAAGGCAAATGCGGCGTTTGTGAGTATAACAAAATTTGCGGAGGCTCCCGTTCCAGAACCTACGCTGTTACCGGCGATTATATGGAAAGCGAACCATTTTGCGTATATATTCCGGAAGCCATGCGCCATAAGGAAACAACAGTATAATAGAAGAAAGGCGTTCCCGAGGGTGGGAATGCCTTTCTTCTATATATAGAGCCAAATTAGGTTTTTCCCTTTTATCCCTGGATATACGCCGTCGAAATTATGGGGAGGAATTTGCTCATGTATACTTTCCTCCATCAATCGTAGGCTTACTTAGAAGTTCGTTCTCTCTTCTATTATCTAACCTAATAAAATTTTTCTTATGATAATCTCTTGCTGATTTATCATAAAATTTTATGTATGTTTATCATTTCAAGTATAATGGACAATAGTCGGATTTTGCATAGGATTTTCCTTAGAGAGAACCCTATCAGTAAGTCAGATAATACTAATAAATGAGGTACATATATGTTAAAAGGTTTTGAAGAGTATCAGTTAAGCAGTGAAATTTCTAGAGCACTTGCTTTGTTAAAATACGAAAACCCTACTGAGGTTCAGAGTGAGGTTATACCTGTTGCATTGAAAAAGCAGGATCTTGTTGTAAAATCCCAAACAGGCAGCGGTAAAACAGCCTCCTTCGGCATACCCATTTGCGAGATGATTGAATGGGAGGAAAAAAAGCCCCAAGCCTTAATCCTAACCCCAACGAGGGAGCTTGCCGTTCAAGTTCAGGAAGATATCTCAAATATCGGTCGTTTTAAACGAATTAAAGCGCTGGCTGTTTATGGGAAAGAACCTTTTTCGAAACAAAAAGAAGAATTGAAACAAAAAACGCATGCAGTTGTTGGTACACCCGGCCGTGTAATGGACCATATCGATAGAGGAACACTCGAACTTGACCAAATAAAGTTTGTTATCATCGATGAAGCAGACGAAATGCTGAACATGGGTTTTATTAATGATGTAGAATCGATTATAAATCAATTACCTTCAAACAGAGTTACGATGGTATTTTCCGCAACACTACCGAAAGATGTTGAAAATCTTTGTCATAAATATATGAAAGATCCAGTCAATATTGAGATTGCCACTACTGTCGGAATGACTACTGACACAATCGAGCACTCTGTAATCGAAGTCAAAACAGAAAATAAAATTCAGATTCTCAAAGACATCACGGTTGTAGAAAATCCAGATAGCTGTATCATTTTTTGCAATACAAAAGATCATGTTGATACCTTGTTTGAAGAGCTGGACAAATCCGGGTATTCTTGTGAAAAGCTTCATGGCGGCCTGGAACAGGAAGACCGCTTCGGTGTTATGAATGGTTTTAAACTAGGGAACTTCCGTTATCTTATCGCCACTGATGTCGCAGCAAGAGGCATTGATGTTGATAATATAACACTTGTTATCAACTACGACGTTCCATCAGAAAAAGAGAGCTATGTCCACAGAACAGGAAGAACCGGACGATCCGGTAATAAAGGAAAAGCGATTACGCTAGCCACTTCATATGAGGGGAAATCCCTTAAAGCAATAGAAAAATACATTGGCTTTGAGATTCTTAAAATGGAAGCTCCACTCCCAGAGGAAGTTTCTAAAGGTAAAGCTGCATTCGAGGAAAAAATTGCTGGTCGGCGAGTGGTGAAAAACAACAAAACAGCTCGTGTAAACAAAGATATTACTAAACTCCATTTCAACGGGGGAAAAAAGAAGAAGATTAGAGCGCTGGATTTCGTAGGCTCGATTACTAAAATACCAGGGGTAACTGCGGAGGATATTGGTATTATCACCATAAAGGATGCAATGTCCTACGTTGACATTCTAAATGGAAAAGGATCGCTTGTCCTTCAAGCCATGGAGAATACAACAATCAAAGGAAAGAAATTGCGAGTCAGCAAGGCGATTAAATAAGGAATAAAAAAGAATTCAGCTCAACAGGCTTCTGTTAATCCCCATAAAAACATAACCCTCCAGCTCCTTTTAAAACAGGATTGGAGGGTTTTATTGTTATTCAAATTGTTTTCAAAGTGAAATTTTAATAAATCCCGGTTCTCATATGGGATTCCCCTCTTACTTTTCTGCCTCTTTGAAGAACTTCCAGATGCGGTCAAAATCCCGATAATCGTCCAGATAGAAGTTCGCTTCCGCCTCATGGTTCTGGAATGCACAGGTTCCAATTCCAAGTTCTCTTGCCGGCTGAAGATCAAGATCCCTGTCTCCGATAACGAGATCAATCCGGTGCTTCCGGTGCAAATGCCGGTAAGCGGAAGTATCAGGCTTTCTTGGATAACCATCATCCCCTGCAATAATATCCGCAAAATACTGGTCTAGCCCATGAATTTGCAGCACCTTCCAGACATCCTCCCGCTCCTTGTGTGTCATAATCACATTCTTCTCGGCAAGTTTTAATACCTCTTCCACTCCCGGAAAGGGTTCGAATTCCTCGGCCTTAAGCCCTCTTACTTTTTGCATCATCTTCCTGCTCTGCTCCTCCGTCATTTTGAAAAAACGAAAGGCATGTCCAAATGATACCTTCAACTGAGCCAATGCTTCCTCTTCAGTTGCTGAGTCACCCAGCATCTCTTTTAACAGTTTTGTATAGGAGGGATATGTATTAAACAGCGTCCCATCAAAATCCCATAATATATTCATCTGCGGTTCCCCCTTTGTACTATATTATTATTTTACTGCCCGATATCGCTGTTTTAAAACCTTCCTTTTTCATGTGTATTTTTCATATTTACGGGTATGAGTTTTAAAGAATGTTGAAAGGCGGTGTTTTGTATGTGGTTTAAAGATGATGAAAATGAAGACTTTGAAGCTGAAAATTTGACTGATTTGGCAAGGATTATTAATGCCAAAAATAACACGGACAAAATCAATAAAATTATTGAACAAAATGAATCTAAAAACAACAGGAATTCTTAAATAGGCATTGCCTTCGGGCTTTGCCTTTTTCTTTATAGAAGGGCAATCATCCAGACAACCATGCTTACTTTTCAATAAACTAGTGGTAAGGAGGTTTATAATTATGGAAATTTCGATTAATATCGGTCAATTTGAAGTTCACTCGATTAGCAATAATGCCAATATTAATTTTCAATCGACCTACCAGAACAGCCACACTGCCAATTCTGTGAATATTGGCGCTAACTATAACTTCGGTGATAACTCCCCTTCTTCCTGTACCCAAAATGTAAAAGGAAATGAAATGACAATCTGCCAGCAGCCATCCTCTGGTGAAGACTAAAATACGCGCTTGAAAAAGTTTTTGTTTTCTTTTTTTCTTCCTTTCAAATAATATGAAAGAAGAAAAGTTTAAATTGAAGGAGAAACAATGATACGAACAGTCGCTATAAATGAAAATAATGAGTTGATTCGAGACCTTTCTGTTGCGGAAGTCGCTGCGGGAAATTTTTTGTGGTACTGGATTGACTTCCATCCAACACAAGAGGAAGAAGTTGAATATTTGAGATCACCTCTTAACTTCCACCCTCTGGCTATTGAAGATTGTATGCATCACCTGCAGCGCCCAAAATTGGACTACTACGAAGACCATACATTTTTTGTCGTGCAGGCTTTAAATGCAACTACATTCTCCAGAGAAGAAGTAGATTTCTTTTTAGGAGAGAATTACATAGTTTCATTTCATTATCAAACATCTTCCGAGATTGACGAGGTGTGGGAGCGGTTTTCCCAAACCAAAAACGTCCCGTATTGGAATCCCTCTTTAATTCTTTATCATATACTCGATAAAATGGTCGATAACTACTTCCCGCCTGTTTATCAGATAGAGGATACTCTTAATGAATTAGACGAGAACTCACAGGGCCGGACCATGGAGGTGTTGCTTGAGGATTTATTCGACACGCGCCACCATCTTTTATCTCTCAGGCATACGGTCAATCCAATGAGGGATTTAGTTTACAGAATTATTAACTCCCAAAGGCTGCCGGATATTCTGGCAAGGAAGGAGTATTTTTCAGATATTCATGATCACTTACTTAAGTTAAGTGAAATGATCGAGGCGAACCGTGAATTAACCACTGATATTCGTGACAGCTATATATCACTGAATTCACATCAAACCAACCATGTTATGAAGGTAATGACTCTTTTTACAACCATTTTCATGCCTCTTACCTTTATAGCCGGAGTTTACGGAATGAATTTTAAGTATATGCCTGAATTAAACCTTAAATATGGTTACTTTATAGCCCTCGCTATCATGTTTACGGTTGGAATTAGTATGTCCCTATGGTTTCGGAAAAAAGGCTGGTTTAAATAACTGTTGTACAAGCTGATCCCTGCCGGTCAGCTTTTTTCTATTCCTCCGGGTTCGTTTCAATCAAAGTAGGGTATGTTGATACTATAGGTAATTTTTGAGGAGGATTCCCTCATGCAGCATATTAAATTAACTGAAAAGAAGGTAAAGAAGGCTACTTTTCAATTTATCTTTCCTTTTGCGATGGCTTCTACTAATGAAAGTGAATTGATTTCTTTTTTACTTAAGCAAGGGTTTGACCGTTTCCACCTGGACGAGCTTAATAAAGAAAGAGATTATTATGGAGAATTCCAAGTTTCTCATAAAGATATGGAGGCTTACTATCTCCCTTTTACAAACAAAGTTCTTTTTCCGCATACCGATAAGCAAAAAGGATTCCATCGTTTTTCCAAAAAGGCCGACTTAAATTGCAGACTTAAAACGGAACATATTGACGTCCCTTTTTATATTCATTCACTTGATGTCACTTTATGTCCTTTTCACTTGGGATTTATTACCATAAGGACAGAAGTTGCGAATTTTTCGGATATTCCCTTCTCTCATGTTGTGGAAATGGCGGCACGATTTCGTGTTCTGGAGCCAAGGACTTCCCGTGACCGTCAAACAGAAATTCACTTGGATGATAAAACTTTTAAACAAGTAGAAAATTTTATCTTTAAAGAGCTTTATCCCGGACTTCCTGATTATTTTGAACGGGAAAATATAAACGGTGCCTACTTTGAAACCTTCCCATTTTTCGAGGATGAAAAAATGTATGTAGCGTCTCTTATTTGTTTAAACGAAAACGAAAAGGTAGAGAGAGTGGATGTATATCGAGCAGGTGACCTAAATGGATTAAATCGAAATGGAGAACCGTTTGTCACTTCCCACAATCTAGCGTATATCCATAGATATTTAAAAAGAAATGGTTATGATCGCTGGGCCCCGTTCACCTACTATATGATGGATGAGCATTCCTTTACCTGCCTTACAAATGAGAACAGCATGCTGCCTGAGCTTGCAGCCCAGATGTACGGGGAATTTTATTATGGACTATTGCTTAATCTCTTTCATAAAATAGTACTTTTAAAAATGGCGAGTGATTATTCAGAAATCGAAATTGAGCAGGATACGGAAAAAATTGAAAGACTGATTCACTCGATTAACTCTTTTACAGCGAATTTCTTTTTCCTAGAGCTGGCAACACAATCACAAGGCAGGGAGATTTTTGTTCACCTTCGGAAGGTTTTCCAAATAGACGCCCTTTATCAAGATGCTAGGCAGACACTTAATAGCTTATACCGTTATCAGGAACAGGTTTCTTCCAAGCAAACCAGCTTCCTCCTCTTGATTTTAACTCTATATACTGTGGTCAGCGGGATATTGGGAATGAACCTGGTGATTCATGATTTAAAAGGAAAAGTGAATTGGAGCCATTTTTCTTCATATGGACCGTTTGAGTACATTGCTCTAATTACGACAATCAGCGGCCTTATTGTTTCTGCGTATCTTGGAATTCAAAGCCTGATTAAATGGCAGCGGGATCGAAGAAAGAGAAGGCAATGGTCTTCCCAAGCCATTCTCTCCACAAAAAAATAAACATCAGCTTCAGCGGCTGATGTTTTTTCTTTATTTCCATTCTTTATAATCAATTGTTCCGCCTGTTAAATCCAGTGTATTGCGCTCACCTTTATAAAAAAGCTTCTCACCCTTTTGAACAATGAGATTTTCGTATGTGTTTACATCTTTACCATTCGGAAGGTGGACGACGACTTTTCTTCCCATATCCTGTTTTGGTGCTTCAATTCGGATGTTGTTTTGTGAATATTGATTCAGCCACATAAAACCGCCCACTAAAATTGCGCAGGACAGAATGAAAAAAATCAAACCCTTCAAATGAAATTGCTTCGGTCTTTCATGGTATAGTTCCAATCTGGTCAATTTTTTCTCCCCCCTGTTTTCATAATCCTGCGTTGGAAATAATGAATAATTGCTGTATGCCTTAGACGCAGGATGAGTCTACTCCCATTATTACCCGGGTGTACCATTTCTTAATCCTTTTTTTTAGAAAAACTTGGCATTCGCCATGCCTTTTTGGCGGATGCCCTAGTTTTTCTTATGCGTTCAGAATTTATTGATATAAATCTGATTAGCCAAAAAAACATTTACAATTTCTACAATATGCAGAAGATCTAAAATATTTCCTAGTAAAATCCTTATTTTTATGAAAGATAGGAGATGAAGTATATAAATCAGTTATAATAAAAAAATGAGAAATATTTAGAAAAGGAGTTTTGAAAATGACTTTTAATCGCACAGAGGAAACCTTTCAGCTTTTAAAAGAGCTTGTTTCTATACCAAGCCCTTCCGGCAACACAAATGAGGTCATTCGTTTTGTAGAGGATTTTTTAACAGAGATAAAGGTTGAACATAAAAGAAACCGAAAAGGCGGTCTAATTGCTACTCTTCCCGGTAAAGATAATAGCCAGCACCGTATGCTTACTGCCCATGTTGATACTCTGGGTGCGATGGTAAAAGAGATTAAATCCAGTGGCAGACTTCGCATCGATCTAATCGGAGGGTTCAAGTACAACTCTATTGAAGGAGAGTACTGCCAGATCGAGACGAGCTCCGGAAAAAAATATACCGGCACCATTCTGATGCACCAGACCTCCGTTCATGTTTATAAGGATGCCGGCAAAGCGGAACGCGACCAGGTGAATATGGAAATTCGCCTTGATGAAAGAGTACATAACGCAGAAGAAGTAAAGGCTCTAGGAATTGAAGTCGGTGACTTTGTTTCCTTTGATCCACGAGTGGAAATTACTCCAAGTGGATTTATCAAATCAAGACATTTGGATGACAAGGCTAGTGTGGCCATTCTTCTTCAGCTCATTAAACAGATAAAAGAAGAGAAATTAGAACTTCCCTATACGACGCATTTCTTAATTTCCAACAATGAAGAAATCGGCTATGGCGGCAACTCGAATATAACTCCTGAAACAGTGGAATATCTGGCAGTCGACATGGGTGCTATGGGTGACGGCCAGTCTACAGATGAATACACGGTTTCGATTTGTGTAAAGGATGCAAGCGGCCCATACAATTATGAACTTAGAAAAAGACTAGTCCGACTTGCAGAAGCAAACAACGTTGGATACAAGCTTGATATCTACCCTTTTTATGGTTCTGATGCATCCGCTGCGATCCGTTCTGGCCATGATATCGTTCATGGTTTAATTGGACCGGGAATTGACTCTTCTCACGCCTTTGAAAGAACTCATCAAACGTCTATTGAGAATACAGGAAAGCTTCTCTATCATTACCTACAGTCTGAAATGAATTATTAGAAAAGCGCAAGCTCCCGTTCAGCACAAGCAGCTGCCCGTTTGATTAGAGAACATGAAGCTTTGCGACGCGCTAACACTGTAATTATGCTATGGTGCAGCAGCACTTTAAAAGTTCGAGGGAGAACTGGGATGGACATAGTTGCACCAAGTATCATCGGTCATACTATGCAAGATACTCAAGGAGCTTTTTCTAAGATGACCACTCGCTGGGCGTTGGAGCTACCATACTTTCTATCCCCTTACAGAAGCCGGAGGATTTTTCGATAATGAATGGCATGGGTTATGGTGACAGCGGGATGTCAGTTGGAGTTTCAGCCCGAAAGATGATTACATGCATTACTTGGATGCACGCGTGCATTCCTGAATGATTACGTGCATTCACAGATGTACACGTGCATTCCTCATTTAGATTCGTGCATTTCTCTTAGAAAAACATGCATTACTCTTGGAAATTCGTGCATTTCTCTTAGAAAAACGTGCATTACTCTTGGAAATTCGTGCATTACTTTGATAAATTCGTGCATTTCTCAGTCGAGCACGATATAAGTGACACGCTCGGGATGTATTTTAGTGAAAAATTTGACTCTTTTATATCATTTTCAGCTTCAAGTTTATAAAAGATCATCTACTTCTTTAAAAATCTTTATTTTTTATTAAAAAATGATAGAAAACCAATGTTAACCAATTAATTTGCGAGTATATCTAGAAAAAAGATCAACGGAGTTCAGTCGATACTGTTTTCGATGTTATTTCCGTTATCTGCACCTCTTCTAGGTCACACTTGCATCGCTTATGTTAATGTCTATGAAATGTTAAAAGCGCTTTTCTTGAATTATCGATGCCCGTTATTCCAATCATTAGAATTGACAGCAGGTTCCCAACCGGCTGTCTTTTTTTGCCTCTTTTTGCTGCGTTTTTTGACGAAGAGAAAACTCAAAAAATCTGAAACGAAACCACCTTTCTAAGCGACTAAAATGTTGTAACTAAACAAAAAAAATTGGGGGTTTTTACATGGCTTTACGTTTTTCAAAAAAACTTTTGGCAGGTTTCACGGTTTTGGCAATGGCAATCGCATTTATGTTTGCTTCTTCCATGGACAAGGCACATGCAACAGTCTCATGGGGACAAGAAGTAACAGCTGTAGGCATGCTTTCCCTTGGAAATCCATATAAATGGAATGGCACTACTCCAAAAGGTTTTGATGCTTCCGGTTATACACAGTATGTATTTAAAACATCCGCAGCTAAAATGGCTCTCCCCCACTCTTCAAAGGAACAGTATAAGCTGGGTAAAGCTGTTACCTTAAAAAACCTTAAAGAAGGCGATTTGATTTTCTTTAACACAAGCGGAAAAGGTGTTTCATTCGTAGGAATTTATTTAAACAATAATCAGTTCCTTGCTGTAACGGTCAATAAAGGGGTTTCCATCCAATCACTTTCAGCAAAATATTGGAAAGACCGCTATGTTGGTGCAAAAAGAGTATTAATGGAATATTAATTACTATATCCGCTCGCTTTCTTCGGACGGTTCGTAAGTCTCCTCGACTGCGCCTCCAGGGTCTCTCTTGGACCGCTTGGACCGCTGGATGCTCGCAAATGGCTGAATCAACATTTTCTATTCAGTAGTGAGCGTTAATATATGTAGAAATTAAAATGAACAAGAAGGCCATTTTCCCAAATGGCCTTTTTCATTTGTTTTTTTCATAAAAATTGGCCAATCCTCTTTCTATTAGGTTTCTTCTTCCTAAGAAAGGGAAATTACTTAGAGAGAGAAAAAGGAGGTTCATTCCAATGGAAAATTTAGTACAAGGTAAAGTTGCATTTGTAACAGGAACAGGCTCCGGGATTGGAAGAGCCGCAGCATTGAAGCTTGCAGAACAGGGAGCAAAGATCGCCCTTATTGATATTAAGGCTCAGAACTGCGAAAAAGTTAAAAAGCAAATTGAGGAAAAAGGCGGGGAAGCAATTGTCCTCGAAGCAGATATCTCCTCTCCTGAACAGATAAGAAGCTGTTACGAAAAGACGGTTGAAGCATGGGGGAAAATTGACATCGTTTTTGCAAATGCCGGAATAAACGGCGTCATGGCAGCAATCGAAGACCTTGAGCCGGAAGACTGGGATACAACCATTAATACCAATTTGAAGGGAACTTTCCTGACAGTTAAATATGCTATCCCTTATATGAAGGAAAATGGCGGAAGCATTATTATCACAAGTTCCATTAACGGTAACCGTGTCTATCGAAACTTTGGTTTTTCCGCTTACGCTACCTCAAAAATTGGGCAAATGGGCTTCGGTAAAATGGCGGCACTTGAACTATCCACATACAAAATACGGGTAAATATTATCTGTCCTGGTGCGATTGAAACTAATATCGACCAAAATACCTTCCCTGAAGAAGAAAGTCTTGAAAAGGTTAAAATACCAATCGAATTCCCTGAAGGCGACCAGCCGCTGGAAAACGGGCCAGGAAAACCTTCTCAGGTTGGAGACCTGGTATTGTTCCTTGCCTCTGACATGTCTTCCCATATCACGGGGACCGAAGTTTATATCGATGGAGCAGAGTCTCTTCTTTAAAGATATTCCGGCACATAAAAGTGCCGGTTTTATTTTGTCTTTTTAAGATTTCAGCAAGCTTATCATACAATTTAATAATTTTCTCATTTAATTTTAATGTTTCCAACGTAAAATCGATTTAAGATATGAAAGGTGATTTTAAATGAGGCAGGTGAAAAACCATGCTCAACAAAGTTAAAGTTTTTTTCCAGCTTAAGCGTACAAAATGGGCTGTTCGCTTTCTTTATTATGCTCTTATATTGCTTTTGCTCTTTTTTATGTATGGATTTAATGATGCTAGTTCCGGGTCTTATATCTACAATGATTTTTAATCCTGGAGGTACTTTAACATGAAATTATTATACAACATAGAAGATATTGCTTTAAAACAGCCTGAAAAATTGGCTTTTATTTCGACAACTACAGAAATTAGCTACGGTGACCTTTGGAGTCAATCGGAAAGATTTGCGGGATTTTTTCATGGCCTTCAGTTGAAGAATGCTTCTCCCATCCTAGTTTATGGCCATATGGAGCCAGAAATGCTTATAGCCTTTCTTGGGTCGGTAAAAGCAGGTCATCCGTACATTCCAATTGATACATCCATCCCCTTGGAACGGATTATAAAAATACTTGAAAGCTCAAAGGCTGAGCTGCTGGTTAATTTGTCAGGGAACCCCCTGCCGATTGAACAGCCAACTATTAGAATTATAACTCTTGAAGAAATTGAGTCTTTTCATTTTAATGGTAGAGCTTCTCATGATAACTGGGTTCAAGATGAAGAAAACTTTTATATTATCTATACATCAGGAAGTACGGGAAATCCAAAAGGAGTTCAAATTTCTTCCAGCAATCTGCAAAGCTTTACGGACTGGATGTTAAAGGACTTCCCCATTAAGAACGGGCTACGATTCTTAAACCAGGCTCCCTTCTCCTTTGATTTGTCTGTAATGGACCTGTACCCTTCCCTTGCAAGCGGCGGTACACTTTTTGCCATTACGAAGGAAATGATTGCGAAGCCGAAGATCCTTTTTGAAGAGCTGAAGAAATCCAATGTCCAGGTTTGGACCTCTACACCATCTTTTGTTCAGATGTGTCTGATGGATCCTTCTTTTAAGGAAGAGCTGCTTCCTGAGCTTCATCTATTTCTATTCTGCGGTGAAATTCTGCCGGCAGTCATCAGCCGCCAGTTAAAAGAACGCTTCCCGAAAGCAGCCGTATATAATACTTATGGCCCGACTGAAGCAACAGTGGCTGTTACGTCCGTTGAAATAACGGAAGAAATATTAGAGCGCTTTCCAGTCCTACCTGTTGGACAGCCAAAGAGTGACACCCGCCTCCTCTTGCTTGACGAAAACGGAACAGAAGTACTTGAAGGTGAGAAAGGCGAAATAGTAATTGTCGGACCTAGTGTCAGCAAAGGTTATTTAGGACAAGCGGAAATAACCGAAAAAGCTTTTTACACCCAAGATGGCCAAATGTCTTACCGTACCGGTGATGCCGGGTATATGGAAAAAGGTCTTCTCTTCTACAAGGGCCGGATGGACTTCCAAATCAAGCTTCATGGCTACCGGATGGAGCTGGAGGAAATTGAGCACCAGATTGCGAAGTCGCAGTATGTAAAAGCAGCTGTTGTTATCCCGGTTACACAAAATGAAAAAATCGAATACTTGATGGCAGCCATCGTTCCAGCGGAACATTCATTTGAAAAGGAATTCCAGCTTACTGCTGCTATCAAAAAGGAACTCGGGGAGGCCCTGCCTGCCTATATGATTCCAAGGAAATTTACCTACCGGGACGCTTTGCCGATGACAGCAAATGGCAAAGTAGACCGAAAATTAATTAAAGAAAAGGTATTGTTATGACACCCTATGGATCCTTTACATTCTTCTTCATCCTGGCTGTCCTGCTGACACCAACTATTATTCTTGGACTGACAGGAAGAAGATTTCATAAATACAATATGTTTATTTCTCTAGTTGCCCTGGCGATTATTTTTGCAGGGAATTTAAGAGGAACGATCGCCCTTATTATTTTTACCATTTGGCAGGTTCTATTGATTAAAGGCTATCTGGCCTATCGAAAAAACCATAATAGCACTTTGGTATTCTGCCTAGCCGTTATTGCTTCCATTTTTCCGTTATTTATTTCAAAAATTACCCCTCTGTTGGGTACGGTCAATTGGATTGGTTTTCTGGGAATTTCCTATTTAACCTTTAAAGGCACACAACTGATCATTGAAACACGGGACGGACTGATAAAAAAAGGCCTTCCACTGACTAGATTGCTATATTTTATTTTATTTTTCCCGACCATATCATCTGGTCCGATCGATCGTTACCGCCGTTTTGAAAAGGATGAACAGGCGGAACTTACACAGGAGCAGTATAAGCTGCTTTTATATGAAGGAATTAATAAAATCTTTTTAGGATTTTTATATAAATACATTATTGGGTATTCAATCAACCATTTCTTTATTGCAAATCTAAGATTTATCGCACACAGCGATTTTCAAAATCATCTTTACTATATGTATGGATATAGTCTTTATCTATTTTTTGACTTTGCCGGCTACAGCGCTTTTGCAATTGGCGTCAGCTATATCATGGGTATCAAATCACCAGAAAACTTCAATAAGCCTTTTATCAGCCGAAATATAAAGGACTTCTGGAATCGCTGGCACATGAGCCTCTCCTTCTGGTTCAGGGATTATGTATATATGCGCTTTGTTTTCTGGGTTACTAAGAAAAGATGGATAAAAAGTAGAAATGCCACCTCCAATTTAGGTTATATTCTGTTATTCTTATTAATGGGTTTCTGGCATGGCATCGAAATCCAATATATAGTATACGGAATCTACCATGCCCTGCTCATGGTTGCTTATAACACATTTGAAACCTTTAATAAAAAGCATAAATGGTGGCCGAAAAACAAAGTTACACATGTTTTAGCTATTATCATTACGTTCCATTTTGTTTGCTTTGGTTTTTATATTTTTTCAGGACAATTATTTTAAAAAGGGAGTATGAAACTTATGGAATTCAATCAAGAAATTATCGAACTTTTAGCGGAAATATGCCAGGATGATGTAGTAAAAGAAAATCCGGATATCGATTTATTTGAAAATGCCCTTCTAGATTCTTTTGGTACAGTTGAATTACTAGTACA
This sequence comes from Neobacillus sp. FW104-15D2, assembly GCF_058790155.1. Lineage (NCBI taxonomy): Bacteria > Bacillati > Bacillota > Bacilli > Caryophanales > Bacillaceae > Neobacillus > Neobacillus sp. FW104-15D2. The sequence continues at coordinate 87,647 of NZ_JBYTCJ010000010.1, forward strand.
GGTGGAAGAGCGTTTCGGGATTACAGTACCAATTACTGAATTCGACCGTGAAGTTTGGAATACTCCAAACCATATCGCGGCGCAACTAGCTGATTTCAAATGAAAAAACCGTTATTTGCACCGCTGATTTTGGCGTTTATTCTGCTTTTGGCATTGGTACTAGTCCCAAATAAATGGATTATTCAACTGATTCCTCATAACCGGATAAACCAGGCAGCAACGGAACTTAATCCTTTTATGTTCCAGGGGAAATTCGTTCAGGAAAAAATGCTTTCAAGCAATAAGTATCTTCCGATCTACGGATCCTCTGAGCTGGCAAGGCTTGACCAGTTCCACCCCGCCAATTACTTTAAGGTAAATAAAGAAGAAGGGGTAACTCCCTTCCTTGTTGGCCGTGGCGGTACTGAATCACTTATCCATTTTCTTAATTTATCAGAGCATACCAATCAGCTTAAGAATAAGAAAATTATCTTTGTGCTGTCACCTCAATGGTTTCAGCCTGGTGGTGCGGATGAATCGCACTTTGCCCCAAACTTTTCTTCCCTTCAGGGATATGATTTTGCTTTTAATGATAAAATCGACCCTAATATGAAAAAGCAAGCTATAAAGCGGCTTCTGAAATATAACGCTGTGAATGCCGATCCGATGCTGACTGTTCTTTATAAAGCGGATATCTCAAAGGATCCATGGGTCCACAGTGAAGCTGTGTTAGTTCGTCCATTTGCAAAAGCATACCAGCAGATTCTTATTAAAAAGGACCTTTATTATACGCTGGCTGGCGGCTTCCATCGCAATCGAACCATCAGCCATAGTGTTCAAAATAAATCATGGAACCAGCTGGACCAATATGCTGACAGAATCGGGAAAAAGCATTCTCGCTCTAACCAATTTGCGATTAGTGACTCCCAGTACAGCAAAATCGAAGCACGCGTACCGGAATTAAAAAATTCAAAGGTCGGTGCAACCTACGGACGTTCGTTGGAATATAAGGACTTTCAGCTTGTTCTCGATTTGTTGAAACAATCCGGTGCAAAGCCGTTGTTTGTTTCAGTACCCGTTAATGGAAAGTGGTACGATTATGTTGGCTTCCCTAAAGAAGGCCGTACCGCTTATTACACAAGAATTAAAAATCAAATTGAACAAGAAGGCTTTCAGGTTGCCGACTTCTCGGGCCATGAGTATGACCCTTACTTTATGAAGGACACTATCCATATTGGCTGGAAAGGCTGGGTTTATACTGACCATGCCATTCAGAACTTTCTTGATGATAGCAATAAAACATTTGCAAATAAATAAGTGCCAGACTCCGCTTACCGGCGGACCTGGCATTTTTTTATTACAGAAATTTGTCTTCATATTGTTATTTCAGCTGTCCTTCCATGGGCCTTATTGAAGACAATGAAACTTCATTTCTTAAAACGAATGTCTTCAAGAGTGCTTCTTAAAGACAATTGACCTTTATTTTTGTATTGAAACGTCATCAAGGAAACTTGTTTCACTTCGATTGTTCGCTGAAATTGCTTCTATGGTGTTTATTAAAGATTTTGTATCCAAATGTCCTCAATAAAAAAGCATGCCCGCCATGGACATGCTTTAGCTTAAACCTCTATCAATCTTATTTTTTGGCCTGGCCGGATATAGGAGAGCAGCGGGATATCCTCTTCTATTACTCTTCCGATAACATTTACCCGTTCGTCTGCAGGCAGCGGGTTTCGTACAATTTGTACTTCGCCGCGATAGCGCCCATATAAATCATTATCCATTGTAATGGTGCCTTTTGAACGGGCAACGGTGTTTGCAGGTGAAACCGGTTCAGCACCCCTTGTATCCATTAACCGTAAGACATCTCTAGCAAAGTCGGGTCTCAGTCTGAATTCCCCATTCACCAGCCCTTCGACTCTTAATGCAATTGTTTTCGTTTGTTCAAATTCCATTAGCTTTTTTAAAAGTGACTCACTAACATCGGGATCCCCAATATAAACATCCTCTATTCCGCCCTGGTACAATTCTAGTGCAGCCATAAATGGATTAAAATCCCTATGTTTTTCAAGTGTAGGCAGCCCTTCGAAAAGTGGCCCCCTCTTTTCTCCATCTCCTGGAATATAGGCAGCTACAGGAATACCCAGTTGTTTAAATAAAGCATTCTGCTCCAGAAAAAATTGATCATCGAGCCCTGTTTCCGGACGTGGATAAAAATTGTGCCAGGCAATTAGCTGTTCTGCCTCCAGACCTAACCCGAGAAGCGAATTTAGATCATCCTCTAATAAAATGCTCGCATTAACAGCGATTTTAAATTCCTTCGCAAGGCTGATAATCGTATCATAATCAAAGAAGTCATCCAGGCGAAGGCCGGATACGCCAAGGTCTTTTAATTCATTCAAATTCGCTAGGCCAAGATGGGATGGTGTCCGATGGGAAACATCGGCGTATACTTCTATCCCAACTTCCTTTGCCTTCTGAAGCAGCCTTTTCGCACTGGCTGCAAGATCTCCCGATTCTTCCGGAATGTGAAGCGAGGTAAAAGCCCGCTTCACACCATGTTTACCGGCTGTTTCCAGCCGTGACTCCGCAAGCGGATCGTTCAAATAGAAGGAAATACCGATCAATCAAATTCACCAGCCATCTCGTCTTTAAAACCAAATAAATAAGTAAACAGGAAGCCTGCTGCATAAGCGATGACCACACCAAGAAGATAGATTAATACTTTTCCAGTAATTACAAGGAAGGCAAGCGGTAAACCAGAAACCCCAATGGCCAAAGTGGACACATTGAAGGCTGCCTGGAAAGCTCCTCCAACTCCAGCTCCTAAGCAGGCTGTTAAAAACGGACGTCCAAGTGGCAGGGTAACACCGAAGATTAACGGTTCGCCTATTCCTAAAATTCCGGATGGCAGGGCACCGCCAATCGCTCTTCTTAAACGTTTCTTTTTAGTTTTAAAATAAATCGCAAATGCTGCTCCTACTTGTCCGGCACCACCCATAGCAAGAATCGGCAGAAGAGGGTCATTGCCAATCTTATTGATAAGTTCAAGGTGTATTGGTGTTAAGCCTTGGTGCAAGCCTGTAACGACAAGCGGCAGGAAAGTAGCGCCCAATACAAAACCAGCAACCACACCGCCAACGTGTAATACGGAAGTAAGTCCATGTGTAATCGCGTCTGAAACCCAACCGCCAATTGGCATGAAAACAAGATAAGTAATAATTCCGGTAATTAATAATGCAATCGTCGGCGTTAAAATAATATCAAGCGATTGTGGAACATATTTACGTACACGCTTTTCAACATAAGCGATAAAAATGGCAGCCAGTAAAACTCCAATCAGTCCGCCCCGTCCAGGAAGCAGTTCAGTGCCAAACAGCTTAATGCCTGCTGCAGCAGGGTTGATAATCAGGATACCAGCCAGTGCTCCAAGTGCAGGAGAACCTCCAAACTCTTTCGCTGCGTTCATACCTACAAGAATCCCAAGATAACCAAACAGTGCCCCGCCAATAAGGTTTAGCACCACAGCAGTAGTGGATGTAGCTGACAGCACTCCTGCCTGAACAATGGCTTTTGTAATTCCTGTAATTAATCCGGAAGCAACAAGTGCCGGGATTAATGGAATAAAGATACTTGAAATTTTACGAAGAAAAAGCTTAAAAGGTGTAGCATTCTTTCTATTAATCTCAGCTTTATTCGCTGAAGCCCGGTCCTTCAGATTAATTTCACCTACGAGTCTTCCAAATTCATCTGTTACTTTGTTAACCTTGCCAGGGCCCAGAATGATTTGATAGGTCTCTTCTTCAACCAGCCCTATCACACCATCTGTTTTCTTGATTGCCTCTTTATTAACGAGTGAATCATCGTAAACTTTTACACGAAGCCTTGTCATACAATTAGTAAAATCGGCGATATTCCCCGAACCGCCCAATTCCTTGAGAAGCTTCTCCGCGAGCAGTTTATTTTCTCCAGCCATCATATTTCCCCCATTCGTATTCTGTTCCCTCTCGTAAAACAAATCCCTGAATCATTCCCTTTGCCCGTATGAATAGTTGACCGAAAGATAAACTCATTTTTCCGGGCATCACCTCCCAAAATTAAAGTGTTATTTTCCTTCTTTTAAAAAGCGGATCGCTTCCCTGGTTCGATCAATATGATCGACAGTTTCTGTGTACTGTTCCGTTGCCATCGCCAAAAATAAAATATCAATCATATAGAGCTGGGCGAGGCGTGAAGATGTTGCAGCACTGCGGAATGGAGCTTCCTGTGAGTAGGAAGTGTACAGCTTAATATCCGCAAGGGAAGAAACGGGTGAATGCCCATACTTGGTCAAGCTGATGGTTTTTACACCATTCTTTTTGGCAAGTGCCATAATTTGCACCACTTCAGGAGTTTCACCTGAATGAGAAATTCCAAAAACAACATCATCCTTTTTTGCATTTGCGATTAAGGTGGCGACAAGATGCGTATCCGAAAAAGCGGTTGACCCTTTATTGATACGAAGGAGTTTTTGCTGTGCATCCTGTGCGATAATATTAGAGGCTCCAATTCCAAAAAAATGGACGCTGGCGGCATTCAAAAGTGTTTGAACTGCCCTTTCAGTCTCTTCGTAATTAATCATTTCCTCTGAATCACGAATACTTTGGATACTGTTGCTAGTTGTTTTTTGTACAATCGAGAAGAAAGGTTCACCCGGTTCTATATCGCGGTATCCTTGTTCCACCGGCTTTACCAGATCTCCGGCAATTCGAACCTTTAGATCTTGGAATCCATTGAGACCAAGCGATTTGCAAAGCCTGATTACTGCCGCCCCGCTGGTGTTGGCCTGGTTTCCCAAATCATTTACAGTACTGTTTACAATGGTTCTCGGGTTTTCGAGAATATATTGTGCAATTTTACGCTCGGACGTCGGAAGCTGCTCGAGCATATTTTGAATCATTTTTAAACCGCCTGTTGCCACAACACACTACCACCTTTAAATTCCTTCAGCTTTGGCTTTATCAATCGCAGCCCGTACATAACCATCGGCCTGTTCTAAAAGCTCCATTGCTTTATGTTTTGTTACATTTGCCATGATCATCACGATTGCGGACTTAACATGAAGATCAGATTCTTCAAGGGCCCTCAGTGCCTTTTCATAAGAGGATCCGGTAATTTTTCGAATGATAGTAATAGCCCTTTCTTTCAGCTTTTGATTGCTGACATGGACATCAACCATTAGGTTCTCATATGCTTTTCCTAGTAAAATCATAGAAGAGGTGGAAATCATATTTAAAATCATTTTATGGGCTGTTGCAGCCTTCAGGCGAGTCGATCCTGTTAAAACTTCCGGCCCTGTTATCACTTCAATGCTATGATCAGCCTCTCTGCTGATTGCGGCATTTTTATTGCAGGAAAGAGCGACTGTTCTAGCACCAATGCTTCGGGCATATTTCAAGGCACCAATAATATATGGAGTCCGTCCGCTTGCTGCAATTCCAATAACCGTATCATTTTTAGTTAATCCAATGTCTCTTAAATCCTGCTCCCCAAGCTCGGGACTGTCTTCCGCCCCTTCAACCGCTTTAATAAAAGCTTTTTCACCGCCTGCGATAAGTCCCTGAACCATTTTTGAATCAGTACTGAAGGTTGGCGGACATTCCACTGCATCAAGAACACCGAGTCGTCCGCTGGTTCCCGCTCCCATATAGATGAGCCTTCCGCCGTTTTGAAACGAATGAATGACATATTGTACAGCTGCCTCCACATCCGGGAGAACCTCCTGAACAGCTAATGCCACCTTTTGATCCTCTTCATTCATTATGCGAAGAATCTCACCTGGGGACATTCGGTCAATATTCATGGAGTTCCCGTTGCGTAGCTCCGTTGTTAATAATTGCAGATTTTCACCCATAGCTATGTATCCTCCGGTTTGCCGCTTCAGTTTTGAAAGCGTTTTCTTGTTGATTTTATTATAAAATGACTGAAATATAAATTCAATATATTAATTAAGTTTATGAAATTATTTTTTAAAACTATTTTAAAAAAGCAAATAATCCTGTATTGCTTTTCCGGCCCCACCTTCATTATTCGTTAAAGTTACAGCATCGGCATGGCGCTTAACTTCATCTGGAGCATTCCCCATGGCTATTCCAAGGCCAGCCATCTCAAGCATGAACATATCATTGAAGTTATCACCGATAGCTGCTGTTTGAGATAATGGGATACCAAGATGTTCAGCCACTTTCCCTAACGACGCGGCTTTTGTTATTCCAGACGGGGAAATTTCCAGATTTAAATAATTAAGGCTGCTGCTTATTTCAAAGTGATCATATTCCTGTGCAATCTTTTCTGAGAAATCCCTTAAAGAACCTCCTTCATTAAAAACCGCAATCTTGTTGATGTTTGGCTGATTCTCCCTAATATAGTCCCGAAGATTTTTAACCAGCTTCACATCGCATTTTTTTCTATAGCGGTCACATGCTTCCGTTCTCCCTCCTATGTTTTTTAATTCTGGTATATTATTTTCAATCCAGTTTATATTCCATTTTGCTTTCTCAGAGATAAGCAGGTTGTCTCCCTCATAAAACTGAACATAAACTCCTTCTTCCTGGCAAATATCAAAGAAAGTCAAAAGAGCTTTATTAGGGAAAGGAAATTGCTCTAAAACATTTCCCTTCTCATCCAGGATAACTGCCCCATTATAAGCTATAATCGGTTCGTCCTTTAAACCGATTGTTTCCGCAATCCACTTTGTTGACAAGGGGGAACGACCGCTGCAGATGACAACCCTTCCTCCTCTTGCGCGAAATTCATGAATCGCTTCAATCGTTTTGCTGTCTATTTCTTTATCCTCATTTAGTAATGTTCCATCTAAATCTGTTGCCAATAAGGAATAGTTCATAGCTGCACCCCTTCGTAATTATTTTTCAAAATAATTTTACTTTTTATAAAATTATATTTCAAGACTAGTTAGATTTATTCCTTCTTATTGCATTAAAATCCCAGTCGATTCCGTTCCCGTAATTCCGATCCTCAGATGAATGGTAAGCTGCTCGTTCATGCCTCTTTGCAGAGTCTTATTTTCGAGGAGTATCATAGACCTTCACAAAAAGTTATACCTTCTTTTAAAGAAAATGTTCTGTAAAGTAGATTTCGCTCAAGACGCTCGCTTTTCGCGGGCGATCCGGGAGCCTCCTCGGCGCTTTGCACCTGCGGGTTCTCCCCTGGCCCGCTTTTCCCGCTGGAGTCTCGCGCCTCCGCTCCATCAACATAGTGAAAAATCACGAAAGCGGTTCTGTTTAAAACGAATATTCATTTTTTAATATGGCTTATTTCTAAGAGAGCCTAAAAAAACAGTGAGACATTTTCGTCTCACTGTTTTTTGGAATTATATTAATATAAAAGATACTTTTCACGTGTTTCCATGAATTTGTTTAGGTCCTGCTGCCATGCTGCTTCCATTTCCTCGACTGATTTTCCTTGTTCGATTGCTGAACGGATAGAGCCGGTTCCCGTTAGATTATCAAAATAAGAAATTCCGTTGCTGCTAGGAGTTCGGAATTGGAATTGTCCAGGATACATATCATGAATGGTTTTCACAATATATAGGCCTGTTTCAAAAGGTTTAAAGGAGTTTCGGTCGGTTACATGAATTTGTATTCCATGTGCCAGCTGGTTCGTAAATTTAGAGAAGGTCGGAATAAAGGATGAATCTCTGAATTTTACACCAGGCATATGGTATGAATTCAATTTTTCTGCGAGGGCAGAACCATCAATAAATGGTGCACCAATCAATTCAAATGGCCTTGTCGTTCCTCTTCCCTCGGAAACATTTGTCCCCTCAATCAAACAGGCGCCTGGATAAACAAGGGCTGTGTCTAACGTTGGCATGTTCGGTGACGGCATAATAAACTGCAGCGTTGTATCGTCATAATACATATTTCGTTTCCAGCCATCCATTTTTACTACGGTTAAATCGGCACCAATTCCAAACTCTTTATTGAAAAGCTCCGCAAGCTCCCCTACTGTCATACCGTGGCGGACAGGAATAGGGAACTCCCCGACAAAGGAGGAATACTTATCTTCTAAGACTGGCCCTTCCACCTTAGTGCCGCTGATTGGATTTGGGCGGTCGAGAACAATGATAGGAATATTATTTTCTTTGGCTGCCTCCATTGCCAGAGCCATTGTATAGATGTAGGTGTAATAACGTGTGCCAACATCCTGAATGTCGAATAAAAGAACATCTACGTCCTTCAGCATTTCTGGTGTAGGCTTTTTGGTGCTGCCGTATAAGCTGTATACAGGAAGTCCTGTTTTTTCGTCCGTATATTTTTCAACATACTGCCCCGCCTGAGCACTTCCGCGTACACCATGCTCCGGTCCGTACAATGCGGTAAGCTTTACATTTGGATTTTTGTGAAGCAGGTCGACAATACTGTCAAAATTTTGATCCACCCCGGTTGGATTGGTGATCAGGCCAACACGTTTGCCTTTAACCAAATCAAGCTTATCTTGTAATAAAACTTCGATACCTAAGCGGAACTTGTCTTTCTTTTTAACCTTATCATTTTTGGCAATCGCCGCCGAAAAAGTTGAGAGGGCTAGGACTACAACGAGCAATCCGGCAATCCATCTTTTCATATAAATGCCTCCTTTTCGTTTTTAATAGGATAATCCGTGGCCAAATTCATATAAAACATCTCTGGTTTGATTAAAAATCGTGATCGGCAGCTTTCCAGCAGGATTGTTCTGGCCAAAAATCGTATTGGCTGTGGCTTCAAAGCTGGCATTGGAAAATCCATACTGTGTGAGATAAGCGTCAACATTTGGATAGGCCATGATATCATACGGATTTCTTATTGCTGCCGCTATGACTGGCACCCCGGATTGGGAGATTAATTGGTTTGCCAAAAGCATTTGAGAGCTTCCCGGCGCTCTTCCTGAAACAGATGAAGTATAGGTTCCGAGAATGATATATTTTGCAGCCTTGACCTGATCCATCTGCTGCGATGTGAGCGGTTTTGATGTATCAATAAAAATGGTGTTGGCATGATGCTGTTTAACCTGCGAATAAAGTCGGTCAACATAATAACCGCTGTATCCTACAACCGCTATTTTATCTCCCTCTGCTGCCTTAACTGGAAGAACGGCATTATTTTTTATAAGAGTAATCGATTTAGATGCAGCTTCCTTCTCAACCTGCTTATGTTCTTCTGATCCAACTACCTGAAGGGCATTAGCCACCTTGCTTTCAATACTTGTATCTGATTCCGGCTTGACGATTCCTCTTTGGATTTTTAAAGTCAGTATCCTTTCGTCGGACTGCTCAATCCGTTCAACCGGAATATCTCCGCTTTTCACCTCATCATAAAGACCATTTGCTACTTCACTGATTCCAACTGGCATTAATACAATATCTGTCCCTGCTTTAACCGCGCGGATGGCTGCATCCACTGGTCCAAAATGGTCACTGATCGCCTGCATGTTCATTGCATCCGTGATGATAACCCCTTTAAAGCCCATTGACTCCCTCATCAGACCGGTTAAGACTTTATGAGAAAGAGTTGCCGGAATGGAAATCTCCGTTCCGTCTTTTTTGGAGATGGCCTTGCTGTCATCAAATTTCGGGAAGGTAACATGTGCTGTCATAATGGCGTCAATACCTGCATCCATTGCCTGCTGGAAAGGATATAATTCTATCTTTTTCAAGCGGTCAAGATCATATGGCACTTCCGGAAGTCCTAAGTGAGAGTCCACGGCCGTATCTCCGTGTCCTGGAAAATGCTTGCCGGTAGCTGCTGTCCCGCTTTCCTGAAGTCCCCTGATATAGGCTTTGCCCAGCTTGGCAACAAGTTCTGGATCTCCGCCAAAGGAACGGACTCCAATTACCGGATTATCAGGGTTAATATTTACGTCAAGGTCTGGCGCAAGGTCCATATTAATTCCTAAAGCTTTTAATTCTTCTCCAATCGCTTTTCCTACTTTTTCGGTCACTTCTTCAGATCTTGTCGCACCAAGAGCCATGTTCCCCGGCATATCAGTTCCTGATTGCAGGCGTGTAACAATTCCACCCTCCTGGTCGATGGCAGTCAGCAGACTGAACTTATCAGCAGACTGCTGATAGGAATCTACAAGCCTAGCAGTCTGTTCTGTAGTCACAACGTTTTCCCTAAAAAGAATGACACCGCCAAGATGGTAATTCTTGACCAGCTGAGCGATTTCAGGATTCATCTCGGTAACATTCTTCCCTTTCCATGTACGGAAATCGGGCATTAGCATTTGGCCAACTTTTTCCTCAATCGTCATATGCTTAATAGCATTGCCAATGAGGTCATAGCGAACTCCTTCCTCTTTTTGAAGAAGCACTTTATCTTGATTTTCTTTGTATTGAATGGAAATTCTATCGCTGTAGCTGCCATCATTGACATAGATAAATGTTTTGCCGTTATGCCCTGTCAGGGTTACCTCTCCGTTTTTGTCTACAGAGGCAACATTTTTGTTCGATGAGGTCCACTGAATATTTTGGGATGCCTGCATAAATTGGCCATCGCTTTTAACATGAAGGGCGTTCAAGTCTATTTGATTATTTTTGACTTCCCTAGTAACTTGAGGAACATTTAAATCAATAACGAGATCATCAGTGCCGCCGGTTTCTGCTTTCGCGGTCGACATTCCTATCAAGGGATTTTGAGTAGCCATCAGCCCTAAGGCAAGAACTGGTACTGTAAGTTTTTTCAGCATTTTACCCATATTTATTCCTCCTCTAAATAGTTTAATAGTTTCTTAACTGCCAATCATTGCTTGAAAAATTAAGCTGAATACCAGATTCATCATCGAAATAAGGATTTTGAATATACCAGCCCCTGCCGTTAACAGAGGAATCGGTTTTATAAACAAACCGTAATTTTGCTGCTTCCTTTGGAATGGTGAGTTCTTTCATTTCCCAGCCGTTGCTATTGCCAGTCAACTGTTCAAGCCTCTGCCATGCCCCCTCTTTAAAGACCTCAATATATCCAAAATCTGAGCCATTCTCTAGGCTATACCAGGTTGAGTAACTAAGAGTGGTGTCCTGTTTTAAGTTTAAATCGGTCTCCATGGTTCTGTTCAGACGATCACCATAACCTGCAAACCAAGCAGGTTCTTTAGAAAGCATAGTAACAGGAATCGAATCGGCCACCTGTCTTGCAACTAATCTTCTCGTTTGATTAGTTGAAACAGTATTTCGAGTTGGGTGGACTCTGTTCGTAAGAAGGATAGCAATGGTTTTATTCATTTGGCTGACTACAATAGAAGTACCGGTATAACCGGTATGGCCAAAGGCTGCTCCATCAGATAAAGCATCCATATACCATCCTTGGTTCAGTTCCCATCCCAAACCATGGTCATCGCCTGGGAAGCCTTTATTTTGATTTTCAAGTAATAGATTCACTGTTTCAGGCTGTAGAATGGTTTTTCCAGCGTATCTTCCATTATTTAAAAAGATATGGGCAAACTTGGCTAAATCCTCTGCCGTTGAAAAGACTCCGGCATGACCAGCAACTCCATCCAAGGACCATGCATTTTCATCATGGACTTGTCCCCAAACCAGGCCGCGGTTCGGAGTGGTTTGGTATTCTGTCGCCGCAATTCTGTTTTTTAAAGATGCTGGCGGGTTATACATCGTATCGTTCATTCCTAAGGGACCAGTTATATGCTCTTTAACAAATTGATCCTCTCTTTGACCGGAGAGCCGTTCCACAAGTGCCCCCAGCGTAATCATATTCAAATCGCTGTATGTGTACGTTGAACCCGGCGAGTTTGTTAACGGCTGATTAAATACAATTTGGAGACGGTCATCTCTTGAAGTTCCCTTTGTGTATAACGGAATCCATGCAGGAAATCCGGAAGTGTGCGTTAGAAGCTGTCTAATGGTGACCTGTTGTTTTCCGTTTTGAGCAAACTCTGGAATGTATCTTGCAACTGGATCATCCAGACCAAATAAACCTTTTTCATACAGCATCATCACGGCAGTGGACGTAAACAGTTTGCTGATAGAAGCTAAATCAAAAATCGTATTCTTCTGCATCATGATAGGGTTTTCCATTTCAGTAAAGGATCCGTCTGAATATCTGGCGGAATATCCATAGGCATCCTCTTTAACAATCTTTCCTCCGCGAGCTACCAGTACGACGGCTCCTGGCATCACATGATCGGTGATAGCCTGGTTTATGATGCCATCAATTTTTTGCAGAGGTGCTTCTACCATGCCTGCTCCTTTGGCAGAGCCAGGATGAAGGACACTCGTAACAGGGATTTTATCCGAGTTCCAGGTGAATATCGGATGCGGAGGCTGTGCTGTGAGGGATGCGTGTTTTTCCTGTTTTTCAATTGAAGGAATAGGAGCAGACCCGCTTTCAGCCAGGACGCTGCTTGTTCCTACACAAACAGAGCATACTGCGGCAATCAGATAAGCTTTCTTTTTCATATGTCCTCCTTTTTAATACAGTAAGTTAATAATGGGTGGAACAAAAATATGTAAGCGTATACAACTTAAGGTTATAGAAATAGAATCTAGTCGTCCATGCCGAATAAGCCCTATTAATCTATTAAAAGTGGATAAATATGGGTATAATGATGGGTGAATTTGGGAGTGATTTTTAAAACGCATTTCAGTTTTCATTTCACTAAGCGTAAATGCCATACTTGAATACGAATGGTTTGGACTCACTAAAGAGATTGCCTTGAGAATCAGCTCCCTATGCAGCAGACACTCTATCATACAAAGGGACAGTTTTGTTGCACAGACAGATCATATATTCGTGCTGGAAACCGCTTCTTTTCTACGTTGAAGGTAAAAAAGCACAGGGAAATTTAATTCCTTGCGCGATTTTGTAGATAGAACAGAGGACTGCTTTTCGGACTAAAAAGAGATAATTTGTCTCCCGCATTAACCTTGTGATAAAGATAGGCTGGCAGCTGAAGTGTCCTGCCATCCTTCATTACTATCCAAAATTCTGTATTAAGCTCATAACTGCTCAATGTATTTTCTACAACTTGATTCTCGAATTTCCCCTGAACAACTCCAGATACCTCTTCTGTTCTTTCTTCCTCATTCATCCCTGTGGTAAATCCATAGCAGGCTAAAGCCAATAACAACACCAAAAGGATATACGAAATAGATTGAGTTATTTTTTTCATAGGCCTCACTCCTGTCCTTCCTAGAGTGGACCAAACTTTATCATTTAAAACTAAACTTAAAAGAAAAAGCGGCTCCGAATTATCGGGGCCGCGCGACTATTCCGTTATGAACTTTAATGAAGCCGTGCTTGAGGATATCAAATCCCCCCTCATATACATAGAGACCCATTTGGCGAATATCCATTAGTTCTCTATACGTGTGATTCATTACATCCGCCATGATCATATAAAAAAGCCGTGACTTCATTTGATGCCTTGGCGTTGTCATGATCGCGTACCCACCGGGCTTTAAAAACTTTCGATGCCAGTCCATAACCTCATGTTTGTATTCATCAGGGAAATGCTCAAGCAAACCCACACTAAGAACAATATCGAACTCCCTACCAAATGGAAGGTTTCGAATATCATCCACAACATAATGGATATTCATATCATCCTTATGCCAAACTCTTGGCTGATTGGTCGCCCGGTTAATCCCCAGGAACGGGTAGCTTTCTGGGAATAGCCCAAATCTGTCGGTCTTACAGAATTCGTCATAATCGACCATAACCACTTCTCCCCCAGGATACATCGCATGCAGCTGCATGGCCTCATACCCTTCGGCCGCTCCAAGGAAAAGTATCCGTGGCTTATCTATATCCAGACCTTTAAAAAGAGCCCTTTTTCCACGAGGGTCCCATACTCCGTCTTCAATTCGATGAGCATAATTCCATAAAGACAGTCGCACCGTTTCACCAAGTGCCTTTTTTACATCACTCATTTGAAATCTTGAAAAATATTTTTTCAAATTCTGCTTTGATTGTGTCAGTTCTCCCGGAACATCTTTAACAAACCAATCATGGAAGGAACGGTTAAAAAACTCCCATGAGGTTTTCACGGTCATATCACCATGATCCTTTTCCCATTCGCGTTTGGATTTCGCGACGGTCTTCACTTCATAGGGCTTGCCAACGTCTTTCCAGCTCAGCTGGGACCAATCGGAAACCATATTGGCATTGATAAATTGATCAACATCATCGTTCGAGGGATTCCTTAAGTCTATCCGGTAATTAGGCTTCAGCTCCGTCAAGCCAAAGTTTTCTTCCGAATAGCGAATTTGATCTCGATTTTCCGGCACCATTTCAATCATAACTTCACCCTCCTGTTTAAGCGTGATCTGTTTTTTCAAGTTCCTGCTTCAATTTACCAAGCAAAATCAGACGATACATTCTAAAATCAGCTCGAAGCGACCATACAGGATGTCCAAAGGTCGCTGGTTTATTTCCTTCAATAAAAAAGTGGCTGATCCACGCTAAAGCATAGGCTGTTACTGGTGCAAGAATCAGAAGCCAATAATTTTGAGTGTACAAGGTTAAGAGAATAAAGATAAAGACAAAGCTTGTTCCGACAAAGTGCCATGCCCTCGTGGATGGCTTGCTGTGCTGTGTTAAATAAAAAGGCCAAAAATCTTCATAGCTTTTAAAATTCATCGTGACACTCCCCTAATAAAACAAGATATTCCTATGTTTATATAAAATATTCAACAAGCCGGTCTATTATCCTTTTTCAAAATTCAGAATTTATTCCTCAGGGAATTCCATATATTCTTTCTCCTTGCGATAATACTCAAGCCGGTCCTCCAATGTTCCAGTGTGGAATTCAAATTTATGACCATCCGGGTCAGTAAAATAAATGGACTTTTTGTCCTTTTCATCCCGAAGGCGGCCCTCTAGAATATTAACGTTTAAATCGGTTAATTTTTTATAAAAACCCTCATAGTCTTCTTCATCAATTGAAAAGGCAATATGAGTATAAGACAAGTTGATTTCATCTCTCGGAATATTTCTTTCTTCGTTAAGAGCGAGCCATATACCCTTTAAATCAAAATACGCTGTAGTTCTCCCTTTTACTAAAAGCTTTGCACCAAAAACCTGCTCGTAAAATTCTATAGATTTATCCAAGTCTGATACAGAAAAAAGAAAATGATTTAATCCTTTAATTTTCATAGAATCTCTCCTTCTGGTAAATTATACAATTTTTCTGTATTAATTTATAATGAAATAAAAACGAGGGTGAGAGAATTGAAGAGAGCGTTGGTAATCGGGGGTACAGGGATGCTGGCAGAGGTATCCTTATGGCTTGAATCCGAGGGCAATCATGTTTATGTATTAGCAAGAAACAAACATAAAATGGACCAATTAATCCGAAAGAGTTCTGGCTTTATTTCACCTATATTCACAGATTATAAGAACGAAACGGAACTTAGAGTTGAGATGAATAAGCTGGGATGCGTGGATTTAGCAGTCGCCTGGATTCATTCAGATGCACCGATGGCTTTAAATATTATTTTGCAGGAATTATCCCTTAAAACAGAACAGTTCCAAGTATTTCATGTGGTTGGCAGCCGAACCGATCTAGTGAGTTTAAAAAATTTATTAAATCTTCCTGAAAACGTGAAGTATCATCAGATTAAGCTGGGGTTTGTGATTAAGAACGGCGGGTCACGCTGGCTTACAAATAGAGAAATATCAAGCGGAGTGATCGAAGCAATCAAATCAGATGACGATGTTAAAATGGTTGGGACAGTTGAACCATGGGAAAAGCGGCCAAACTAGCAACCCTGAAAAAGGATTAAAAAAGATTAAATACAAAGAAAGCAGCTTTAGGAATCTTCCACAAAAAGAGGTCTCTAATAATCATTTTCATAAAAATGTTGCCATGAAAATTAGGAACAAAGAACTTTATTTGCTGAGAATGTCGAGGAACCATAGACAGCCTTTTATAAATGAAAGTCATTTTTACCTTTATCTAGTGTTTTATACCTATCGTTTTTTTAAAACAAGTGGTGGACAAACATCATCACGCCTCCGTTCGAAAATGGGCTAAAAAATCCCCAATTACTACGTGGTAGTAAGAGCTTTAATTTTGTTCTGATCATCACTTTAAATTGAATCAAAAATTGTATTAATTTTAAAATCTAAGCGTTTGTCCTGTACGGAAAATTCCCTCTAACATACGTTATATCAATGATAAGTTTAATAAACTTTCATGTTTTATATAATTATAAGGAGTGATTTATGTGGAATACTCAGCTTTAGAGGTACAAGAAGCTGTACGGGAAGGTGAAAAACAAGGATTAAAGGATTTTATGTATCAAGAACCAAGGGGTCAACGTTCAAGTAGCAGAAGTGCTAGTCGAAGGTCAAGCCGAAGAGTAAATCGGAGTTCAAGCCGTAGTGTAAGTCGGAGTTCAAGTCGGAGTTCAAGCCGGAGTTCAAGCCGGAGTGTAAGCCGGAGTTCAAGCCGGAGTTCAAGTCGCCGTTCTCGTAGTCGTTCTCGTCGTTCAAGACGTCGTTCACGTTTATTGATAGTGTTTAGGTCGCTGAGAAGTAATTCCAGACGTCGTTCACGCCAAAGTTCAAACCGTCGTTCGAGGAGACGTCGTTCGAATCGTCGTTCAAGCCGCAGTTCAAACCGTCGTTCACGTAGTGCAAATCGTCGTTCTTCGAGCCGGAGTTTCAACCGTCGTTCTCGCAGTGCAAATCGTCGTTCTTCGAGACGTAGTTCCAGACGTAGCTCCAGACGTAGCTCTTGATGTAGTTTGAACCTTCACTCCTGACATCATTTATTTGAAACGGATGCCGTCTCACACGACATGTACGATTCCCTCCTCTTTACTCATTGTTTACCTAAATTGCATTGAAATTATCAAGGGATCAAACATGCAGGGAAAATTGTTCGAAGAGTATTGTACGATGCCTTCTGTGAAAAATCTATGATGATCAAGAGGCTAGGATTTTATCATTATATAGAACGATGTATTATTTGGTGTTATTATTGCAGCTCATGGTATACCAAGTTTGGTGCTGGTGTAAAGCACCTACTCATAACAATAATCAAAATTTACAATACAGGTAAAATAATTGAACGTTTCCAGGCAGTTCATAAACATCAAGCTAAACGTGCAGTTATAGTTGGAGAAAGAGTAAAATTTCGAATCAATAAAAAGAAAGATTCAATTCATTATAATAATTTATATATTAAACCCGTCAACAATAGTTTGGCGGGTTCTCGTGTTAAGAAATTTTTATTAACATGAAGTGCGACAGGAATAATGCGCTGTCATATAATTCCTTTTCTGCTTAATTATTCAGAACTTCACGCAGCTCTTCTGTCATTTGTTCTACTATTTCTGGACGTCCATGAAACTGGGCAGGAGTGTTTTGAAACAGCTGAAATTTCCAGTCATTATTCTCTTTAACCACAATAAGGGTATGGTGTGTATTTACTTTTGGATTAATGTCTGACTGGCCCGGCGGAACCATTCCAGCAATTGCCCTTAGCATCGCCGTTTCAGTTCCCAATGAACGAACGCCTTTCACCTTGCTGACAAAGCTGGCTGTTTGGTGATGCTCAAAAATAGGATAAAGGTGAGAAAAAATTTCTTCGCTTCCGATAATCTGGCTTCCATCAAAACCAATCATTTCTCCATCTATGGAGAATAGCTGTGCCATATCCTGTGCACTTCTATTGTTCCATGCTTCCAATAAGTGATGATAAATGGCTGTAATCTGAGTATCCAATATGTTTATCAGTCCTTTTTTAAAAATAATAAATCAATTATATTATGTCCCTATTTTAATACTTGGTCAGCTCTTTCTAGGGGCCTGCCGTCTGATCGGTTCAAGGTTCAACTTCAGTTTTTACCTCATTTCCTGTAATTCCCAGAAAAGTTGGTCTAACGCTGTTCAATTTTTATCATAGCAATAAGCTTCCTTAACACCCTAATTCCTCCATGTACTTTTTCCTCATAAACCTCCCAAACACCTTCCTTTAGGAAAAAATTTACTTTTGGGTATTTACAAAATCCTTCCACCGTTTTAGTATTTAGTTAAATACTTAAATACTTTAGGAGGGCCTATGAACGAAACCTTTAAAGCCCTGTCCGACCCAACTCGAAGAAAAATTCTTGACCTGTTAAAGGAAAGTGATTTAACGGCAGGGGAAATTTCCGATCACTTCGACATGTCCAAACCTAGCATTTCTCAGCATTTAAAGATCTTAAAGACTGCTGATCTTGTACAGGACGTAAAAAAAGGGCAATTTGTTGTTTACTCACTTAATACGACTATTTTTCAGGAAATCATCAGCTGGGCTTTTAACTTCACAGAGGATCAAAAAGAAAACAAAAGGGGTTAATCACGTGAAAAAACATTGGATTACAATCATATTTATGGCGGCCTCTCTCATTATTTGGCTTATTGCGTTCCCGATGCTTTCAGCCCAAATTCCAATTCATTGGGGTATTAATGGGGAACCCAATGACTATGCTCCCAAATTAACTGCAATGATCATCTCGATATCTATGATGTTAATTCCCTATATCACAATGGCTTATTTGCCAAAAATCGATCCTAAAAAAGAAAACTATCCTTATTTTTCAAAGAGCTTTATCATCATTAATATTTCCATATCGCTCGTGTTTTTCGCTCTAAACTTGATTATGATCGCTAACGGCTTAGGATACACTTTTTTTTCGGGAAACTATGTTCTTTTTCTAATAGGAGTTCTTTTCATTATCATAGGAAATTACATGCCCCAGGTGAAATCTAACTATTTTGTCGGGATTAAAACTCCATGGGCCCTAAACGATGAAAATAACTGGAGAAAGACTCATAGATTTGGAGGAAAAACCTTTATCATAAGCGGATTCTTGTTTATCCTTTCTTCCTTTATACCTAATGGTTTCGCGGAATTTATGAGAGTGTTTATACTTTTTATTTTACTTCTTCCAATTGGTTATTCTTATTGGATATTTCGAAAACAACTCAAATAAAAAAGATGGGAGGCTGTCCCATCTTTTTCCTTACTTTAATTCCGATTGTTGTTTGTCTTTCACCTTACCATTTTTGAATGTTATTCTAGCATTCGCCCCGACGGTACCTTCGCCCTTATACTTGTAAACTTCCGTTTTTTGATCCCCGTCACCAGACTGATCCTGCAATTTACCCTTTCCTCCTACAAGCTCGTCAACTTCATCCTTTGTCATACCATTTTTAATTTTATCGAACTCAGCTTTGGACATACTATCCTTGTCACCCTGCTTTGCCTCTTTCTTAGAAACGGTGTTAGCAGCATCTGTGGTATTATTCTGATTTGTTGTGTTAGCTGTACCGCCTTTGCCGCACCCCGCCATCACTGCTAATACAAGAGTAAGGGCCATAATAATGGCTACTTTAAATAGTTTGTTCATATACCATTCTCCTTTTCTTTTATTTTTTATTTTTCTTCCCTTTTCCACAATCTAAAAACTTCATTTTCCAGAATAAATCCTTTCCTTTATTACTGCTCATAAGTAATCGCTTCCAAAAAGCGAATGATGATGTAATTTTAATTAAGATAGTTCGTATTCTTCAAAAAAAGAGTTGATTAAACTTTTTTAGGCAGATATAATGACAATAAATTAATAAAGTTTCACTCATATAATCGCAGGGATATGGCCTGCAAGTTTCTACCGGAATGCCGTTAACGTTCCGACTATGAGTGGGTAATGGGAATGGTATTTATTTTTGAATATCTTCTATTCCTATTCCTTTCGGTCAAAAAGCCCAAAGGTCATTGCCTCACTCATTTTGATGTGAACAATGACTTTTGGGCTTTTTATTTTTAAAAGGGGGAACCAACTTGAAATTACTAGAAGAAAAAATTAATGCTGATGGAAGGGTTTTAAATGAAAATGTTCTAAAAGTAGACTCCTTCTTAAACCATCAGATTGATCCACAACTGATGAATGAAATCGGAAAAGAATTTGCCAGGCTTTTTCAAAATGATTCGATTACGAAAATTGTGACCATTGAATCGTCCGGGATTGCCCCTGCTGTAATGACTGGTTTACATATGAACGTCCCTGTTGTTTTTGCCAGAAAAAGAAAGTCAGCTACCCTGATGGAAGATTTACTAACAGCAAGAGTTCATTCCTTTACAAAAAATGAAACCCATGACCTTTCCATTTCTAAACAATACATTACTGAAAATGACCGGGTGCTCATCATTGATGACTTTCTTGCAAACGGCCAGGCTTCTCTGGCATTGGTTAAGATGGCAGAACAAGCGAACGCGGTGGTTGGTGGAATCGGGATTGTTATCGAGAAATCTTTTCAGCCAGGTGCAAATTTGCTGAAACAGGAAGGTTACAGGGTTGAATCATTAGCAAGAATATCTTCCTTATCAAATGGTGAAGTTAAATTTTTAAATGAAGAAGCGGAGGAGTTAATCAAATGAAACAGCAGCCTTTAAAAATTGCCTCTTTAGGTATTCAGCATGTGTTAGCCATGTATGCCGGTGCAGTTATTGTTCCTTTAATCGTTGGTGGAGCACTTAAATTCTCTGGAGAACAATTAACCTACTTAGTATCTATTGATATTTTAATGTGCGGCCTGGCTACGCTTCTGCAAGTTTGGCAAAACCGTTTCTTCGGCATAGGATTGCCAATTGTACTTGGCTGTACTTTTACTGCAGTTGGTCCCATCATTGCGATTGGCGGACAATACGGACTTTCAGCTGTTTACGGCTCTATCCTCATTTCTGGCTTAATAGTCATTCTGATTTCGCAATTTTTTGGAAAGCTGATTAAGTTCTTTCCTCCCGTTGTTACAGGTTCAGTTGTTACGGTCATTGGCATAACTCTCATCCCTGTTGCCATGAACAATATAGCTGGCGGCCAGGGAAGCCCGGACTTCGGCAGTATTTCCAATATCAGCCTGGCTTTCGGAACACTTCTTTTTATTATTTTGCTCTACCGTTTTACTAAAGGTTTCATCCGTTCTATCTCCATTTTATTAGGATTGGTTGTTGGTACACTTGCAGCATCACTAATGGGTAAGGTGAATTTCACTGCAGTAGCCGATGCTTCATGGTTCCATATGGTTCGTCCATTCTATTTTTCTACACCATCGTTTGAACTAACACCTATTATTACCATGACGCTGGTTGCCATTGTAAGTCTCGTAGAATCTACAGGAGTTTATTTTGCACTTAGTGATATCACTGGCAAAAAATTAACGGAAAAAGATTTATCAAAAGGATATCGTGCCGAAGGTCTTGCCATTATTCTGGGTGCAGTATTTAATTCATTCCCTTATACTACATTTTCACAAAATGTTGGTCTCGTTCAGCTTTCAGGTGTAAAAACGAAAAATGTCATTTACACAGTGGGCGGGATTTTAATTGCTCTTGGATTTGTTCCAAAAATCGGTGCTTTAACAACTGTTATTCCTACTCCTGTTCTTGGAGGAGCAATGGTGGCCATGTTTGGAATGGTTATCGCTTATGGAATTAAAATGCTAAGCAATGTAGAGTTTGCATCCCAGGAGAACCTATTAATCATCGCTTGTTCCGTTGGTATGGGGCTTGGTGTAACCGCGGTTCCAGAACTATTCGCTCATCTGCCGGAGAGCGTAAAGATTCTTACGAACAATGGAATTGTTGCAGGCAGCTTTACCGCTATTTTCTTAAACATTATTTTCAATGTGATCAAGCCTGCAAAACAATCTGCTAAAACAGAGGGCCAGGCGGCTGCGTAATTCTTTTTAAAAGCAAGAGAGGCTCGCCAAATTGGCAAGCCTCTTTTAACATTCTAAGCTTCTAAATTTCCTTTAAGGACGCGGAGAAGTTCTTCTGCAGAAACCAGCGCTTCCCCTCCTCCCTGGGCAAAGGTTTCATTCCCTCCGCCTTTTCCATTGATGAACGGGAATGCCGAAGATGCCAACTCTTTCATATTTCCTTCTGCATTTTTTCCTTTCGCACATACAAACTGTAGCTTGCCATCATTTTCTGCGACTAAAATAACCCTCGATCTCTCATTTAAAGCTACCATGATTTTAGCAAGTTTTTGAAGCTCCTGAATGGTACGGTTGGCAAATATCTCTGCAACCTGTCCATCATTCCTTGTTAATAACTCCGCTCCTTCATATTGAAGAAGGGATTCTTTTGCTGCTTCTAATTCTTTTTCAATTGCTTTTGTGCCATTCAAAATTCGGTTTATGGCTGCAGCCATATTTTCTTCTGACGCATTCAGCAAAGGACTTAATTCAGTCAGGATCTTATGTTTCTGAGAAAGCTGCGTTCTCACACGGTTTCCGCAAACAAAGCGTACTCGTGTATTCTTTTTTTGCTTCTCCCAATCCAGAATCTTTATGGCCGCAACTTCACCAGTGGAGCGGGGATGCGTTCCACCGCAGCCGTTATAGTCGTAATCAGGAATAATCACCAGCCTGATATCCTCTGTAACTTTCAGAGCTTTTCTCAAGGTGTACTCTGAGAGTTCATTCTCGCTGACCCATTTTGTCTCGATTGGACGGTTTTCAAGGATAATTTGGTTTGCCATTTCCTCTGCTTTCCATGCGTCTTCTTCCGGCAGCTGTTCAATATTCAGATCGATCGTAATGTATTCTTTCCCTAAATGGAAGCTGACTGTTTTATAACCAAACATGTTATCAAATGTTGCAGAAAGAATATGCTGTCCTGAATGCTGCTGCATATGGTCAAAACGGCGGTTCCAATCGATTTCTCCCTGTATGTCCGTCCCTTTTTCCAAAGGTCCTGTGATATAGTGACGGATTTCTCCATCTGTTTCTTCCACGTTTTCAACAGGAACCCCGTTTAAGGTTCCTGTATCATGTGGCTGGCCTCCCCCGGTTGGGTAAAAAGCTGTTTCTTCTATAACAACATACTCCCCAACTTCATCTTGGCCTGTTTTGATTATTTTGGTAATGAAGTTTTTCCTATAGGCATCTTCGTAATATAATTTATTTTTCAATGTATGACACTCCTAGATATGTACTGGTTATATTTTAGCACTTTCTAATAGAGAAAACCCGGTTAACGCCTGAAGGCTGAAATCAAAAAAAGAGCAGCTTCATTAGCTCTGCTCAGATCGAAATTGGAGGGAAACTAAAAAATAAGAATTCCCATTTAAATAACTCACATAAGAAACTAGCAGAAAAGCTGCTTTCCCTGCATCTGAAGGATTCACCATATACGCGGCTGCCGGAGTATGAATTTGAAGGGTTGAAAAAAGGGGTTATATGTGAAAAATGCGGATCATTTTCTGTGGTGGTACAGAGGTATGAGATTAAATGTGAAGAATGTGATTTTGGAGAAAAAGTTGAGAGGTCAGTTTTAAGAGCTGTAGATGAATTTAAGTTGTTGTGGCCAAATCGCAAAATCACAACAAATGAAATTTATGAATGGTGCGGGGGAAATGTTTCTAAAAAGAAGATATTAAGAGTCCTACGGAAAAAACTTTAAAATTAATGGTGTCGGCCAATGGGCTTTTATGAATAATTTTAAATGTTTGAAGACCTTCCATCTCTCTTTTTCTATTCGTTTGTCTTCGGCAACCCCAACTACACCTCCTACAGGCTCGATTTGCCATTAATTTTTAGATATTAAGGACATTGAACATTCCCTTTTCTATTTGTTTGTCTTCAAGAGCGCCTATTAAAGACATTCTCTTTCTCTTTTTCTATTAGTTTGTCTTTAATAATACCTATGTATATAGGGTCATTGTTTATTTTCTTATAAAGGGGATCACTTCTATAATCCCCCTCCCAGCACATCGGCTTGTTTGATTCCGTTAACATAGGGTAAATAACAAGCATCACTTTAAAAGGAGGAAACAATCATGAATGACGATCAAACAAAAGGTAGATTCGATAAACTTAAAGGTGATATGAAAGAGGGCTTAGGTAAGCTTTCCGGGAATGAATCCATGGAAGCTGAGGGTAAGGCAGACCAGGCTAAAGGTTCTGTACAAGGAAAATACGGTGATACAAAAGAAAAACTCGCAGATAAATTTAACGATGCTGTTGATCGAAACAGATAAATAAATACAAGTATGAAAGGAGCAAATCACCAGATTTGCTCCTTTTTTTATGTTTTTCCACATTTTTCCTAAAGAATGGAAAATATGCCAAATAGATTATGTTTTTACCATTGACATATGGGGAAAGTGATAGGTGTAAGCAAGATCAACCAAAATTTATAAAAGACATCGGAGGTAATGACTAATGAGTAAAAGAGTATTAGGCGTTTATAATTCTAGTGATGAAGTGATTCCAGCTATCGAAAAATACCGCAATCAGGGATATTCAGTAAGCGATATGTCAATCGTATCTAATTCCAATGACTTCCCTTCTTCTCTTCAATATGAAACGGGCGTTTCTAGCGAGGATATTGATGAGACAAACGGGACTCGTGAGAACAAGGGATTCCTTGACAGCCTAGTTACAGCGTTTGAAGGCAATACCAATACAGGCGAAGGTACATCCTACTATGATCACTTTGTTGGTTTTGGTATTGATGACGCCGCGGCACGTGAGTATGAGAACGATATTAATTCTGGTCGTATCATACTTCTAGGCGACACCAATGCAGGGAACTTCACAGACACTACTTCTGAAACAGTTCCTGGTACAGCCGCAGGTGCTTTCACTGGAACAACTTCTCTTGACCGGACAGGCCTTGAGTCTGACACTCTCGATACTGACGAAGAGCGTTCCCTAAAGCTTCGCGAAGAGCAGCTGGATGTTTCTAAAGAACGCGTCCAAACTGGCGAGGTTGAGGTCCACAAAAATGTGGTTGAAGAGCAAAAGAGAGTCAATGTCCCAGTTGAGCGTGAAGAAGTGTATGTTGAAAGACGTGCTGTTGATGGTGATGATCTCGATACCACTCCATTAGGTGATGACGAGACCATCCGCGTTCCAATCGTAGAGGAAAAAGTTGAAGTAACGAAAAAACCAGTCGTTACTGAGGAGCTTGTTATCGGTAAAAAGAAAGTTACTGATACCGAGCAGGTAGTTGAAAATGTTAAGCGTGAGGAAGCTAGCGTAGAAACTGACGGAGAAACTGATGTGGATGACTCCACTCTTAATCGCAACCGTCGGGATAATGACCGATTCTAAATTAAAATAAAAGGCTGCCACCGGCAGCCTTTTCTCTATTCTAATATGCTTTTGCCCAATAAACCATCTTCTCTGCCCCTTTTCCACAGCACAGACAGCTTTCAGAAACCTTTTCCTGTTCAAATGGCATGCAGCGTGAAGTTGCTCCTGTTTCCTCTTTAATTTTGTCCTCACATGCCCGGTCTCCGCACCACATTGCTTTTACAAAGCCAGGCTTATGTTCAAGACTGTCTTTTAATTCACCGAGGTCCTTAGCTATGCTAGTATTTTCTTCGCGATGCGCCTTTGCACGATTATAAAGATTGGACTGAATATCCTCAAGCAGCGAGGTAATTCTCTCTTCCAGCTCAGATAAAGGAACAATCACCTTCTCCAAAGTGTCCCTGCGAACTAAAACTACTTGTTCTTTTTCGATATCCTTCGGTCCTGCTTCAAGCCTAATTGGAATACCCTTCATTTCATATTCGTTAAACTTCCATCCAGGCATTTTATCGCTTGCGTCGATCCCAACTCGTGCTACTCTTCCCAGATTCTTTTTTAATTCATAAGCGAAATCAAGAACGCCCTCTTTATGCTGAGCAATAGGGACAATCATAACCTGGATTGGAGCCGCTTTTGGCGGAATAACCAATCCTCTGTCATCACCATGGACCATGATCATGGCACCGATTACACGGGTTGTGAATCCCCATGAGGTTTGCTGAACATGCTGCAGCTTGCCTTCCTTATCTGAAAATTGAATTCCAAAGGCTTTGGCAAAGCCATCACCAAGATGGTGTGAGGTGCCCGTCTGCAACGCTTTACCATCATGCATCAAACTCTCAATGGTATATGTAAATTTGGCGCCTGCAAACTTTTCCTTTTCCGTTTTTTGACCTTTTACTACAGGGATTGCAAGGATATTTTCGCAAACATCCGCATATACGTTCAGCATTTTAACGGTTTCTTCCAGAGCTTCCTCGTCAGTAGCGTGGCATGTATGGCCTTCCTGCCATAAAAACTCTAGTGTTCTTAAGAATGGCCTTGTTGTTTTTTCCCATCTAACTACATTCGCCCATTGGTTGTACAGCTTTGGAAGATCCCTGTATGAATGGATGATATTTTTATAATGCTCGCAAAATAACACTTCCGATGTTGGTCGGACAACCAACCGCTCAGCAAGTTCCTCTGATCCTCCATGTGTAACCCATGCTACTTCAGGAGCGAATCCCTCAACATGATCCTTCTCTTTTTGCAAAAGGCTCTCAGGTATAAATAACGGCATGTAGACATTTTCATGCCCTGTTTCCTTAATCCGTGAATCCAGTTCGTTTTTGATATTATCCCAAAGTGCATAACCATAAGGACGAATAATCATAGAACCACGAACGCTTGAATAATCGATTAAATCCGCTTTTGTCACCACATCGGTGTACCATTGGGCGAAGTCCTCTTCCATCCCGGTAATATTTTTTACAAACTCCTTAGCCAAGTGACTCACTCCGTTTCCTTTTTGTTAAAAAAAACCTAGCATTCGCCAAGACCTTTTGGCGGATGCCATAGTTTTTCTGATGTGATCAGAATTTGTGGAAATATATTCTAATTAGCTAAAAAACAAAAAAGCCCCGCTTTACAATAGGGACCAAATATGGCGGTACCACCCTAATTTGCAAAGCAAAGCTTAACACTCTCGAATACGATAACGGATTTTAACCCGCACAGACCTTCACACTTGTCCGGTCCGGAACTCAGGGGCAGGTTCAAATGTCTGTCAGTGGAAGCTTTGCACCATTCAGCTTCCTCTCTGGAAAAGACACGCATCATTTTACTAATCCCCGTCGGCGTTTCAATATGATTATTTTTCCAAAATTATATGCAATGGAAAAACATTTGTCAAATTTTCTTAAAAAAAATTATTATTTTCTCCTATTAAAATAGTGTTCGTAATAGCTTTTTTGTTAGTACTGTTTTTTTCGCAGCATAGAACCTTCCAACTGCCAAAACAACGCTGCTAAGGAGTCACCGCCCATTCCGCTAAAAGTGAATTTAGCTAGCAAACTTAGTTTCGTGCCAGGAATGATCAGTAAGAACTGCTTTCAATTTTTAAAAGATATATCAGGCTTGGGCGGTTTTTCGTGTTTAAAAGAATTCCATTGGTCAAAGCCAACCAAAATTACCAGGACAGCAGATAAACCAGCAGCCATTCTATATTTGTTTTTCGCATTTATTTCACCGGTTCCAATTTCTTCTTTAAAAATTCTATAAGCTGGTTTAAATTATTCGTTTGATAAATAAATTTCTGCTGGTCAAAAACAAAATAGGCCGGCACTTCGGTAATCGGGAGATCAGGCTGCTGTTTCTTTAATTCTTCCAGTGTACCTCCCAAACTGCGCATTTTATCCAGTTTCATAGTTAAGTCACGGGGGATTTTCGTAATCGTACTAGTCGGAAAATTACCTGGCAGGAGCTCAATAATTGAGTACTTCCCACTTCCCCAAGGTAAAAATGGCTGGTAAGAAACTTTTTGGCCAATATTAATCCGTGTAATATAAGTAGCATTTTCTTTTCCCCAATCCGCTTTTATGACAAAAACAAAACTCCAAGGAAAATTAGGCACATCAATAAAAAGTCCCTTTTTTGAACTAACCTTCTCATTGGTATCGATATTCCAAACTTCTATGCTTTCTTTATCTGGCTTTTTCGCGAACTTAACGTGTAGTTGCTGAAATGGATCTACCTTTGGCGTAGGCACTGGTATATCATAAACAGCCCGGGAAAGTTCTTTATCTTTTTTTACCTTACCATGCCAGGAATAGCTGGCGAGGGCATATTTAAGGTTAGTGCCACCTACACTAATTTCAGGCTTTGGCGGTTTTTCATGCTTATATGTATTCCATTGGTCAAAGGCAATTAGGACAACTAGAGCCACTGAAATTCCAATGACCCATTCGATGATTTTTCTTTTAATTTCTCATCCCCCCTATAGGAGATTGTACCATTTATTTACATAAAACTATTAAATTTTTACACTAAAAAGTGCAAGTAACCTGTGCAGAAGAACGCTAAAATTGCCAGCTCATGAGGCAACGCCTTCAGACCCACATCCCCGAAAAAAGCTAAAGCCTTTTTATCATGCGATGCAGATGCTTCCGAAGCTCTCCTTGTCCTGTTGGCCTCCGTTAGGAAAATCATAGTTTCCTTAAAAAACAAAAAACCAGTCCCATAAAGAAACTGGATTATCTTTAAGACCTTGCCTTGGCAGTGCCTTTATTTTTAGAAAGCAGATATAAATAATACAAAATGGAAAAACCCACGGAGCAGGCTGCGGTAATGTAGATGCTTCTGTACCCGAGTTGATGGCCGATTTGCCCGAAGACCATGGCGCCGACTCCAATTCCAAGGTCAAAGAAGGAAAAGAATGTGGCAGTTGCCATTCCCCTTCTGTTCGGAGCTGAACTCTCGATCGACCACGCCTGCAGAGCGGGCTGGACAGACCCAAAGCCTAAACCATACAAAACTCCTGCTGTGAAGAGGACCGGATTGTTTGGAAGCCACGCGAGCAAAAGCATTGCAACTAAAATCAACAGGGTACCCGGGATAAAGACCGCTTTATGTCCCCTTTTATCATAGAGCTTCCCTGCGAAGGTCCGTGTCACCATAAGTGCGGCAGCATAAAAAAGGAAATACCATTGAATCCCGCTAACATGTTTTTGTGCTGTATATAAGGGAAGAAATGAGGCGATTCCCCCAAAGGTTACTGTCATAAAAAATAATAAAAACGAAGGCTGAAGGGCGCTCTTTTCGTAAAGATCGAGTTTAACGGCTGCCTTGTTTTTGTTTGGTTTAGCCTCAATTTTTTTAAATTTTATACGTGATGATAGCAATAAAGCCATTAATCCCAAACCCGCGCTTATTAAAAATAATTGCATAAAGCTTAATACGCCTGAAAGAATTAATCCAAGTGAAGGTCCAAATGCAAGTGCCAGATTACCTGAGAGGCCGTAATAACCCATGCCCTCTCCTCTTCTGCTTGCTGGAATCAAATCAGTTGCAATGGTACCGGAAGCTGTTGTCGAGAATCCCCAGCCTAAACCCTGCAGCACCCTTAAAGCAAACAAAAAAAAGATCGATGCCGCAAACCCAAACGAACCAACGGTTAAAACAAAAATGGTCAATCCAGTTAAATATACAAAAGCTCTTCCCTTTGTCTCAAGCGCATGGCCGACGTATGGACGGATTAGCAAAGCAGAAAAAGTAAATATTCCTACTACAAATCCAATTAGCTGGTCATTCCCCCCAAGGCTTTCAACAAAAAGCGGAATGGTTGGAAGAGTCATTTGAAATCCGAGGAAAATGAAAAAGTTGGCCAGGCATATTAGAATAAAGTCTTTTGTCCAGATCTTCTCCTTCACTTCACCAGAATGGGGGCTTTCTTTTAATAATGGCTGATTCATCCGTTTCGCCTTCTTTTCATTTATAATCGTATATTTTACAGGAACTTAGTTATCGTTACTATTAAAATGTTTCGGATTCCGTAATTTCCTCTCTATGAACTTATTTACGATTTTCAAGTTTATATATTAGATATTTCTTTAAAAAATTTATATATTTTATCTTTCATTGCAAGGTTTGCCGGCACTCCATTTTTAGAAGGCAGCACTCCGTTTTGAAGATCATTAATGGTTAAGCCGAAACTCATTTGCAGATGAGGATAGTCCTTAAACTTTGCCCAATCGCCGCCCCATTCAAATCCTAAATTTTTGGCTATTTCCACAACTTCCTTCCAGTCACTTTTGCTGTTTCCATTTCCGTCGTAATCCATATCCCAGATTAATTGTTCGCCTTCAGGTGCGGCAAGAGCAAAATCAATGGCAAGCCCATAATTATGATAGGACTCTCCGCCCCTGGCATTAGTAACTACATTTCCATCAGTTGAACGCCCTTGTGCATAAAGAGCATCCTGATCTTTGGCGCTTCGGAAATCATCAGTAATCACTACCCGAATCCCTTTTCGAGCTGCTTCATTTACAAGCAGTTTAGACTTTACTTCAACTAAATCATTCAGTTTGGTTGGCATTGGCACTTTTTTGGGGGACTGAGTTTCGAGGGAATTGAAAATAAACAAAATTGGAACAATAAGGAAGAGAAAGGTGACGAGCCATTTTCCTTTTTTGTTTAATTTCATTATTATCATCCCTTTCTTACTTATATTAAATATCTTTTATTTTTCACCAAGAAAAAGGACCCTGCAACCAGGATCCGTAATTGTTATTCTATTAAAATACCATTTTTCCGCAAAAAAGACTATTTAAAGTCATAGTTCTTCAAGATTTTACCCGCAATAAGTCGATACCCGTCGTCATCTAAATGAAGAGAATCGCTGAAGTATTGTTTCTTGTTCTTTCCCTTAAATAATTCATTAGTCGAGATAAATTTTACATTATCATGAGATGCAGCCAGCTTTTGAATGGATTGATTCCAATCATTGATATATTTTTCAATATGGTGATGCCCCTCTGGATATGGATTGTAAAGTCCTAATAAAATGACAGGTGCATTTTTATTTGCCGTTTGAAGAATCTTTAAAATAGCATTCATATTGTCCAGATAATCTTCCTTGGCCGCCTTTATTTTTTCTGGATGAAGCTCGGACAAATCCCCTCCATTACTGTGGATAAGGTCATTGGTTCCGATGAAAACAATAAAATAATCCGTTTCGTTTAAATGGTCTTCGGTTTTTACGTTTCCCAGTTGTTTTAACACTCCTGAAGACTCACGGTTCACTACTCCATAATTTAAAATCTGGTAGTCAGTACCTTGATGTTTCTCATTTAATTCCTTCTGAAGCTGGCCGACGTAACCCTGTTCCTTTCTGTCGCCTTTTCCGTATGTTAAAGAATCTCCAAATGCCATAATTGTTTTTTGTTTTCCTTTGGCTTCGGTATGATCAAAAAAAGTAACGTACGAATATACTCCGACAATGACAGCCACCAGCAGAGCCAAGATGGTAAATATTTTTTTCATACTAATTCCTCTCCTGTTGTTTACAATTCTGTGAAATAATAATTTATACCCATCTTTATAAGAAACTATCCAATAAAAATAAGTTTTATTATTCTAATAAAGGGGCATTCAATGTTATTGTGGTATAATCTTCAACAAAATACATTTGTGCGCAGGTGATGGACGATGGTTAAAGAAGAAGTACAATTAAAGAAAAACATAGGATTTATGGTAGCAGCCTCCCTTGTGGTAGGAACAGTTATCGGTTCGGGTATTTTTATGAAGCCAGGAATCGTCATCTCTTCCACCGGTAACTCAACTCTAGCCTTATGGG
Organism: Neobacillus sp. FW104-15D2; assembly: GCF_058790155.1. Lineage (NCBI taxonomy): Bacteria > Bacillati > Bacillota > Bacilli > Caryophanales > Bacillaceae > Neobacillus > Neobacillus sp. FW104-15D2. The sequence goes on from NZ_JBYTCJ010000010.1 coordinate 119,045, forward strand.
CATGGGTTATTGGCGGCATTATTACCCTAGCAAGCGGACTGACCATTGGTGAAGTAAGTGTAAAAATCCCTAGAACCGGCGGTTTATATGCCTACGTTGAGGAAGTTTATGGAAGCATGTGGGGCTTTTTATGCGGATGGATTCAGACTCTTATTTACGGTCCCGCAGTTATTGGCGCCCTTGGTCTTTACTTTGGAGAATTAGTGGCAGGCATGTTCAACTTACCGCAAAGCAGTAAGATTATCATTGGTATTATTACAGTTATCTTCCTTTTTATTTTTAATATGCTAGGAACGCAGTTTGGCGGTCTAATACAGAGCGTGTCAACAGTAGCAAAATTAATACCCATTGCCATGATCGCCGTTTTTGGTTTAGCAAAAGGACATTCCCCTATTTTTAATATGAGCAGCGGCAGTACAGAAACGCTGGGAATGGGAGCAGCAGTACTTGCTACTCTTTGGGCATATGATGGCTGGATGAATGTAGGATTTATGGCCGGAGAAATGAAAAATCCAGCTAAAACTTTACCAAGAGCGATAATAACTGGAATCTTGGTCGTAATGGCTGCTTATTTGAGTGTTAACTTTGCTATGCTGCATGTACTGCCAGCTGAAAAAATAGTTGAGTTAGGACCGAATGCTGCAAAAGAAGCGGCCAATATCCTTTTTGGATCAACAGGCGGTAAACTGATTGCAGTGGGAATCTTAATTTCTATTTTTGGATGTCTTAATGGTAAAATCCTTACTTTCCCTCGTATTCCACTGGCCATGGCAAAGGAAGGACAACTGCCGGCAGGCAAGTATTTATCTCATATCAGCCCAAGGTTTAAGACACCTATTCGTGTTACCTTCATGGAAATCGTGATTGCTATTATTATGATGCTGGCTGGAAATCCAGACAGGCTCTCTGATATTGCAATATTTTCAGTGTTTTTATTTTACGGACTAGCTTTCTTTGCGGTCTTCTTATTAAGAAAGACACATAAAAGCGAAGGTACATATAAAGTACCTCTATACCCTATAACACCAATCCTTGCAATAATCGGAGCTATATATATATTGGGAAGTACTATTATGAAAACTCCCCTTGATACCTTTATTTCAATCGTTATTACATTAATCGGACTTCCGGTCTATAAGATTCTGCAAAAGAATAAGCAAAATTCCGCTGCATAAAAAAACGAAAGCGGCTGTTTAGCACCTCTTCGATGAGATAAACGAAACACGGAGAACTTTGCGATTCGTTATGACTTAAGGAGAAGTGGGATGGGTCACTTGAGCTAGATTAAGATACATTTAGTTGATAGTGATTACCGATTTTACGAAGCAAACAGAAAGGCTGCCAGACAATTTGTATTGGCAGCTTTTTCATGTAAATTATTATTTATTTAATTTTCAAAATATTATAAAATAATATATATACACTTTATATTTTTATTTCATATATTAAACTACAGGGTAATTTTTCATTGGCCTTTTGTCCTTTGATCAATGAGATTCTATAAACAAATAAAAAGAGGGTGATGTAATGTATTTTCATTTATTGATGACCGTCTTGGCGTGGGTAACAGCCCTGACTTATCCTGGTCTATCGGATACATTCATGGCCACACTTGCAATTATGGGATTTGTCGCATTTCTGCTCTTCTTAAGAGAAGCCCATTTATATTTGAATCATCAATTTCTAATTCAGGCTGAAGAGGCTGAATCGAAAGCGAGGCCGCTGCTGGCATCCTTTAAAGGAAATTATGTATGTATCCGTGATGAGGTTTCGCCGTTTTCTGATGAATTTTACTGTATTGTTTTTTCCAATGGAGAGATCGAGATTCCTTTGTTTTGCAGAAGTATAAAAGTAATCCAAAAGGCAACTCAATCAAGCGGAGATTTAATGGTTTATTACAACGATTATATTCTTGTAGATGTCGAGGAAATTGCAGAAGTGCTCCCCGCTATGGATGAAGATAAAAAACCAGCTGCTTTTAATTAAGCAGCTGGTACCCTAGTGTAAAGGAGCCGGTTGATTTCCGTTCCCAGGCACTCGCTTTCCGCGGGGTGGGCGGTGAGCCTCCTCGGCGCACACGCCTGTGGGGTCTCACCTGTCCCACTAATCCCGTAGGAGTCTCGTGCCCTCCTCTCCAATCAACTAAGTTTAGAAAGTTGGTCAATACTTGGGCGACTACTTCCGAATACACATCCTTTACTAAATCATAAATAAAAGAGAAATCAAGGGCTGATTCCCCTTTACGGACCAAATGGCCCTGAGGAACAAGCTGGTCTAATGTAACCATTTAAAGCTGATCTCTTTAAAGGGGACTGTTTTCGGAAAGCATCTTCAACCCATCAAGCCTTATGTATATCTATTTTAAAATAGGATTGTTCTACTGCCAGGGACATAAAAATTGTCGATGCAGATATTCTTACTTTCGCTATGATAAATTAAAAAAAGATGGCCAATGGACATGGCCGGTTTCAGTGACGCCTTGATTCCGTAAATAAGAATGGTATCCAATAAGTAATTTCACTAAAAACAAAAAGGGTTCGGAATAAAACATTCTGAATCCCTTTTGTCGACAAACTAAAACCAGCTGCTTTTAATTAGGCAGCTGGTTTTTTCATTGCTTATTGATTTATTTTTGTCTTGATCATTTGATTATGCTGTTCCATCTGGGTTAGCAGCTGATTCAAGAGTTTCGCTGCCTGCTGCTGATCATTGTCTTTGACCGCTTTTTTCAAATCGCGGTATGTTTGGAAATGGGCTCTTTTTTGTTTATGGAACTCTTTTCTTTTTTCCATAAGCTTTTTCTTGAATTCAGCTTCAGTTATTTTACCTTCCTCAAGCTGTTTTTTAAGCTCCTGCTTTTCATTCTTCCTAGCCTTCATCCATGCTTCTCGCTTTGCAGCAAACTCTGGGCTCATTATTTTCTGATGCAGACTTTTACGCTCTGCAATTGCTTGGTTCCACTTATCCTTTTGTTCAGGTGTGTATTTTTCCACCCAGGACAGTAACTGCTGCTGTCGCTCCTGCATTTTTGCTTTGCAATCTGCCTTGTCCATATGGCGGCCATGATGAGCATGAGGTTTTGCATTATCATTTGTATTGTTTTCTCCTACCATGCCCTTTGCAGCCGCTACTCCTGGAACCGCTAAAGAAAGAACCAGCAAGCCTGTCATTATCTGTTTTTTCATACTTTGTTCACCTCCTTATGTATTTAGTATGAGTAAAAATTGTGAACAAAAATGAAACACTCTGGGAAGATTTCTGTATTTTTCCAACGGAGCAGCTTCCTTGAATATATTTCCCAAAACGAAAAATTTATTTACAAAATCGACAAATTTTTTTAAAAGAAGTACTTGAGATATTTCTAAAAATATCGTAATCTAATTATAGAAAAACAATGTGAAATATTTCACATAATTAATTGATCTTATTTTTTATTTCATCATGTGAATAGTTTCACAAGATATTTATTGGGGGAAATTAAGATGAATAAACCAAAAGTTGTTATATTAGGTGCTGGATACGGCGGTCTTGTAACTGGTACTAAATTAGAGAAAATTTTAAAATCCGGAGAAGCGGATGTTACTATAGTGAATAAACATGATTACCATTATGTCACTACACAGCTTCATAAAATCGGTGCTGGAACAGCATCAGATGATAAAGTGGCTCTTCCTATATCCGAACTGATTGATCCATCAAAAACAAATTTTAAGAGGGCAATGGTTTCATCCATTAATCCTTCCAGCCAGACTGTTACGCTAGATATAGGAGAAGTTCTGGAATATGATTATCTCCTCATCGCGCTTGGTTTCGAGGTTGAAACCTATGGCATACCCGGGATTAAAGAACATGCTTTCCAAATCCGCAGCTTCAGGAGCACAAAGGCTATCTATCATCAAATTCATAAACAATTTGCATTATATAAAGAGGACCAGGATGCTTCCCGTCTCACTTTTGTAGTCGCAGGAGGCGGTTTTACAGGTGTAGAAATGCTTGGTGAGCTGGCAGAAGGGCTTCCTGCACTTTGCCAAAACTATGATATCTCATCAGACCTTATTAAAATTATTGCGGTTGAAGCAGCTCCAAGTGTTCTGCCTTTCTTTGAAAAAGAATCAATTGAGTATACCAACAGAGTGCTTGAAAAATTCAATATCGATATCCGCACTGGAGCAAAAATACTTGAATGCACACCTGAAATTATCAGTCTTGAAAACAATGTTGAAATTCCGACTCGTACCGTTATCTGTTCATGCGGGGTAAAAGCAAACAGTATCATTCAAGACTGCGGCCTGCCAATTGTAAAAGGTAAGCTTCCTGTAGATGCTATGCTTAGGGTTCAAGGAATGGATAATGTATTTTGCATCGGAGACTGCGCACTATTTATGAAAAATGAAAAAAGCGCCCTCCCACCTACTGCACAGGTAGCCTTACAGCAAGCAAGTGTTTGCGCTGAAAACATTGCTGCTTCTATTCGTCAGAGCCAATTGAAAATATTTGAATACCATCACAAAGGGTCTGTTGCTTCCATTGGAAATTTGGCTGCTGTAGGCAAGGTTGGAAAGTTCCGTTTATCCGGATTGTTTGCAGCCTTTATGAAGCAGGTAATTGAAGCACGCTATTTATTTATCCTTGGCGGTCCAGCTCTAATTCTAAAACAGAATCTAAAATTAAAACGCGGTTCCGTTAAACTGGCTGCAAAAAACTAATTGAGTTCTATGGGCTTGCCCCATTAAACTATATATTTTCTACTCCCATCAGGCCATTTGCCTACTCCCGGCACTTAGGCTGAATCATTTTTAAAAATTATGACCTATTCCCTCTCCCAGGGAAAACGCATTGTCTTCCTCTCCCCCCTCTGGATGGCAATTGCGCAGAAAAAGTAGGGCTGCCGGTACAGGCAGCTTTTTTCTTGGCTAATCAGAATTTATATCCATAAATTCTGAACGCATAAGCAAAACTAAGGCATCCGCCAAAAAGGACATGGCGAATGCCAAGTTTAACTAATCTTTTCAAAAATTGGTTATTTTTCCCTTTATCTCAGTTAGAATGATAATTAACTATATTTTAAGTGAGGTATTTATGAAAAAGCTTTCCATCGGAATAATAGGTTTCATCTTCTTAGATTTATATTTTAATTTAGCGGTTAATGGTTTCTCTAATATGTATTTACAGTTGGCTTCCATCCTGTTATTTTTCCCTATTGCCCATTTTATTGCTTCTATATCGGGAATAGGCGGATTAAAAGCCCTAGGCTTAAGCTTCAGTAATGGTTGGAAACGAAACTTTGCCTATAGTTTTTTAATCGGTTTTTTTTTCTGGGGATTAATGTATGCGGCACGTTACTGGGCAGGAGCGATTGACATAACAGGAGTGAAGTCGGCACGGGATGCCATCATGCCCATTATGGAAGCAATTGTCGGGTACTTTCTGGGTTCCCTCATTAATGACTTAATTGTCCGTGGCTATGTTTTTGGTTTGTTGAAAGATAGGCTGCATACAGGCTGGGTTTTTACAATAAGTATCTTAATCTATGCTCTTGATGATTACTGGCATGAATCTTTTTCACTGGATAATTTTATTTTTTCCGTCCTTCTTGGCCTATCTCTAACCTATGCTTTTTATAAAACGGGCTCCATCTGGGTTGACACAGGGCTCCATTTTGGACTGAATATGGCTTTTTCTCTTCTATATGGATTGTCCCAAAAAGCAGGTTCAGGCATTTTTATCATAAAGGAGGCTATTCATACTCCTTTGCTGGCTGAACAGCTTCCTAATATTTTTTCCTTAGCTATGTTTTTGTTCCTGCTGGCTGTTATTAAATTCTATAATAGTCATTCTCTTAAAAAAGACCTCCATTCCGGTGCCACTAAATCTATTTAGTAAGAGGTTACTATTGGATAATCATTTAAGGGGTCTAAAAGAATCCGGCGTGCCTTCAGACTCTGGAGGGGCCTGCGGATTTTCGTTTCCAGGCATTCGCTTTCTGCGGGGCGGGCGTTGAGACTGTGGGGCCTCACCTGTCCCGTTAATCCTGCCGGAGTCTCATGCCCTTACTCCATCAACTATTGGGCTGGCAGTAGAACCAAGCCTATTGGAAATAGATTAGAGGAAATCCCAATAAAATCAAAAAGGGGGTTCGGAATAAAGCATTCCGATCCCCCTTTTGTCTACAAACTGAAAGCACGCCATCCGGCGGCTTTATTTATTAGGTATTTTAATTTTAGCTGAAGTACCTTTACCTGGTTCACTTTCAAAGATTAAATTTCCTTTCATGTCTTCAAGAAGTTTACGGGTGACGATGAGGCCAAGTCCCTGCCTTTCACCCTTAAATGAGGGGTTCATGATTCTAGTTATTTGTTCTCTCGTCATTCCTATACCCTCGTCCTTAACCGTTATGAGGACATTTCCTTTTTCTTCTTGAGAAGAGAAATAAATTTTCCCTCCTCTTCCTGAAGCATCAACAGCATTTTTTAAAATATTTAACAGTATCTGCCTCAATTTTATGACATCTCCCTCAAACTTCACGCCCTGATGAATATCCTTTTCTAGTTCAACATTCTTTACATGAAGGTAAGGTTTTAGAAGTTCGGCCATTTCGGAAAAAACCGTTTGGACTGCCACCGTATCGTTTTCCGAGTTTTGGTACCTCGAGTAATTAACAAAGGAATCAAGTACGGCTGCACCTGAGTCAATTTCTTCGACGGCATTTGTCATTAATGCTTTACTGGAGTCCCCATCACTGTTCATGGCAAGCTGCATCCAGTTTTTAGACTGGTTCATATATTTCTTTACATCATAGGACATCAATAAAATCAATTCACTCACCATATTAGCCTTTTCCGCATCATTTACCTGGCCGCTAAATTGCGAATGAGAAAAGATTCTCTCTGCAAAGATAATGAAGATGGACATAGACAATATATAAGATAGGAACATAAATAATGAAACTGAAGGTGCATTTTGATAGAAGAAGTCGAGCTTGTCCGAATACCAAAAATGAATCCAGATTGCACTGCCAACAATGAAAAAAGCAATAATCGCGTAAAGCAGCCCTAAAAATATCTTTTTGGTTATTGGTTTATATTGAAAATGAACTCTTAATAATGAAAATAGGAAGAAAAGAATAAGTGCAACTAAAAGCACATTTATTGCCCCTGCCATTCCACCAAGTAAAAAACGAAAAACCACCAGAAGAATCCCTGCAATGGCACCTGAGAGCCATCCACCATATAGAATAGAAACTACAAAAGATATCCATCGCAGATCCCAAAGGAAACCCGCTCCGCTAACAATAGGAAAGATCATACACAGAATTGAGCCAAGCCCGCTAATGATACCGAGCAAAACTCTACCTTTTATTGTTTGGAAATACGTTACAATTGATTTATAAAAATAAATGGGTGTCAAAATTAAAAAGAAATTTAATAGTACCTCTTTAACAATATGCAGTTCAAACAAACTTATATCAGCCCCTTTTGGGTATTACCTTTAATTAAATTTTCATCAAAATTAAAGTTTGGTCATCTTCTACTTGTTGGTGATGATATTCTAGCACCCTCTGATACAATTCATCTGCAATCAGCTGGGATGGCTGAGAAAGATTCATGCTCTTAAGGTGATGAATAAGGTAATGAACACTATCTACCTCATTGTCTCTCCGCTCTATAATTCCATCTGTATAAAAGAGCAAAATATCATCTTTCATAACAGGAATACTATCCGTCTCATATTCCAGCTCTTCTGAAATACCCAAAAGAGGACCGTTTGTTTTTAACTCGATTACCTCATTGGCAGCCTGCCGGTATAGGATCGTTGGTTCATGCCCAGCGGAAGAGTAAAAGAAACGGGAAGACTCTTTATGGTAAAAGCCAAGGAACATGGTAATAAAAGAATACTCGCTCATATATTTACTGAAGAAATGATTAATATTTGATAGGATTTCATGCGGCTGACGGTTCGTTTCCATTGCAAATTTCATCATTGTCATTTGTATGGACGCGGGTATGCCCTTTCCGCAAACATCCGCAATCCCCACCATTACTCCCTCCTCTGTTTCTCTGGAGGAATAAAAATCACCGTTTAATATCCTGAAAGGTACGCTGACTACACCAAGGTCTACTGACTCAGGAGTGGTACCGGATGAGGAGAGAAGTGAATTCTGGATGGCAGAAGCAACCGATAATTCATATTCAATGGTTTTTTGTTCCTTTTGAAGCTTTTCAAGTTCCTGTTTTTCTGATGTATCAATAAAGGTTAGCACTGTTCCGACCCTTTTGTCCTCTTCCAAAATTGGCCGGGTGAAATATTCCACAGGAAAACTAGTGCCATCCTTTCTCCAAAAAAGCTCTCCCGCCACACTTCTCGTTTTTCCATCCTGAACTGAAAGGTGAATTGGACAATCCTCCTGAGGATAAAGGGAACCATCGGCGTGAGTATGGTGAACAAATGAGTGTATTTTTCGGCCAATTAATTCCTCTTCACGATAACCAAGCTTTTCACAGGCGGATTTATTAATAAAAGTAATCTTCCCTTCTAAATCTGCACCGTAAATTCCCTCAAAAACCGTATTTAGCAAGTTACTGTACCGTTTCGATAGGTTTTCCATCTCTTCAAAAGGTCTTCTCGCCGATATAAGATAAACAACTTTAAATATATAAATATAGCCGAGAAGTTTATAAAAATGGGCCGATAGATTAAAAATATCTGTTTGCTTCTGGAATTGAGTAAACATAAAAGATGAAAAAACAATGAATAATGCCGCAATAGCCAAATTTGCCTTTTCTGTAAAACCAGTATTTTTGGCGAAAAATATGTATTTGCAAAAAATTACGATATGGACCAGCATAAAAATATACTCAAAGGTTTTTCTTATTTTAGATGGGCCGGAGCTGCTATAGGCAGTGGGCCAAAGATCCGAAAAAACATAAAGAAAAACAACCATAAAAATGGTGTAAATCAATGCCAATATCCAAGATATTTGCTTTGCATCTCTCACATTCATTTTTCGATCTATACCAAAAGCCATATATAAAAAAACTACCGATTCAGTGATTCCTTCTACAATCGTATACCATCTTGCAAGCGAAAGATTCACCGGAACCACACTTGATAACGCATCCATTAAAAACAGCAAATGAAAAACTTCAAAAGTGCCAATAGTAAAAAAAGCACTTGAAAAAACAATCGCCCTCAAAGAAGGGGCGTAATTATAAAAGATGAGACCTTGGAGGGCAATAGTAAAGGCAAAAAAGATGCTGGCTATTTTAATAACCATATGAGCTGGAGTGTAAATATTACTGATGGTTTCTGACCAGGAGGCAGGAAAAGAACCAGCAGCAGTTATAAAAAAAACCAGGGTCATTAATAGCGGGAATAAAGATTTTTTTATTATATTGTTGTCCATTAAATCCCCGCCTCTATTTTTTATATAAAATTAGCATATAGGAGACATTCACAATTGTAAAATGATTCCTCCTTTTTGCTTATCAGGATAGAAAAAACGCAGCCGTTTTATGGCCGCGTAAGAAAATAACTTTTTATTTAGTCCACTCCAGAATCTCAAGACGATTTCCAAAAGGGTCATCCACATAAAAACGTGTAGCACCTGGAAGCTTATTATCTACTTGAAACAGCACTCCTGAAACCTTTAATTGTTCCATGACAGCTTCAATATCTTCAACTTCAAAAGCCGGATGTGCTTTTTTGGCGGGAGCAAAAGGTTCTTCGATGCCGATATGAATCTGCACAGATCCCGACCGAAACCAAGCTCCACCCCTCTTTTTTAATTCCTCAGGTTTTTCAATTTCAGTAAATCCAAGAATCTCAACAAAGAACTGTCTAGCTTCCTTTTCACTTCCTATCGGAGCTGCCAATTGAACATGATCAATTGATTTAAATACAATAGCCATCCAAAAACCTCCTTTTAGGTTTATTTTAGGCTAAAAGACTTGATAAGTGAATGTTCAAAATTGGATCAAGAAGGATAAGTTTTAGTTATGATAAGAAGAGTCCCGGGGACCTACAGCCAAGTATATGAAAAGCGAAAGAGCCCGTTCGCGAAGCAACTGCCTGAATAACATCTTGAAAGCTGCTCTACGAAGATACATCATGCAGCTTTATGACAGCCGAACATCAGCTGCTTGAGGAGTGCTATGGCGCAGGAGCACTTAACTGGTCGATGATCGTTGGGATAAGCGGGATGGATACTAGCTGCACCAAATCTCACCTAAAGGTATACTTTCTCATTAAAAAATAGACATGATTTCTCATGTCTACTTCTTCAACCGTCATTAAAAGTTTTTGGCTTGCTGTTTAGCTTTCTCAATTGCTTCTTGCTTAATTTGTTCTGCACGATCCGGGTATTGGTTATGGCCTTCGACAAACAATCCTTCAAATGAAGGAATACCAAAGAATTGCATGATGATTCCGATATACCTATGTCCCATTTCCATTCCTGCAGCTGGACCTTCGGAATAGACACCGCCTCGAGCTTGGATATGAAGAGCCTTTTTATCGGTCAAAAGTCCAACAGGTCCCTGCTCGGTATATTTGAATGTTTTCCCAGCTGTACAAATAGAGTCGATATACGCCTTCATAACAGGTGGGAATGAGAAGTTCCAAAGTGGAGTAACAAAAACATATTTATCAGCTGCTACGAATTGATCTGTTAATTCGCCAAGACGGCTGACTTTGCTTTTTTCTTCACTGGATAAATCATCAAAGCTTGAACCTGAGCGAAGTTTGCCCCATCCGCTAAATACATCAACATCTATTTGCGGGATGTTTTCCTTGTAAAGATCCAGATGTACCACTTCATCATTTGGATTAGCTTCCCGATACGATTCGATAAAAGCCTTTCCCACTGCCATACTGTAGGATTGTGTGTCGTCATGCGGATGTGCTGTAACGTAAAGAACTGTTGCCATGATTTCTCCTGCCTTTCTGTTTTGTACTACTCTCCCCCGTTAACTTTTCCCTTATTTCAACAAGATATTCCTAAAGTGATCATGAAAAATAGGGATGGAATCGATCTTCATTCCAGCCTTTGAGCGACTTTTTTTCAGTACAAAACCAACTTTTGTCCTACATAGCCCTTATGAACAAGTTTTTTTGCCGGACTGTTACAACCTTTTGTCTTTCACAGCCTTTATGAGCGACATTTTTGCCAGGTTTCCACCGCCTTTTGACCTTATAGCCTTTATCAAAGACATTTGAGCTATCCCGTTATGGTATTTATTTTAAATAGCCGCTCTCGAGGACATTTCCCTAAGTAATTTCGTCCTTGATAGACCTGATGAAGAAAACTTCGTAAGATAATTTCTGTATCAAAAAAACTCCCTGCAATTTGCAGGAAGTCCGTTTTTTAATACACATCTCTTTTTGTAAAAACCCAAAAAGCAACCATTAAGGCAGCAGCCCACCAGACAAGAAGGACAGCAAGGGAAAAGCTTAATGTCATTCCTTCAATTGGTGGAGCAGTCCCTTTCATATAGTCTGTTAATCTTAAGTTGACCATAAATAAGTACTTAGCCGATTTCCACGATGAAACCATGTTACTGAGAATTGCACCTGAGATTAAGGCTGCCAGCATGACACCCATTCCGGCGGCTGTGCTTCTAATCAGCACAGAAAGCATGAACGATAATGTGCCAACTACAATCGCTACAAACCATACAAGGCCAAAATCCATCAACAAAAACTGCCATTGGCCAATAAGCTTTACGCTCCCTGTTTCAAGTCCTTGATTGGTCACATTAAAGCCAGTTAACACTGGGGCTCCCCAGCCTTTATAGCCAAAGACCATCCCGGATATTAGATAAGAAATGATCCCTGTAATCGCAATAATGAGTGAAATAGCAAGACAAAGTGTAATATATTTACTCAGGAGAACCTTCCACCTTCTTACAGGCCTAGTCAATAAAAGCTTAATCGAACCAAGACTATGTTCGGAGGATACAAGGTCGCTGGCAATAACCATCACCATTAGCGGCAGGAACAGGTCAATGGAATTCTCCAAAAACATCCGCATAAAGGTCGGTGCGCCAGGCTCCGATGGATTAATATTATGATCCAAATAGTACTGCTGCTGCTGAAGACCAGTCTTCAGCTGTTTTTTCCATTCATCTGAAATCCGGCTGCTGCTTAGCCTGTTTTGAGTATCAATGATCTGCTGCTGAAGAATGGTTCTCCAATCGCTAGTTCCTAGCTTATGGCGCTGGGTTTCAACCTGCTTATATTGAGCATATGTAAAAAGAGCAACAAGAACTGCTATAATGGCGGCAATAACAAGAAGCCTCTTCTTAGCAATAAGCTTCATCATTTCATTTTGAACCAGTTTAATCAATTTTGTCACCCCCGGTCAGTTCCAGGAACAAGTCTTCAAGAGCAGGCAGTTTTCTGTTCATTTCGGTTACCTTTACTCCTGCATCTACTAGCTGTTTATTCCAGAGGGCTGCTTTTTCCTGATCATATTCGGTCCGGATAAAACCATCTCCACTATCTTCTGCGTTTGTTAAGGTTGAGAGAATTCCCTTACCTTTTTCAAACGGTTCAAAACTCCAAATTAGCTGTTCCCGATTGGATAATAGGTGCTCAACGGTGTCGGTCCGAATCACTTTCCCCTTTGAAATAATCGCTACCCGATCACACAAAAGCTGAATCTCACTTAAAAGATGGCTGGAAACCAAAACACTCAATCCTTCACTTCCAGCAAGAAACCGGATGAATTGTCTCATTTCTCTTATTCCGGCAGGATCCAATCCATTGGTAGGCTCATCCAAAATTAAAACCTTTGGTCTGCCTAGGAGAGCCTGAGCGATTCCAAGTCTCTGCCTCATACCAAGCGAATAAGTCTTTACCTTATCATGGATCCGGTCAGTCAGGCCAACCAGCTGAGTTACCTCTGTTATTCTCTCTTCTCCGACATCATTAAGCATTCTAACAAAATGGAGAAGATTGTCCCAACCCGATAAATACGGGTATAATTCAGGATTTTCTACAATGCAGCCAAGATTTTTCATAGCCTCAAAAAAATGGTTCTCGATGTTGTAGCCACCAATTTCTACACTCCCGGAGGTGGGCTTAATCAGTCCGACAAGCATCCGGATGGTTGTCGTTTTTCCAGCACCGTTTGGACCGAGAAAGCCAAAAACTTCCCCTTCCATTAAGTCAAAGCTAATGCCCTTAATAATTTCTTTTTTCCCTATCGTTTTTTTTAGATTTTTTACAGATAATGTTGTCTTCTCCATTTTCCCTTCTCCTTACCAGGTGATCAGTGATGCTACCCTTTCAGCAATCAGCCGGTGTCCTTTTGTATTAGGATGGAACTTGTCGGAATATAAATAATCATTAACTTTTAACTCAAATAAATCGAAGGTTGGAACAAAAACAACTTTTGGAAAGGAAGCACTAACCTCCGCACTTTCATAATTAATGCGGCGGATTACTTTCGAAATGTCTTTACCTTCATTAAGATCCATAAAAGGATTATAAAGACCAACAAAAAATACTCTTGCATCAGGGTTCGAAGCGCGAATCTGCTTTAATATTGCCGTCAGATTCTGAAGATAACTTTTTTCAATAATCTGCAGCTTGTCCGACTGATAATCAGCAAGCCCCTGTCCGCCTCTGAATAAATCATTTCCCCCTATTGTCATTAAAACGATATTAGCACGCTGTATTTGGCGCTGCACCTCTTTTTGTCCAAGCTGGTTACGGAGCTGGTCTGAACGCTGCCCATTTATACCAAGATTAAGAAGCTTGACGGGCATCTTTGTCTTTGTTTTTAGTTCATCCATTACATCTCCAACATAGCCCTTGCCTGATTCATCACCTGTGCCCCGGGTTAATGAATCACCAATAGCCACAACCGTCAGCTCTTTTCCATTTTCCTTTGCTTTATCAGGGGCTTTAGTGGCTGTAATTTGATTAGGTTTCCCCGTATAATAATCAGCCATCGCCCAGCCAAGGCCTCCAAGCCAAAGGACGAAGAAAATGGCAGCTATTAAGGTAATGACCCGCAGAATGTTCTTATTCAAAGGAATCTTCCTTTCTTTCAGCATCTATTGAACATTTAATCACAAAAAAAGCTTAAAACAAAACAGCTAGGCTTCAATAGTCTTAATAATCTTTGCTGGATTTCCCCCTGCAATCGAATTGGCCGGAACATCCTTCGTGACAACCGCGCCTGAACCGATCACTGCATTATTTCCAATGGTTACCCCCGGATTAATAATAGCTCCTCCCCCTACCCAAACGTTATCCCCAATCGTAACGGGCTTGCCAAATTCCATTCCCGAGTTTCGTTCATCAGGAAAAACGGAATGGCTTGCTGTGTAAATATGTACTCCCGGACCAAATAAACAATTTTCACCTATTATTACCTGACAGACATCAAGGATTACGGTATTAAAATTAGCATAAAAGTTATTGCCTATATGAATGTTATAACCATAATCACAACGAAGATCAGGCTCTATAAAAAAGGTTTCGCGTGTGGAACCAAACAGTTCCTTTATCAGTTCCGTTCGTTTTAAATCCTCTGTTTCCAGTGTTTGATTGAATATCCTTGTTAAGCTCCGTGCCCGGAGACGTTCATTTACTAGTTCAGGATCTGCCGCATTGTAAAGCTGACCGGCAAGCATCTTTTCTTTTTCCGTAACCATTCGTTTGCCACTCCTTTTTTCTTTCAACTTCTATTATAGAACTATCCTTCTTTGCCATCAAATTCCAATCTGCTATAAAAAGGCGGGGTTCACATTTGTTAAGCAACTGCCTAGCCGCCTGTTCGGACTTGCTTAGAAGTTTATTGAAAAAGATTCCTAAAATGAAAAAACACACGATTTAAATACGTGTGTTCCCTCGTGTCTTATCCTATTGGCTCCTATGAAAAAACCGTTTCACTTATGGCAAAGCTTTTAGTCAAGTCTTCAGATCGACGAAAACAACCTTCTATAAACAAAAGCCATATATAAATGGTGATATATTTTTTTCGTCCACTTTTTTCCTTATTCATTCATGCGAGATATTTTCTTTGGACTATTAAGTGAGGTGAGCACCCGGAATAATTCAAGCAGCAGGACGGAAAAACCAAGCCATACACCGCCAAACACATATCCGCCTAGAATTTGACTTGGCATCTGTGTTCCAAAATAAATTCGGGCTACACCTAAGAATAGTACTACGATTACCCATCCGATAATTAAAAAAGTATGAACCTTTAAATTTCGAGTATGCCTTAAAAGGATAAAAAAGAAAAATCCATAGATTACAAAAGCCATTAAAGATTGCTCACTAGGAAAACTATATGGAAAACGGTCTAAAATCGATGGTTCACCGGGAGCAACACGGTGAAAAGTGTTTCGCAAAATTTCTTCATACAATTCTCCACCAAGTACAGTGATAAATAGGAAGAATATCTCCAAGATTTTCTCCTGTCCCCTCCAAAAGACCCATCCTAAGGTCAGGGTGATCATCATAATCAGCCAGACATTTTTACCAAGCCCGATAAAAAAAGTCATCAGCCAATTCATCCTGCCTGATAGAACCGCTGTAACAACCAAACTAACCACTTTATCGAAGTCGTTAAATTCATTTCCAATATAATCCTCTATCATGCCTACCATCAAGATGATCAAAAGCAATGTAATAAGCGATACAGCAGAAATAAAAAAGGTAAACCTTTTTCTAGTTCGAAAGGCATAAAGGACCTTTTCCATTCCTCTTGTAAATCCTGTAATGATTTGTGTTTTAAATCTTCTGAAAAAGTAAATTCCAATAATCAATATCGCAATCAAAATGACTGCAATTAACAGGTACTTCATGATTGAATCATGGAATTGTTCCCATTTAGGGCCCAGTAATTTTCCTAATATGATAAAGGTTGAAACCCATATAAATGAACCAATTGCAGAATAGATTGCATAAACTCGGAAGGGAAGCCGGGTGATACCCGAAAAGTACCCTGTTATATGCCGTACACCCGGGATAAAAAACGCAATAATAAGGAGCTTATTCCCGTATTTTTTAAACCATGAGGAAGTGGTTTTAAGTTTTTCAGGCCCAAGATGGATTTTCGGCCCATATTTTTCGAAAAATGGCATTCCGAGCTTGTATCCAATCCCATATGCCGCCACCATGCCTGCTAACCCTCCAATACCCGCAGAAATGACAGCTGCTATCCAATTCATCTGGCCCTGATATGCCAATAATCCCGCGTAACCCATCATCGCCTCAATAGGCAGCGGAACGGCAAGAATACCCAAAAAGAGGGCTAAAAAAAGGACCAAGTAACCGTATTCATTCATGAAAGTAATAAAAACATGCAATTTCGAAAGCCCCTCTCTCCGGTGTGAAACAGAAAAAACAAATTTATCTATTTTTAATTTATTATTTCGTTCATAGAAAAAACCCTACTTCTTTACTATAGTATTCGCAGAGCAGGACTTCAATAAAGATGACCAAAAAAATTTGTCGAATTTCCCACCTGAACCCCTCTTTTTGGATAATCAGCCAATTTATAGCAAAAAAAGAGAGTAGCAATATATCGCCACTCTCAATTTCATTCTATTGTCCTTACATTTCTTCTAGAATATAATCTAAATCGTTTTCAAATAGATCAGTAAAATCTTCAGTAATAAATTTGCCTCTTTGTGCTTGGATATGATTCTTTAAAGCTTTTAGCTTGTCAGGTGTTTTGTCCTTTTGTAAAGCTAGCACTTGTGCTTTAAGGCTCTTTATAATTCCTTGGTTTGTAAAAGCTTGGTTAGCTTCACCCAAGTCGATTAATTCATCTAGGTGGTCAATATCGATTAAGATAAAGATACTAAATTCTTTTGATGCTGCGTTGCCTGCTCCATCCTCTGCCCGGACTGTTAGTATATGTTCACCTGGAGCTAATGACAGCGGTTTGATAGTGTTAAAATTAGAAATCACAACTCCGTCAAGAGCATACTCAACTTTCGTAATGTTGCTCAGGTTATCCTCTATAGTAAATAGGGTTTCCATAACGCGATCAGTTTGGAAGAATGCTAGTTTTCCGCTGACACTGATTTGCGGAGCCGTTTTGTCTATCCATATTTCAATGGTTTTGGCCTCTTCCACATTACCTGCTTCATCTACGCTTCGGTAGATAACTGCATTTTTTCCTTCACTGGATACCGTCACTTCCCCGTTCACTGGCACCCAATCCCCGTAGTTGAGCTGGTATTCTGTTTTTGCAATTCCTGCACCTGAACCATCTTCAGAATTAAATGCAAGTACTACATCCTTGTTACTGTATTTTCCCGTGGCTGCCCCATTTGTGGTTACGGTTGTATTAGGTGCTGTTTTATCAATCCAGACAGCCAGAGACTGTGTCTCTTCCACATTGCCTGCTTGATCAGTACTCCGGAATTCAATCACATTTTTCCCTTCCTGGGAAATGGTTATGTCTCCTCCAACAGAGGTCCACGCTCCAGTGTTAAGCCGGTATTCTGTTTTTGCAATTCCTGCACCCGAACCATCTTCGGAATTAAATGCAAGTACTACATCCTTGTTACTGTATTTTCCGGCGGCTGCCCCATTTGTGGTTACGGTTGTACTAGGTGCTGTTTTATCAATCCAGACAGCCAGAGACTGTGTCTCTTCCACATTGCCTGCTTGATCAATACTCCTGAATTCAGTCACATTTTTCCCTTCCTGGGAAATGGTTATGTCTCCTCCAACAGTTGTCCACTCTCCGTTGTTCAAGCGGTACTCCGTTTTTGCTACTCCAAGGCCTGCACCATCATTTGCTGAAAATGAAAGGACAACATCCTTATTGTTATACCTCTCTCCAGTAAATCCATCAGCAATAACGCTTGTTACAGGCGCTGTGTGATCTGAGGTTTCAAAGTGAGACATATTCAAGGGCTTGAGCTGGAATACACCTTTAAAAACAGACGCAATTCCCGTGATATTCACAATATCATCATCGCCAAAAGACTTGCTCCATTCAGCGAAGGAAATGCCAGTCCGGCTGTCTACCCTGACTCGGGTAGTGCCGTTCTCATTTATAGCATCAAATTCAAACGTTCCAGACGTACCAGCCGGAGGAACGTTCCTAATTTTTACATTTTCTAGCGTGATAAGAGTTCCTTGATTCGCTTCATTAACCGAAGGCTGAACAGCAGCATCAGGTATCTCTTCTGTACTTATTTTCTCTATATTTACCGGATCTTCCAGTTCCAGTTCCGTGTTATAAGTCTTTTTTACAGCAGTGATGCGCACATAGTCACCCGGCTTAAATCCGGTATCATTCTGGTAGACGTAAATTCCTGATGATCCTTCTTGCAGATAAAATCCTTGTCCTCCAAAAACACCAGGTTCTGTAGTAATCGTGCCTTCAACCGTAACCAAAGTTCCGTCCGGCTGAATTCTTGCATCCTCAACCGAAATTGGTGCTGGAGCCGTATTTTCACCTGGAAGCGGCTCAGCCGCTACATTCCCCAAGGTAACAGCTTCCGTTACTAGGTTCGTACTGCCTTGCCTCAATCTTAAGTTTGCAGCACCTATACTACCCGACTTAACCTGGATCGTCAGTGTTTTAGAAGCATGTCCTTTTGCGTCAGCTGTTACTGAAAAACTCGAGCTATAGCCATAGGCGGTTGGCCACGTTCCGTCCGCATTCTGCACCTTGGCAACCTGTGTGCCGCCTGATAGGTAGATTCCAAGACTTAAATTCGATACCGTACCTCCTGCTGCTACTCCATCCACTTCCACTCGAACCTGGAATTGCTGGCTATTAGGCAGAGTACTTTGATGCACCAGTTTGTATTGTGACTGGCCTGTAGGAGGAGGAGGAGTTTGTGTGCTGCCCGCAGCTCCGTATGAACCACTTTTAAAAGTAGACGGATCATACCACTTATAACCGGCTGCTGGTGCTGCCCACGGTTCCGCCTGCGGCTCAACAGATGTCGCCGGGTCTTCGTTTTCTTTCTGGGCCGGATCAAGTATCAGCTTTGTCGGCTGATCGAGTACCATTCCGGAAATCTGGTTAAAGCTTGTATAGCTTTCTTTATTTGCGAGCCACTTTACTGTCTGGACGAGGAACTTACTATCATCTTGTTCTTTGAAGCCATCATAAGTAGTTTTTTTGGAGCCATTCTCTTCACGAACATATTTAGGTGACGCATCTTCTACAGGAGAGGAATCACCGATGAATGCTGCTTTCCCCAGTCCTAATTTCGAGATTGCGGCAAATGGTCCTTCAGCACGTCCGCCCCCGTTGTAAACACCCTTATCTACTCCACTGGCCCATCTCACATTTGTTGAAGGAAGATACACGACACCCTTCGCAATTGAAGGGTCAATAATTGCAAGCGTTGATCCGGCATGCATTGCGACCGAGTTTACTCCCTCAGTTATACCAAATGAGTTGGACGGTGCCGCTATGTCTGTAGCATTTACATCGCCCACCGCATTATATCGAAAACGGATTCCGAATTTACTGCCGAGCCAATCGGAGCTTTGAATCCCCTTCATAGCAGGCGAACCAGCTTCTTCCTGGTTCATTCCTTTAGCAGGATTCTCAAAAGCGCCTCTTCGGTAACCGTTCATGACTTCAGAAGCATCCCATCTATTCTTATTGCGGTCAGCATTGTAATGATCGGCTATAAAAAAAATACTGCCGCCTTCACGTACATATTGTTCCATGGCATCTTGCTCAGTTTTCTTGTAAGGGATATTCGCTTCCCCGATGATAAAAACATCATAATTCTTTAATTTTTCATAAGTAACGGCCTGCTCGCCAAAGGTATAAGGAATTTGGCGTGATAATTCCTCTACACTAAAACCAGCTGATTTTAAACCATTGGCAAAATCAGAGAATGCCCCGTCGATAACCCAGTCTGCAGCTCCCGCTGTCTGTCCGTGTGTATTATCAAACAACACCTTTTTGCCCGCACCGTCTGGCAATACAGCAGTCGAAACTGTTTCGGCGGTTGCAAAACCACCTCCAATATTACCGGCTAAAACATTTGTCAGTACTAATACTGTTAGCAGTATCAGCCTCATGGTTCTTGCAATCGTTCGGTTTTCCAATCCCTTACCCCCTATTAAATAGTATCTTACATATAAAGGAAAAACTACCTATATTATCCCATATAAATATTGTTTTTTAATGATTCTAAGGATTCAATCGATAGTTTAAAAAACAGGTCAATATACTCAATAAACCTTTATTTGTTTTTACGGATTTTAAATAGAAGATAACATAGGTAAAAAATTCACCTGGCCTCTCCGTTTAGGGGTAACTAAAGAATATATTAAAGATGTCCATATTGCCTCTTTAACTACCTTTACTATTAGTGGACAAAGAAGTTCAGCAGCCGCCTTTTCTGTAAAAGTATCTATGTACGCTATCTGTCAGAATTAATATGTGTAAAAAAAAAGAAGGTGCGGTTTCCCACACCCTCCTTAATCTTATTATTATAGTTCGCCCTTAGGTCCAAAGAATTCGAAGTTTATCCGATCTTCGCTTACTCCAAGTTCTTTTAATGCATGATTAACGGACTTCATAAATGGAACAGGACCGCAGAAGTAAAAATCAGCATTTTTAATATCTACATTGCTTCCTAGCCATTCCTTCGTAACATAACCTTCTACATCAAAACGGTTCTCCATTCGATCTTCATCAGTTGGTGCATCATAAAATACCACATTGTTAATATTTTCATTTTTCAATGAAGATACTTCATCACGGAGAGCATGTACCTTACCATTCATAGCAGCATGAATAAAGGTTACTTTCCGTTCAGGCTGAACTTCCGCAACTGTTTTCAGCATACTTACCATTGGTGTTAAACCAACTCCGCCGCTAAGCAATACAAGTGGAGTTTCCTTCTTTGTATTTAGAACAAAGTCACCAGCTGGTGCGCTGACAAGAATAACATCACCCTCATTAACTGAGCTATGAAGATAGTTGGATACCATTCCGTCTGGGTTGCTTGTACCCGCTTCTTTTTTAATACTTATACGGTAATAATCTTTTCCTGATACATCAGACAAACTGTATTGGCGAATATGATTAAATTGTTCGCCTTCCATTTCAATTTTAAGGCTAATATATTGTCCTGGTTCAAAATCGGCAATTTCTTTATTATCTTCAGGTTTCAAGTAGAAGGAAGTGATAACTTTACTCTCTTCTATCTTGCGAGCCACAATGAAACGACGGAATCCATCCCAGCCGCCTTTTTGGTGTGCTGCCTCATCGTACATTTCAGCTTCTATACTAATGAAAGCATCAGCAATAACTCCATATGCTTCCGCCCATGCATTGATAATTTCATCTGTAGCAGCCTCACCAAGTACTTCCTTAATCGCAAGAAGTAAATGTTTTCCTACGATAGGATAATGCTCAGGCTTAATACCAAGGCTGCGATGCTTATTGGCAATTTGTTTTACAACAGGCAGGATCACTTCAAGATTATCAATATACTTTGCAGCAGCATATACTGTTCCGGCAAGTGCCTTTTGCTGGCGCCCTTGTTTTTGATTGGCATGATTAAAAATATTCAATAATTCAGGATGATTGTTAAACATAATTTTATAAAAATGAGTAGTTATTTTTTCTCCATGCTCTTCTAAAACCGGCACAGTAGATTTAATGATTTCAATAGTATTTTGATTTAACAACACGAACACTCCCTTAAGTTTTCACTATGACAATAGTGATTATATGAAACTTTTGATAACGATTAAGTGATTTAAATCACACATAAAGAATTTTTAACGTTTTTGTAAAATAACAAATATTTCTGACAATAATGCATTCTATCTATAATACCGTTTGTTCTATTAACTTTTTAAATTTATGTAAAAAAGTTCTAAAGTTTAAATGCCTTAAATTATAGGGAAAGATATTTACACACACAACAAAGAAATGGAGTGTAATGAATGAAAAAAAGCTTAGTTCCGATCCTGGTGATTGTAGGGATCATAGTCATATTTGGTTTGATGTTAATGGGGAGTTATAATGGCTTCGTCAATGCCGAGGAGGATGTTGATCAATCCTATGCTCAAATTGAAAATCAGCTGCAGAGAAGACTTGATTTAATACCAAACCTGGTTAAAACGGTTCAGGGATATGCTGCACATGAAAAGGAAGTTATTCAATCCATTTCAGATGCCCGTGCAAGATTGGCTGGAGCAAAAACACCGCAGGAAGAAGCTACAGCGAATGCGGATCTTTCGAACTCTTTAAGCCGGCTTCTTGTGGTAGTAGAAAATTATCCAAACCTAAAAGCTGATGCGCAATTTACCAGACTAATGGATGAACTGGCTGGTACGGAAAACCGGCTGTCTGTAGCCCGCAGAGATTATAACAATCAGGTAATGGTTTATAACAAACGAGTCAAACAGTTCCCGGGTGCCATTGTGGCCAGCATGACAGGATTCGATAAAAAAGAATACTTTAAAGCAGATCCAAAAGCGCAGCAAGCTCCACAGGTAGACTTCGGGGGAAATGGAAAATGACCTTCAAAAGAGTCTTTACTCTTTTCCTTTCCATTCTTATTCTCCCCTTGCTGCAGGGGACATCAGCATTTGCCGAGGATAAAAGTATCCCGGCTCCGGTCGGTGATATCTATGTTCAGGATTTTGCAGACGTTTTATCACCTGAGGAAGAACAGCAGTTAATCCGGCTTGGACGATCGATCGATGAACATTCTTCAGATCAGCTTGCTGTTCTGACTGTCAATACGCTTGGCGGAATGGATATTGACGAATATGCCAATAAAGCTTATCGGGCTTACGGACTGGGTACAAAAGAAAAGGACAATGGTGTTTTGCTTGTCCTTGCTATGAAAGAAAAGCGAGTCAGGATTGAAGTGGGATACGGACTGGAAGGAACAATTACGGATGGTGAAGCCGGACAAATACTGGACGAATATGCCCTGCCCTCTTTAAAAGCAGGCCAGCCTAACCAGGCAATTCTGAATTCCTACCAGGCTCTTTCCAAAAAACTTGGAGGCGGAGACCTGGGGACTAGCCAGGAACCAGCCAGGCAGCCTCAGGACCAGGGAACCGGAATACCTTCTTGGCTTATTATTCTTATAGTAATTGGCTTTTTCATTCTTGATTTTGCCTTTTTTGGCGGTTCAATCTCCTTTGCCCTTCTATCCATCCTTGGAAGAGGTGGAGGTGGCGGTGGCAGTGGAGGCCCACGAGGAGGCGGAGGAGGTTCTTCCGGCGGAGGAGGCGCAGGCCGTGGCTGGTGAAACGGAAAAAGGGATGGCCCGTTTACCGGCGTATGGCTTGTGTGGACTAACCACTAGGCTGCATTATTCTCTCCCTGCGGTAAAGCTTAATGCAGGTTACTCTATGGAGCATTTCAAAATGAAAACTCGCTCTGCAAAGGAGCTGGATACTGAATAAGGAAATATATTTCTCGAATTTTTATCATTTATTTACCAAAATGCCCCATTCCGTTATATATTGATAGGGGATTGATTTCAAGGAGGGGCTATAATGAATGATAATAAAGAGGAACTGGACGATGAGGAGAAAGAAAAAGAAATTCTCCTTGAATACATCAGAATGCAAAACGAAGCTATGAAAAAGCTATACAAAAAAATAACCGAACAAGAAAAATAAGAAAAGCGCAAGCGCCCGTTCAGCGACGTATGGACTGGGGCCCACTTCGACTGAGATAAAGGATACACGAAATGCAAAGCATTTCGATGTTGACTTATCGTAGGGAGAAGCGGGATGGACACTAGCTGCACCAAGTATCACCTAAAGGTCATACTTGATGCAAGATACTCAAGGAAGCTTTTCAGAGATGAAAACTCGCTGGGCGCTGGAGCTAGACAACAATTCAAAGGATTTTATCCATAAAAAAACAGTTTCCTTTTTATAGAAAACTGTTTTTTCTGTGAGTATTATTTTTGATTTAAATAGGCTACTGCACTCTTCAGGCTGTTTTTTACAACAGTGCCTTTAAAATCAATGCCCAGCTGTACCATGGATTGAGCTACTTCTGGTCTAAGACCGGTTAAAACAGTAGCCACTCCAATTAGTTTCAAAGAACTAATTACCTGAAAAATCTCATTAGCTACCATAGTATCAACAATTGGTACGCCTGAAAGGTCCATAATTAAATAGAGATTTCCAAGTTCGGAACATCTTTTAAGAGAGGCTTCTTTCAAAATGCGCGCTCTGTGAGTATCGAGTTCACCAATTAAAGGCAGTATCGCAACTTCATCAGACAATGCAACAACAGGAACAGATAATTCCTGGATTGCCTTTTGGGCAAGATCCATGGTCCGGCGGTGGAATTCAACATATGAGGCACTGAAAATATAGCCTGCATGATCTAATAATGGATCAATAACGTAATTGATTTGTAGTAATTCACTGCCAGTGAATGTTAAATCCTTAAGTTCTTTTTCTATTTCCTCTAATACCACAATTCGGTATGACGTTAATGTTTTTAATGATTCATCTAATGGGAGGTCGCGCTTAACAGCACTTTCTCCTGTTAGTTTTGCCCATTCAGTAACTTCATTCCAGACTCTTTCATTACTATTTTCTTTAATCGCCTGTCCCAGCAGCTGAAGGAGCTTGGCACGCCATTGATGCAGCCCTTCTTCGTCCTCTTTGGCAATTTCCTTTTCATGTACAAAATCTTCTTTTAAATATCTGCTTATTCTTTTTCCCATTTCATAGCTATTTTGAATGATGCTTTCCCCTAAAACAGAAATACGGTCCAACTTCTTTTCCCCCATTATGTCTTTCTAGTTCAGTTTTCACTATGAATCTATTATATTCTAACCAATTATGGTTTTGCCAATTTTAGAATTGGTTTATAACTTATTAGAACATAAAAAAAGCCCCATGAAGGAGCTTTTATTCTTCGTTTCTTAATGGCACTGTTAAAATACCCATCTCTTCCACATGCTGTTTTGCCTCAGCGTCTCCCAGTTTATAGATCATGGCATATATATAGACCATCCGATCGTCATATTCGTCATTTGGAGAAGATTTATGATATTCCAGAAAAGGTACATGCGCCCGGTTAAAGGTTTCCCAGTCGGTTTCGTACTCTTCGTCCAGCATTTCACGTAGAAGATCGATTTCATCGTCTGTTGCTTGAAGCCTAAATGTCCAATCCCAGTTTGGATCCATCATAATCTCCCCGCTAGCAATATCAAGATAATAGGTTTGTGTTGGTGTCTCGTTCATACTTCCACTCCTCTCTTTTCTCTTGATTTACCACATTATCCCGGTACTTAATCTTTTAAACTGTAATTTAGTTGACCTCGCTATCTAAATAAATAGGTCAAATAGTAATTTTGATACTAACCTTGCAGAATAGATACATTTTTTAGGTTCATTTCGAAAAAAGAATAATAGTTTTTGGCCATTCCCTTGGGGCCTGTTGATTTCCGTTCCCAGGCACTCGCTTTCCGCGGGCAATCCGCGAGCCTCCTCGGTCGCTAACGACCTGCGGGGTCTCGCCTGGCTTGCTTTTCCCGCAGGAGTCTCGTGCCCTTCACTCCTATTTAACTGGGTTAGAAAGTTGGGCAGCAGTAGAACCAAGCTTATTTTATAAAAGCTATATGTAACACTGAGATGACTAAGCCTTCCTTGCCCTGTCCGTCGTGTGTTCTGAATTATGGTATAAACTCTGATTAGACAATAAAGGCTGACTCCTCGGAGTCAGCCCTTTAACCATCATGATTGGATTGTTTTATTATCCCTATCGACTATAACACTATCATTTTTCATAAAAGGCCACCAATTGGCTACTCCAAAGATTTTAACCATTACTGGTACAAATAATGGAAGAATCACTAATGAGTAAAGACTGAGACCTACAAGCAGAATGGTGGCAATTTGCAGAAGTGATAATACGCCTGCAGGCATCATAGCTGCAAATGTTCCGCCAAGAATGACAGCCGCTGAAATGATAACAGTACCCATTTTTCGCATGGAGAACAGAATCGCTGTCTTTACTGGCATATCGCGATGTTCATTAAACCGGTCCATTAAAAAGATACTATAGTCAATTCCAAGAGCTATTAGGATAACGAAAGCGAAGAACGGTACCGCCCAGCTGATTCCAGTATAGCCAAGCCAATTGACAAAAATCGCTTCTGAAATGGCCATCGATGTATAATACGTCAAAATTAGAGATGCAATGAGGTAAAGCGGCATAATGAATGAACGAAGCAGGATAACCAATATGATTGCAATTCCTGCTAGCATTAAGACAACTGTGCGGGAATAGTCATGATCGGAGATTGTGTTAAGATCACTATAAATACTTGTTACACCGCCAACAGCTATCTTCGCATTTTCAAGCTTTGTATCTTTTACAGCTCTCTCAACTGCCTGTTTAATATCATCCACCCGGCTGATGGCTTTGTTTGAGTATGGATTGACGTTAAATACAACATCCATCGTCATAACTTTTCCATCCTTGGAGATATAGGCATCCATAGCCTGTGCAAAATCCTTACTGCTAAGAACTTCATCAGGAATATAAAAACCGTTTCTTTTAACTTGTGAAACTCCATCCAAATAATCCTGGGCGGAATTAAGCCCTTTTGACACTTCATTTAAACCATTAGCACTTTGTGTAAGTCCATCTGTCAGCTGATCAAGCTGGCCGCTTAGGCTTCCAAATCCGTTCAAAAGCTGCTGCTGGCCATTTTGAATACCATTCAGCCCGCCGGTGAATTTCGAAAGATTACCAATGATTTGTCCCTGCCCATTGGCCATAGCATCAAGTCCTGCTTGCTGCTGGCTGATTCCATTAATCAGGGCCTCCATACCCGCAATAAGCTGCTGCTGGCCAGAGATTAGAGTTTCAAAGTTAGTATTTGCCGTGTTTAAGCCGCTTTGTATCCCTGTCAGTCCACCGTTCAGCTGCTTAATACCACCGTCTAACTCGCCAAGCTTTCCTTGAACAAAAAGGACGGTTCCTTTGATTTTATTATAATCTTGATCATTTTCTACATCATATTTGCTTTCAAGATTCGCAAAATTTGTGTTTAGTGAACCGAGTCCTGCCTGCAATCCGGCAACTCCTGTTTCAATTCCCTGGTATTTCTGCTGAAGTGTTCCAATTCCTGCAGCAGCCTGTTGATACCCTGCAAGCAGCTGCTTACTTCCGTTTAAAATAACTTCAGAGTTGGTTTTAATGTCTTCCAAGCCCTTTTTGATTTGAGAAGATCCTGCTGAACCTTTTTTCAATCCTGTTTGAATCTGTTCCAATCCAGTTTTTAATGGAACCATTCCATCCTTCAGCTGTTTAGTTCCATCAATAAGGCTTCCAATTCCATATGTTGCTTCCTTTAACTTTGGAGCAGAAGCCCCCATTTGTGAACCGGCCTGGTTAAGACCGCTGCTGATTTGTTTGATTCCATCATTTCCTTTTCCCAAACCACTTCCCAGTGTTTGAGCCTGTTTCGAAATATATAAGTCATCAATCGGTTCGCCGGTTGGGCGTGTTACCGATCTTACGACAGAGACATTATCTACTTTTTTTAATTCCTGGCTGATTTGTTCTGCTAAGGCAATGTATTCAGATGAGTTCATTTTTTCATCATTTTTTATTACCACCTGAGTAGGCATAGATTCGCCAGGTCCAAAGGAATCTGAAACAATATTAAATCCTTTAATCGAGTTAAAATTATCGCCGATTTCCTCAAGTGAGTTGTAAGATAGCTTTCCATCATAGGTAAACAGGAAAGGTACCGAAATAACGGCAACGATAATGAGCGCTATAAGCGGGCGGGCAAGAGCGAATCCACCGACAGTACCCCAAAGCTTGCTGTCACGATGCTCCAGCTTGCCTTTCGCTGGCCAGAAAAGCCTCCGTCCAAGCACAGACATAAAAAAGGGCACAACCGTAAACAATGCCAATAATAAAATGGCTACTCCAACCGCGACTGCAGATGCAGATTGATAGAGTTTAAAGGTAGAAAAACCTATTGAAGCAAAACCAATCATTACTGCAAGCCCACTAAAGAAAACCGTTTTACCGGCGGTCCGATATGTTTCGATAATGGCATCTCCAACAGTTTCATGATGATTCATTTCTTCCTTAAAGCGGCTTAACAATAGAATACAGTAATCTGTTCCTATCCCAAAAAGAACGGAAACAAGGAAGGTCTGTGTAAAATTAGACAGCGGAAAATTGGCCTTATCCACTAGCATAGCAACAATCGACTGTGATGCCAGATAGCTTATACCGACCGTAACTAACGGAATCAGCGGAGCAATTACGGACCGGAATACGAGGAGCAATATTACCAGGATAAATACTACTGTAATCCCTTCCGTCTTTTTCAGGCCATCCTGTGAATTATTAACGAGATCCTCATCAATCATCCAGCTTCCAGTATAATAATGTTCAAGTTTGCAATCTTTAATAGATTGATAAAGCTCGCTGGAAATCTCTTTTGCTTCCCTTCCCTCAGCCGAAATCTTCAATGAAACAAGAATGGTTTTTCCGTCTTTCGAAACAAGCTCATCCTTCAATTGCTTTTCTTTGAAATGGCTGATGATAGAAGTAATACCCAACTTTTTCTGCTGACTTTCAAGTTTGTTAACAGCTTTTTCAGCAGCGGACAAATCATCGTCAGTTAATTTTTTATTACTATGAAAAACAAGGGCTGTCTGAACATCTTTGCCTTTGTTCTCCTTTGATTGAACGTCTTTTAATATCTTTCCTGCCAATGTAGATGAATATCCATCCGGAACCTTGATCTGTCCCTTATCACGCACAAGAGACTCCATATTAGGTGCCAAAGTAATTAAAATTGAAAGAATAGCCGCCCATACTAATAGGACAAACCATTTTCCTTTTATTATTGCTTTCATACATTCACTCTCCCAGCTGTTCCTTCTCCATTTTTTGAAGCATCTCTGATAGCTTTTCGTAAGTTACAATAAACCCTGTTATCTCTTCTCTGTCGAACTTGGTAATGATGGATTCAACCAGCTTGTGAATCCTCTTCTCCGTTTTTTCAAATAAATCAGCCCCCGATCGGGATAAGGTTAAATAAACTACACGACGGTCTGATTCGTCCCTTTCTCTGTCTATAAGACCTTTTTCAACCAGCCGGTTAATGATTGCGGTAATTGCACTTTTATTAACATCAAAAGCTTCTGCAAGCTCAGAAGAAGTGCATTTTTCGGCATGGTGTATGTAGCGCAGCATATAATGCTGATCATTGGTCAGGTCATTTCCTATCTGCTCTTTGATCAGGGTTTCAGCTTTCTTTGTAACTTTAAAGGACACATTTACATAACGATCTATGAGTTCCTGAATCAGCTTTTTATCCACCCTTTGCATCCCCCCTTATTAATAGTTAAACACATGAATAATTCAACTGTTTAACTATATTTCAAATCCGCTTTTCCTGTCAATATCTTCAGGAAGAAATACACTAAATAAACAAAAAAAAGCTCAGGCTTCCTGGCCCAGCTTCATTTGGTATATATTTTATGGATTTTTAAAAATGGGCAATTCCTTCTCTTTAGCGAAGGAACTGGCAAGCCCCATATGGACATAACCCTGTG
Source organism: Neobacillus sp. FW104-15D2 (assembly GCF_058790155.1). Taxonomy (NCBI): domain Bacteria; kingdom Bacillati; phylum Bacillota; class Bacilli; order Caryophanales; family Bacillaceae; genus Neobacillus; species Neobacillus sp. FW104-15D2. The sequence continues at coordinate 148,595 of NZ_JBYTCJ010000010.1, forward strand.
TTCTTGTCGGCTTAAAAGCCTATTCAAAAAAGGATTGATTGTATTTTTCCAAAAGTTTTCCGAACATTTCCTTTTCCTCTTTAGTCCATTTTTGCAAAAGCTCTGAAACCCTTTTTATCCTGGCTTGTTTGGCTTCCGCCCACTCTTTTCTTCCCAATTCTGTAATCTCGTAGGTATGAAATCTTCCATCCAGAGGATCTTGAATACGATATACATACCCCTTTTGTTCCAGTGCTGCTGCTTGTCTGCTTACAGTAGATATATCAAGCTGAAATTCATCAGCCAAAGTTTTTACACCAGCTGAACCGCGTGACACAATTCTTTGAAGCAATAAATAGGCAGAACGGTCGAGGTTTCCCAGCTTATTTCGGGTGGTTATTGATGTTGTTCGGCGGATTATAACGGCCAGCTCGAGTTCAATGGTCTCCAGCGTTTTTTCGTTCATACTAACTACCTCACAATTTCAATTTCTTGATTTCATCATAACATATAGCTTTTATTATGTAACACCAGCCATATTTCAAAAATACTATTGACATGTTAATAAGTGGTTGTATAATACAATCATATCCTTTTGTAACACAATTAAACCAGATAATGGATTATTCCCAGGAGGGTTTTATGCAAGCTCAAGATTTTATGATTACTCAGGTCCACAAAGTAAAGGACAGTGATACAGTCCGCTCCGTTATTGAAAAATTTATTGACTACCGCATTAGCGGTCTGCCGGTCGTCAATGATAAAAATGAGATTGTTGGATATATCAGTGACGGTGATATTATGCGTTATATCGGCCGCCATGAAGACCGTGTAGTCGATTCTTTTTATTACGCCTTTGTCATTATGGGAGATGAGGTGGAATTTGAAGAAAGAGAACGCAGACTGCTTGATCTAAATGTAATGGAAATTGCTAAAAAGAAGATTATGAAGGTCCAATGGAATGAAAGTATCGAAAATATTGCCGCCCTTTTAGGTAAGCGGCAAATAAAAAATTGCCTGTCGAGCGAAATGGAGTACTAGTTGGGATCATCAGCCGCGGTGATGTCATTAGGCATTCCTTTAAATCGCTGCTTTAAGATAATTAAAGTTTAATAGCTTCAAAGATTTAGTAACTAAAATTAAAAACAAAGGGGAATAACGAATGTCATCAACACCTAAAACAATAACTGCTCAGAAAACGGGTGCTGCAGAAAAAGAAAGCACCCGAACACAATCAAAAGCAGTCTGGGCAGTCTTTTTCGCCTCTATCATTGCTTTTATGGGGATAGGCCTGGTAGACCCCATTTTACCGGCCATTGCCCAGAAGCTTAACGCCAGCCATAGTGAAGTAACTCTGCTGTTTACCAGCTACAATGCTGTTATGGCAGTGGCCATGCTTATTACCGGGGCTATTTCATCCAGACTTGGTATTAAAGGTACCTTAATGACAGGTGTTGTTATTATAGCTATATTTTCTGGTCTTGGGGGACTTTCAAATGATATCTGGACACTGGTTGGCCTCCGGGGCGGATGGGGGCTTGGAAATGCACTCTTTGTTGCAACTGCTTTAACAGCCATTGTTTCTTTATCTTCCGGCGGTACAGCAAAAGCGATTATTTTATATGAAGCTGCCATAGGGCTTGGTATTTCTGTAGGTCCTTTGCTTGGCGGATGGCTTGGAGGAATGTCCTGGAGGGGACCTTTCCTAGGGGTTGCTGCATTAATGATCGTTGCATTTATAAGTCTAGCCATTCTTATGCCAAAAACCACTGGTACAAATGCTACAAAAGCGAAAACATCATTAAAAGATCCTTTCCGCGCGATGAAGCATCGCTCGCTTTTAGTCTTTGGAATCGGTGCCGCTCTTTATAACTTTGGGTTTTTCACCCTGCTAGCCTATGCTCCTTTTGTTATGGGGCTTGATGAACATGGTTTGGGTTTTGTCTTCCTCGGCTGGGGAATCTTGTTGGCAGCGACTTCTGTTTTTATGGCACCAGTGCTTCAGCGAAAATTTGGAACCGTAAAATCAATGGCAGTTATGCTATCCCTCTTTGCCCTTCTTCTTTTGGCAATGGGAATTTGGACGTCAACACAATGGGTCGTTATTGCGGCCGTTATTGCGGCGGGCGCTCTGCTCGGTAATAACAACACTTTGATCACAACAGCTGTTATGAACGCCGCTCCTGTTGAACGTTCAACTGCATCCGCAGCCTACAGCTTCCTGCGATTTATCGGCGGTGCCATCGCCCCTTACTTTGCTGGTAAAATGGCGGAATGGTATAATCCTTCAATGCCTTTCATCGTAGGTGCAATCTTTGTTGCCCTTTCAGTAGTATTCATTTCATTAAACCATGCTCACGTTCGACACGTAGACTCTGCTGAAGCGGGGCATTAAGAAAAGCACAAACGCCCGTTCAGCGAAACTTCTGACTGACAACCTTGCATCCTGAAGCTTTTTGACGAGCTGAACAGCAGTTTCTTGGAATAAGCTGGTGCAGGAGCACATAAGTGTTACTTGTCTCGACATTAACTTATGCTGGAGCTATGCAATATTAAAAGTGTACTATTAATAACTAGACGGCCTGGGTCATTCCAGGCCGTCTTTTTTGTAATGCATATTTTGCTTCAACAGCACCATTAGAAGTATATGGGAGTCTATGAAACTATGGAAAATGATCTTATCAAGTGTATGAATCTCATTTATATTTCTTGTGGAAAGTATTTTTTACCAAGGTATCCAGCTCCATATGTCCATACATATAGATACCCACGCTCACTCCCATCTAATGTTTAAAAAATAAAATGGTAGACGTTCCACTATTTTCTCTTTATTTTTCTAGTTTATAACTTTCATACGTGGATAAATATTAGATATATCTCAAACAAAGGAGGCAAAAATATGAATCACGGTAAAGCATTAGGATTCAAAGCTATGCTGGTTCTTCCGGTTATGTGGATAGTGCTTACTTTAATTAATGATGTTTCCTTTTTGGATTCTACCTTAATAGGTTTAGTTCTTCTGTTCCTTGCTTATCTTACCGGGGATTTAATGGTCCTTCCAAAGATGGGAAATATTGCAGCCACGATAGGAGATTTTGTTATTTCATTGATTGTTGTATGGGGCGGTATGAAAATGCTAGGCTACAATGATACATTTGGTGAAGCATTTGCAGCATCTTTAGTAGTTGCCGCTGGCGAGTATTTTTATCACAAATGGCTGGCTAAAAACCAGCTTCACGTGGACTCAGATCATTTAGCTTAATGATAGAAAAAGGATGGCAATCAACAAGCTGCCATCCTTTTTCTTATATTTTAAACTTTGTACTAAAGTATTCCCTTCTTGCGGTGAAAATTCTCGGATGCTTTCCTTGTGCGCTCAAAAATGGAATTATACGCCAAATTATCTGTTCCCTTGCCTTCCTCAATAGAGATTTACCAAGGCCTTCTTTTTAAAAAAATGGTTACTTAATTGGCAGATAAGTTTGGATTTTACGGTATTTTGTTTAATAACATCCATTTTGGGATAGAAAATAGTGCATACACCCTATAAAGGGATTGAGGGAAAGAGGGATGGGATTTGTGGATTCATAAACCGTTTTTTAAATATGCGACTGGTACTTTGCTAGTCTTATTCATTATCTACATGCTGGGAAAAATAGATTACTTCCTGTGGCCATTTCAAAAGTTAATAGCGACGATTTTCTTTCCGCTAATCATTTCCGGACTTTTTTATTATATTTTACGGCCTATTGTCGGTTTCCTGGCAAGATATGTGAATAAAAATATCAGTATTCTTATTGTGTTCCTGCTATTCTTCGGACTTGCCTATTTATTCTTCCACCTGGCCGGAGCTCCTATTTCAGGTGAAGTCCAAAACATTACCAAACAATTCCCTGAAAAAGTGGAAAAAATCTCGGATCAGTCTAAAAAAGTTTTAGGTCATAATAGCATTGGCAGCTTTTCAGTAGATAAATTGGAACAGACGGTCAATAAATATTCCCGATCATTCTTCCATTTTGTTCAAACGAATGTAACATCTATTATTAAAATCATAACAAGCATCGCAAGCGTACTTGTAGTTGTTCCTTTCATCGTTTTCTATTTGCTTAAAGATGATGAAAAAATCAGGCCTTCTCTATTAACCCGCCTTCCTGAGGACCATGTAATGGAGGGAAATAGGATTCTGCTAGATATCGATAAAACACTTTCTACTTATATTGTTGGCCAAATGATCATTGCCTTGTCAGACGGAATTCTTCTTTTCATCGGGTTTTTAATTATCGGTTTAAAAAACAGCATGCTGCTAGCCATATTCGCCATGCTCATGACAATTGTTCCTTTTCTGGGCCCCATAATTGGAATAGTTCCCGCTGTCCTGGTAGGTCTTCTAATGAATCCTTTTATGGCCGTAAAGGTCATTATTGTAGCTATTATTACTCAGCAGATTGACGGAAATTTGATAACCCCAAGAGTCATGGGAAAAAGGCTGGACCTTCATCCGCTAACGGTCATTCTTATTCTTTTGGTAGCAGGATCAATATACGGATTTATAGGGATCCTGATTTCTATCCCTCTCTATTCAGTTGTTAAAGTAACTGTAAAAAATCTTATCAAATTTTACAAACTTAGAAATACAGGGATCGTGCATAGCACAAAATAAAAGGACCTTTTCAAAGGTCCCAGTCTGTTGATAAAGTCGATTGTCAATGGACAAAATGGTAAGAATTTTATAAAATCTCCTCAAATTCATTATATTAGAGGAGGTTTTTTTATGCTT